>JAPLSP010000118.1 GCA_026398575.1 Candidatus Sumerlaeota bacterium | reverse complement strand
CCGAATGGTAGGCCGTTCCGCTCCGTCGGACGGCCTTGGCGCGCGATGGCCGTCCGACGGAGCGGAACGGCCTACCATTCGGCGCCAAGCCAAAAGCCGGGATGCGCCCCCCTGCTGCCATTGCCACAAAGCCATTGCCACAAACCCGCTTGCTTTTCTGCCACAATATGCGATAAATTTTCAATCTGTTTCGAGAAGAGTAATTCAAAAACCGCGAATTTGTTTTTTAGATCAGAAGGAAAGATAATGAAAGCGAGATCGTTATCCTGGCTTCATCGGGCGGCGCCTTTGATCATCATCATGTCGGCCTTATGCGGCGTAGTATGGAACGGCGCTCCGGCGCAGGCGCAGCTGCAAGGAGTCGTCTTGCACCTGGACGCCTCGGACGTCAACGCCGACGGCAAGCCCGATAGCGGCGAGCCGGCCGAGGGCGCCTCGGTCGAAATTTGGGCTGATACATCCGGCGCCAAGGCCGATCTCGCGCAGCGCACGAAAGATAAACAGCCGGTTTACCGCGCGCGCGGGCTTAACGGCAAGCCGGCGCTCGAGTTCGACGGCGCAAGCCAAACGATGGAACGCCTCGGAGCCAACCTTGCCGTTCGCGAAATCATCGCCGTCGTTACGATGAGCCGGGATGCGCCCCTCCTGACCGGACTGCTGTCCAACGGCAAGGATCAACTCTGCATCCGCCGCTACAACGACGATCCTAAATACCGGGGAAATAAAGACGCGGATAGCGCCGATTTCCTTACGGGCGGCGGTCAAATGCTCATCAATGGCGCGCTATCGGACGCATTCAAGCCGGGCGCCTGCCATCTGATTGACGCCATCGCCGCGGAGAACAAGACCTTCGCCGATTTCCGCCTCTCGACAACAGCGGGACAAGGAAGGCGTTGCTGGAAAGGCATGATTGCGGAAGTAGTCATGATCAATCACGTGCTGAGCGCCGAAGAGCGGAATGTCGTCACGCGCTATCTCATGGCGAAATACGGTATGACCGCTCCCGATACTATCGCGCCGGTTTCAGTCCAAGCCTCAGCTCCGGTTGCCGCCAAACCAACGCCCGCGGTCTCGGCGCCGGCAGTTTCAGCGCCCGCAGTTTCATCTCCGGTTGTTTCAGCGCTTCCGGCTGCAACGCCTCGCGTTTCAGCGCCTTCTGTCTCCGCCCCTTCCAAATCAGCGCCTCCTGCCACCGCTCCTTCGGTTTCTGCGCCCTCCGCTGTGGCAAGCGAACTCCCGGCCGGTCTGAAGGGAAGCCTGTCGCTCTACCTGGATGCATCGGATATCAATGGCGATGGCAGCGCAGCGACGGGCGAGCCCGCCGACGGCGCGCCGCTGCCGAAATGGACGGATAAATCCAGCGCCGGCGCCAGCCTCAAGCAAGACAGCGCAGCGGACCAGCCCCTTTATCGCAGCAAAAAAATCAATGGCAAACCTGCGCTGGCCTTCAACGGGACCAGCGCCTATATGGAAAGGGCGCCCGCCAATCTGCAAGCCCAGGAGATATTCGCCGTCGTGACGGCGGCCGCCGGGGGGCCGAATCTGGCGGGATTGCTCTCCAACGGACAGGATGGCCTGAACATCCGCCTTAATAGCGGGTCAAGTTATCGCGGAAATCAGGGCGCGCAAAATAACGACTTCATGGCCGGCGGCGAATTGCGCCTCAATGGCTCGAAGTCCGACGCCATTGCGAACGACGTTCCGCATATCATTCACGCCATCGCGTCCCAGGCAAAAACATTTGCGAGCTTCAATCTCTCAACGCCCAATCATAATCGCAACTGGAAAGGGGACGTGGCGGAAATCCTGATGTTCAAGCGTGTGCTCAGCGAGCCGGAACGCGAAACCGTATTCAATTACCTCAAACAAAAATACGCCATTTCCGGCGTCATGGTCGCCAGCGCGCCGGCGCCCTCCGGCAAACCTGCCGCCGCTACCGCGCAAGCGCCAGCAGGCAAGCCCGTTGCAGTGACCGCGCCAACCGCTCCACTCATAAACCACACTGCAATGCCGGCTTCTCCCAAAGGCTATTCCGCTTTCGACAATCCGCCGCCACCTGAAGAAGGTCATTAATCAATGTCCAATTTCCAACAGGGAATTCCCAATTCCCAACAAGGATTTCCCTTGGACATTGGAAATTCCCTGTTGGAAATTGGAAATTCCCTGTTGGAAATTGGAAATTCCCTGTTGGAAATTGGACATTCTCTGTTGGAAATTGGAAATTCTCTGTTGGATGTTGGATGTTGGATGTTGGATATTGGATATTGAATGTTTGCAGTTATTGTGCCGTTTCCTTAAGCAGCCGCTCCATCGCCTCGAAGAAGCGCTCCCAGGTGTGATGGGCCAGAGCGGCTTGGCGTGCAGCAGCGCCGAGCCGATCGCGCAATGAGGAATCGCCAAGAAGCCTGAGAACGGCCTGCGCGAAATCATCGTGCTTTTCGGCGAACAGCATTTCTTCGCCGTCGCGCGCCGCGATACCGTCGCTGCTCAGGGGCGTTGCGGCAATGGCTTTGCCCATCGCCATCGCTTCGAGCATCTTGGTCTTGACGCCGGCACCAAATCGTAACGGAGACACAAAGACCGGCGCCTCGCTCATCAGCGAACGCAAATCCTCGACAAAACCCAGAACGCGGATTTTTCCATGTTTTTCCAGTGCTTTGATATTGGCGCCCGGCGAATGTCCGGCGACGATAAACTCGGCTTCCGGCGCCTCGCGCAAGATCAACGGCATGATTTCACACGAAAACCAAATCACCGCGTCGCTATTCGGCTCATAGTCCATCGCCCCGGTAAAAAGAATTCGCAACTCGGAACTCGGAACTCGGAACCCGGAACCCGGAGCCCGGAACTCGGAACTCGGCGTGTCCACCGCCGCCGGAAAAACAACGCATCGGCTGGCGCTGTCCATGCTTCGGTGAAATTGCGCGTCCTGCTCGCTGAGAAAAACCACGCGCGAAGCCAGCGGATAAAACCGTTTCTCAAACCAAGCCATCCTCCGCTCATTCAAGGCGCCGATGAGCGAAGGATGAATCCGCCTACGCAAACGATGATAGCGCGTCTGGCTGTCGCGCGTCATAAGAATGGAAGGCAGCCCGCGCGCGCGGCGCAAATAAGGCGCACAATAATAGCCGTCAGCCCAGATAACATCATAGCCGCCGCGCGCCGCTTCGCGTTCGAGCGCCATCTCAACGCGGCGATCGTAATCCGGACAAAAAGACCAGACGCCGCCAATTAAGCAATCGCGCAACGCCCGAAGCCATCGCCCGCCCCTGCCGCCCCGCCCTTGCCCGGAATGTTCGAAGCCCTTGGATGCGTCGGGGGCCGATCTTCCCGCCATTGCGGCGCCCTGGACAGCCGGATCGCCGATCAGAAAAACGTCATGCCGCTCGCGCAGCCACTGGAAGGCGCGCGCGTCATACATTCCGCCTCCCGTCAGAGCATGGGTCCGAAGGCGCTGGGAGAGATAGAGTATCTTCATGTTGAAAAGCGGGCAGTGGTAGGCGCCGGACGCCGGACCGTGGTAGGCGCCGGACACCGGACCGCACTATTAAGCCAAGTCCATTAGTGCGGTCCGGCGTCCGGCGCCTACCCCTGCCCGGCGTCCGGCGACGTTCTTATTCTTCCGGCTTGGTATGGAGCATGGATTTGATTTTGCGGCGGCTTTCGTTGAGTTTTCCGCCTGAGCGCGGCTTTTGCCGTCCGCGAAAAATCATGTCCCGCTCGGCGATCAACACCGACTTCCACGTAGGCCGGTCCTTGCGAATACGGAACAAAGGATCCTTCACAACCCCGTCAATAGCCTTGTTGAGCTCCTCGGGTTCAAACGGCTTGGCCAGGAAGCGCGTGACGTGCAGCGTCTTGATATATTGGCGGTCTTTGGCCGTTGAGCGCGCGGACATGAAAATGATCCAGGCGTTGCGAAAGCCTTCCGTCGCGTGCACCGCGTCGCAGAACTGAAATCCCGACATGCGCGGCATCATGCCGTCAATGATAAAAATGTCCGGCTTATATTTATTGGTTTTCTGCATCGCTTCGAGGCCGTCACGGGTCAGCAGCAACTCATAGCGATCCCCCAGCATCTCGCGAATCGTATTCAGAATCTCTTCATCATCATCCGCCACCAGAATGCGCGGGACATCGCCCAGTTCCTTGTACTCCGCCTCGTCCGATTCCTCCTCCGCCTCTTCAAGAGGCGTATCCATGCCCAAGGAAGGATCATAAACATGGTCCACGCTGCCGAAAGGATCATTGACGCCGTCTTGTGACTCTTCCTGCTCTTGATCAAATATGGGTTCGACGCGCGACGGTTTGGCCGCCGGCTTCTGGGGCGGTTTGACCACGGGCGGTTGCTCGGGCTTGGCGGGGAGCTTTTGCGCCGGGAGAATCTGAACGGAAGGTTCCGGAGTGGGAACGCCCTGGCGCCGGCGCGCTTCGATCTTTCGTACTTCCTGGATGGAAAGCGTTTTTACGCTGTTTTTCAGCGTCTCTTCGCGTTCGAGCAAACTCAGGTTTTTCAGAAGCCTCTCGATCGAAACCGGTTTGGTCAGGTAAATATTCGCGCCCAATTCATAGCCTTTTTTCATGTCTTCGCGCGAGTCTTTGGCCGTCAGGACCACAATGGGTTTCGAGCGCCAGCGCGCATCCGTGCGCAAAAACTCGATCAATTCCCAACCGGACATGATCGGCATCATAATATCCACGATAAATAAATCCGGCTCATATTCGGGAGCCTGCTCCAAGGCCTCGCGTCCCCCAAGAACCGAGATTGTCTCGAAGTTGTCCTCGAGCGCAGTTTCGATCAGATCTCCCAAATCCGGATCGTCATCCACAATCATGATGCGGGGCTTGTTTTGCATAAATAGTTCCTCTTTCAAGACTAATGCGCAGCAGACGCTTTGCGTCTCTCCTTCATTCTCGCCGCGCCAACCTTATGGCCTATAATTTGACCTCATTTCAAGCCTTGAAATCAAGCGAAAATTGCGCTCGGATGATTTCGCTTTATTTTGCGGCCCTCGTTTGGACAACATCGGCGGGAAGACGCGCATGCTCCTCCAGATCAGTTTGACAGAATAATGAAAGACAGAATCATTCTGTTTTTCATTATTCTGTCAAAGCTGCGCTGTGAGTCTCTATCGCTTGCGGCAATGTTGTATTATGTCCTGTCCAGGAGGTCGAGGCTAAAATGTGGCAAAAACTTGCGCTATTGGCTGTCGCGGGAGGCGTTGGCACGCTGGCGCGATACGGCCTGTCCGGTTGGGCGCAGAAGCTATCCGGCTCCTCGGGATTCCCCTGGGGAACGCTGGCGGTCAATCTGACGGGGTGTTTTCTGGCGGGATTCGCATGGTCCGTCTTCGAGTCGCGCCTGGGCTGGGGCGTTGGGGCGCGCACCATCATCCTGGTTGGCTTCATGGGTGGATTCACAACCTTTTCCGCTTACGCCCTGGAAACAGGCAACCTGCTGCGGGACGCGGAATGGACATGGGCGCTGGGAAACGCGGCCATGCAGAACATCGGCGGACTAGCCTGTTTTTTTATTGGCCTGATAACGGGCCGGGTGATATGATTCTTTCACTTACGCAATGGATAGATTTTGCCCGTAACCGAGAAATAAAATTCTCGCGTGTTTCGATTGTGGAGCTCCTTAAATGGCTTTTCCCAAGACCTAATGATATTCCTGCAGAAGAGCTTTCTCATGGTGATATCCTCATCAAGAGCGATGGAAAATTCCCTATGCGAGAGCTATCTGCTCACTTCAAGGAGTTGATCAAGCTGGGAAACGGTGGACCTGAATCTCCAGAACAAGAGGTGGCAGAAGAAGAGAGCCAGTTGCCAAGCGACACACGCGCCATTAATTTGGACTTGAACTGCACAGCGGTTGATTTCTCTAGTGGATCTTCATCCGCAGAGAGAGTCAAAGTTTATAGCCATCAGTTTGTGATTAGCGAAAGCACTCCGTTTTATTCCCAAACCAATTCCACCATGCCTGCGCTTCCGATATCATTTATCTCTCCGTTCAATCATCGGCTATATCAGCTGCAGTTTAAGCAACTAACAGAATTAGAGAAAGCGGGTGGGACAGCGCCTTTAATCGAGGCCCTTAATAAAGCAGATCCGGGAATCCGTGCGATTAAAATATTGTCTCCTTCCGGCAATGTTCCAGTACTTTATGTAGATCATGGCCAACACGGTCTTTCCCCTGTCAGTGTTTTAGGCGATGGCGTCCGCCGGGCTTTAGCTATCGCATTGTCCCTTACTTCGGTCTCAGGAGGCGTGCTTTTAATTGATGAACTGGAAACTTTCATTCACTATACCGCCTTGCGCGAGCTCTTCGCATGGCTAGTTGATACATGTCGTTCCCTGAATGTCCAGCTGTTTGCCACAACCCATAGCCTCGAAGCGATTGATGCAATTCTTGAGGCGATCCATAATGAGCGCTCAGATGATCTTGTGGTTTATCGCCTACGTCCCTCTGCAGAAATAACCAAGTCCGTCCGTATGGATACCGCCAATCTGATGAGTGCGCGCAGTACCCTTGGCCTGGAGATAAGATGATGCCCGAACGCCATGTTCTCATCGCTGTTGAGGGGCGAAGCGATCAGGCATTTGTGGTAAAGGCGCTTCGAATTTTTCTGAATTTCAAATTAATGCCAGGCGAGAAGAGTCAATGGCCGGAATTTTGGACGAAGTTGATTCCAAAATTTCCCTTCAAGGATGACCTTTACGCGCCCATGCCTGTGCCCCAAATATTGCATCGCATTGAGGATAAGGACATCCTTTATATTGTCGTTTACGCTCCTGGCGGAACAGAAGAGATAAAAAGAGCAGTTCCCTATTTTTTTGAAAACAATCCAGAATACAGAGAAAAGATCGCGGCATTTGGGATTGTCGCAGACGCGGATCATTTCGCTCCGGATGTTGTTGCAAAGCAATATGCGGCGTCATACAAAAGATTTTTTCCTGATTTCCCGGATGAAGCCGGCCAAGTTCAAACAAGCGGCATCAGAACCGGATGCTTCGTTTTGCCGGATAACATCAATCAAGGTGTTCTCGAAACGCTTTTAATTCCCAGCGGTCGCGTTGCATATCCCAAGCATGTTGAGAAGGCCGAGAGCTTCGTTAAGAATTTTGATGCGAATGATAAGAAACATTGGGCGCGCTATGATAACGAAAAGGCCGTTATCGCCGCTGCTGTAAGCATTCTTAAACCTGGTAGAACCAATACCGTTTCCATTTCCGATAATGACTGGATCAGCCCGGCTACAATTGCGTACTTCCAAGGCTTTATTGAATTCGTCAAAAAACTTGCCAGCATTCCTTGAGACCAAGCTCAGTGCCAACATGGTTGGTCACGCAAAATTCCAAAAAGGCACATTCTATGATTCTCCCGGACGAAGCCGAACTGGTTCGCATCTTTATTGGCGAAAGCGATAAATATCACGGACGGCCGCTCTACGAAGTGATCGTGGAGCTGGCGCGCAAACGCGGTATGGCGGGAGCGACCGTGTTCCATGGCGTTCTGGGATTCGGCGCGCACAGCCGCATTCACACGGCAAAGATTCTGCGATTGTCCGAAGACTTGCCGGTCCTTATCGAAATCGTGGACAAAACCGAGCGGATTGATGCGTTCCTGCCGGAACTGGACACAATGATAGATGAAGGCCTGGTCACCCGAGAAAAAGTGAGGATCATCGCATACCGCCATGGTGAGACAAAAAATCAGCAATAATGCAGGCTTGGCAGCCGGCCCGTTAGCGTCCGCCGCCTGCGCCTTCGCAGCTTCGACGCCCAGCGGATTAGGCGCCTGCGCTTTTTATGGCAGCTGGCATTTATTGGCCGCCATGATTTTCGCGCTTGCAGTTTTATCGGCCAATGCCGCGCCTCCCGGCGATCTCGTTTCGCGCGCGGCCCAGAAGCCGGCCGAAACGCGCGAATGGCTCCTTTCGCTGCCGACGACAGAACGCACAGCGGCGCTGCAAACGCTGCTTGCGTCATCCAATGGCCGCGCCCGCCAAGTGGCCGTCCGCACCGCCAATGACGCTTTCGATACAAAAGTCCTGGACCTTGTGCGCAAGGCAGCCGAAACCGAAACAAAGCCGGGTCCGGCGGAGGAATATAAAAAAATCGCCGCTTTTCTTGAGGCCTATAAAAATATTCAACTGGATGACGCCGAGCTATCCCAGCTGCTGCCCGGCATAAAAAATCCCGCCGTGCTATCTTCGGCGCCCGCGGGTGGCGCCCGGCAATCCGCTCCGGCGCGCCTTGATATAATGGTCATGAATGCGCGCGGCGAGCCGGTCACGGGCGCGCGCATCGCCGCCTATTGCATGGAATACGGCTTGCGGGCGCCTTTGGCGGAGGAATGGGCGGGCGCCGATCGCAGTGGAAAAGCGAATCTGGACCTTTCATCCGGCCTCTGGACGGTGGTGGCCTACAGCCCTTCCGCTTATGCAAAAAGCCATGAAGGCCGCGGCGTGTTCATGGTCAAGCGCGATCTAAAAGTGGAACAGCCCATCGAGCAACTGACGCTCCGCCCCACCTCGGAACTCGCGCTGTCATTCGAAGACGCCGGAGAAGCCGAATCTGTTTTTCTCATGGACCGCCGCCTTGGCGCCGAACTGTCTTTCAGTTCGCTGGGGCCAACCAAGAATCGCCGCATCACGGTGGAATCGAATGGCGACCCTTGGCTGGCGCTCCTGGCTGCCGGACATAAATCGCCGGAGGAGGCGTGGATGGTTTCGCGCGAGATGCTGGTGTCTTCCGGCAGCATTTCGATCCGTCCAATGGACCGCCAGCAATCCACAATCCGTTTTGCGCCGCCGCGTTTATTGCCCGAGATCAAATCCGCGCGCGTTTCGGTCTATTATCGCTCCAGCGGCCCTCTGCGTTGTGATTTTGAAACACGGCCTGGCGCGACGTTGACGATGACGCCGGGAACGGTCGAAATGGATTACACGATCAATACAGGGCAATCGCGTTTCATTTACGGCCCTGCGCCTCATGAATTATCCGCCGGACAATCGTTCAATTTTATTTTGGACTCGCCTTCGACGGCGGTGATGTTTCAAGAACATCGGAAGTCTTTCGAATTGAAGAAAAACGTTTTGCTGGCCTGCCTGGCTGCCAGCGATGCGAATGGCCATTTCCTGACGGCGCTGCAGAACGCCTCGGGAAAGCCGGCGCCATTCACTATGCGCGTCTTCTGCGGCGAAGAGACGGTCGCAGATTTCAAAAGTGATCTTGGGCGTTTCAGCAACGAGATCGCATCCGATTTGTCTCCTGACAAGGCGGCGAAACTCACCTATCAAATAGATTGCGATTTGGGTCCAGGCATTCCCAAGCGCATTAATGCGGCGGCGCTCAGCCAGTCGGAAACCGCGCACTTTCATCTCGAAGGTCCTGCGCCCGTCGCGGCGAGGATGGAGGCCTTGGGCCGCGGCACGGAAATCGTCTATGAGAAAATCCGCGCGCTCGTCGGGCAGGCGCCGCGATGGGACCGCTTGAATGTGTCCTTTCATCCAGTGCTTCCGCCAACGGTAGGGGGATCGTACGGCGGCGGCAGGATCAATCTTGCGATGATGCTCCTGGCCCGCACGCGCTGGATCGCGGATAATCCGATGGGTGTTTTTTCCCACGAACTGCTTCATGCGTTCGATTTCGGTCACGACGATCTCATGGCAATCTGGGTCTATGCGGTCCGCAAGGAGTCGGTTCACGGACAGAATCCCGCTCCTTTTCTGGCGATTCCCGGAGCGACCGCCAAAGCGGTTCTGGCCGTTTTACGGGGAGAGAAACCTTCCGCGCCCGGCGCGGCGCCGTGGATTATATATCTGCGAAACGGCATCCAGCCGTTGCGCGCCTATCAAGACGTTGAAAAACAAATCAAGCCGCGGATGCAGGCGGCCAGTCTGAATGACGATGAAACCCTCTGTGCGATTCTCAGCGACGCGGCTGGAGAAGATTTCGCCGATTTATATCAGTCTTCCGGCTCGCCCATCCGGCAGGAATTTTATGCCAAGGGACGCGCAATCCTGACGGCATGGAAAGACGAGCGGAGCAAAACAGTCGCGGATGGCCGCGCCTCGAGTGCCTCTGCGGCGGCGACTGTGTCGGACGCGCTTTCAACGAGCGCGATCATTACGATGAAGTCTCCCACCGAATCGCTCAAGCGACTGAACGCAGCCATAGGGCGCGCCAATACGGGCAATCGGCGCGCGCTCGAAGGTCTGCGGCAATATCGCACGGCGGTGAATGACCTTGCTCTGAACCGCGAACGCGTCGTAACAAATATGCGCATCGGCGAAGCGTTTTACCACCTGGACGAAAAGCCGGAAGCTTTCGAGGCCTTCCGCCAGGCGCAGCGCGAAGCGATCAAGGTGGATACGGGATATCTGAACACCTGCCGCCGCATCTCGACGGATTTTCTTTTGGGAAATCCGCTGAGGTTATCGCACATGTAGGAATGATTCACGGAAAATTCAATCCATTCTCAGGAGATCAAATATGTTACGCTGTCAGGCATTGCGAAAAATTGCAGCTATCCTGCTGTTGGGCGCCGCTTGTTTTATAGGAGCGCCAGCCCGCATTTCAGCCGCGGAAACCGTCTGGCTCTCATCGCTGGACCTGACGAAAATGACCACGGGTTGGGGACAGCCGCTTGTGGACAAGGGCGTGCAGGACAACCCGATTTCCATCGGTGGGCAGGCGTTCGAGCATGGCGTCGGCACGCACGCCGAAAGCGTCATGTATATTGACCTGAAAGGCGGCGCCGATAAATTCAGCGCTTTCGTCGGCGTGGATGACCGGACCAAAGGCAAAAAGGGAACGGTCGAGTTCAAACTCATCGCCGATGGACAGGAGGTCTTCAACAGCGGCGTGATGAAGACGGGCGAGGCGCCCAAAAAAATCGAGGTGAACTTGAAAGGGAAAAAGACGCTGATCCTGATCGCCGACTCGGCGGGTGACGGCAAGGACTTCGATCATGCCGACTTGGCCGACGCGAAGTTCGAGGTTTCAGGCGCAAAGCCCGTCGCCACAGAGGCGCCGCGCGAAGAAGCCGTCATCCTGACGCCGAAACCGGGGGTCGCCCCGCGCGTCAATGGCCCGAAAGTCTATGGTTGCCGTCCGGGCAATCCATTCATCTATCGTGTGCCGGCAACAGGCGAACGTCCAATGACGTTCAGCGCCGAAGGCCTTCCGTCAAGCCTGAAACTCGATGCGACCGGCGGCATCCTCAGCGGCGTGGCGCCCGAACGCGGCGAATACAAACTCACGCTGCGCGCCAAAAACGCAAAAGGCGAATCCTCGCGCCCGTTCACGATCGTCTCGAGCGACACGATCAACCTCACGCCGCCGATGGGCTGGAACCACTGGTACACGCACTACGACCGCGTCACCGACAAAACAATGCGAGAGGCCGCCGACGCGATGGTGGCCAGCGGCATGGCCGACGTGGGCTATCAATACGTCAGCATTGACGACTGCTGGATGAACGCGCAGGCCAACAAGGATCCGCTACGCATCGGCCCGGCGCGCGATGACAAAGGCAATATCCTGCCGAACAAGCATTTCCCCGATATGAAGGCGTTGACCGATTACATTCACTCGAAAGGGTTGAAAGCCGGCATCTATACTTCGCCCGGACCGCAGACCTGCGCGCGATTTTTCGCCGCCTACCAGCACGAGGAGGCCGACGCCCGGCAATTCGCCGATTGGGGATTCGACCTCTTGAAATACGATTGGTGCTCTTACGGGCGCATCGCAGGCGCCGACAAGAGCCTTCCCGCGCTTCAGAAGCCTTACATCCTGATGGGCGGCCTTCTGAAGAAGCAGAAGCGCGACATTTCCTTCAACCTGTGCCAGTACGGCATGGGCAAGGTCTGGGAATGGGGCGCGGAGGTGGGCGGCAATTCATGGCGCACGGGCGGCGACCTTGGGTTCGAGCTCAACCGCGTCTTTGAAGTCGCGCTCAAAAACGTCGAATACCGCGCCGGTTCCAAGCCCGGCGCATGGAACGATCCCGACTACGTTCAGATTGGCTTCATTGGCAGCGCGCGCGGCATGGGCGAGCCCAAGCCGTGCGGCATACAGCCGAGCGAGCAATACGCGTTCATGTCGCTCTGGAGCCTGCTGGCCGCGCCGCTTTTCTTCAGCGGCGACATGGGGCGGCTCGATGAGTTCACGGTCAACGTCCTGTGCAATCCCGAGGTCATCGAAGTTGACCAAGACCCGCTGGGACAATGCGCGGCCATTACGCGCCTCAATGACGCGACCTTTGTCCTGGTAAAGGATTTGGAGGACGGCTCGAAGGCCGTGGGATTGTGCAACAAAGGCCAGACGCCCGCCAACGTAACGGCGACGTGGAGCGCAATCGGCATAACGGGCAAGCGCATCGTGCGCGATCTCTGGCGGCAGAAAGACCTGGGCGAGTTCGATGGCGAATTCGAATCCGACGTTCCACGCCGAGGCGTTGTCCTCGTCCGCATCCGCTCCGCTGACGGCAAATAATCCGCTACAGGGAAAACTATTGCAGACAGGAGCAGCGCCAGCTTTTGGAGTAAGGTGGCTTGCCGCCTTCTTTTTGGCGTTTCAATAGCCTTGGCGCTAAAAAGAAGGCGGCAAGCCACCTTACTCCAAAAGCTGGCGCCGTTTCTGACCGCATTACGTTTATC
>JAPLSP010000413.1 GCA_026398575.1 Candidatus Sumerlaeota bacterium | reverse complement strand
TTCCTTGGCGGGTGGACTGGCGTTTTGCGTCCGGCTTGAAGCGCGCAGCACGGAGGATATAGATATCCTCATAATGCCGGAGGACTGGCCTTTAGTACGCAATGCGCTGGCACCGCTGGTGTATCAAACCCGGGCGCATGTCGCCAAAAGATATTTCCGATATCGCGCAGCTGGAAAAATTGCTGAATGAGAATGGGGAGTGCTAAGCGATGAGCGGCAAGGATGAACCCAGGACGTTTCCGATCAGCGGCGAGGAGTTCGAGCGCCGGATTCACCGCGTATCGCAAATGCGCGAACTGGGACTGGGATTGCGGCGCGCGGCGATGCAGGCATGGCGCGAAGGCCGCAGCCCCTGGAAGCCGATGTGGGACATCCGTAGCGATCCGGATTATTGGCGCGAGCTAATGGCGCGGAAATAGCGTTGCGGCTGGAGATCTTGCATCATCGGAATTCGCATACAATCCATCTCTCGGAGGTTGAGGCGTGTCGGATGATTTGACGAACACGCTGGTGGTTCGTTCGCCGCAGAATTATCAGGTCTTTCAGCGCCGCACGCGGCTGGAAGGCTTGATTCTTCTCAGCGGCCGCGTCAATGCCGGCGATTGTGAGGGCGTTGAATGGCGCGCCACTGGCGAATCGCTGAAAGGCGCATTGCCCGGCGATTGGCAGAAGATTCCATTCGACAAGGCGACAGGCTGCTTTGGCGCGCAGGTCGCAGTGGCGGCGGGCGGATGGTATAAGGCCGAATTTCGCGCGCTCCGCGCAGGGAAGCCTGCCGCCGTGGCCGAAGTCGAAAAGTTCGGCGTCGGCGAAGTCTTCGTCGGCGCGGGACAATCGAACTCGACCAACTGCGGCGACACGCGCACGCGGCAGAACTCCGGCATGGTTTCAGCCTTCGGCTGGCTGCGCTGGCAATTGGCCGACGACCCGGCGCCCGGTTGCCATGACAACAGCCAGGGCGGCAGCTTCTGGCCGCATTTCGGCGACGCGCTCTATGCGAAATATAAAGTCCCAATCGGCGTGGCGGCCACGGGCCACGGCGGCTCGAGCGTCACGCAATGGAATCCCGGCGGCGAACTCTTCAACTGGATGATGACGCGCATTCATCAGCTCGGGCCGATGGGCTTCCGCGCCGTCCTTTGGCATCAAGGCGAATCGGACATCGAGCGCCCGTCGGAAGAATATTATGCGCGCATGGCTGAACTCATCAGCGCATCCAAAGAAGCCGCCGGATGGGAATTCCCTTGGAGCGTCGCACTGGTTTCGTATCATAATCCGAAAGCAGTCTCCTTCGAATCCACCCGCCAAGCGCAGAAGCGCCTCTGGGATGAAGGCGTAGCGCTCGAAGGGCCGGACACCGACACGCTGACCGGCGATCATCGCGACGCCGGCGGCGAAGGCATTCACTTTAGCCCGAAGGGTTTGGTCGCTCATGGGCGAATGTGGGCAGAGAAAATGGGAGCATGGCTTGGAGAAGAGTAGAAAAATACGGAGTCGTACTCATGCGCAAAAAAGAACAGCCCGCGCTTTATGTCCTGATACGGAAGATGCAGGAAACGGTCGCTGACAAACTCATAGAGAACGTGCAATCACTATCGCATGATGAATCCAGACGTCGCCTTGCGTCCTATGCCAGCTTCCCAAAACTCTCCGAGACCATTCTGGAGTTCGCTGCTCCTCTCATTAACAATGAAAAAGGAGAAGTCGTGTATGAAGCAGGCATTCATGTTGCGATACTCGTTTGGGACATCGCGCTCTTGCCCCCTGCCAAGAGCGAAAAGGCAATAAGGTTGGCGATTGCTCATCTGGCGCCAGAGTTCAAGGCGAACGAGGATTTGGAAAGAAAGATGCTATATATGCTGGACAGGAAAAGGAACCTGTTCGCTGCTGATTGGCGACCAGTTATCAAGTACTTTATTAGACAAAGACCCGGCAAGATGGGTGTAACAACTCGAACCATCATTAATATTGGTTTCCGACCATCCGCCGCTGAAAAAGGAGATGAATAATGGACAAGCTGAAGAGACTGTTTGTCATGATGACACTCGGGGGAGGGTTATTGTCAATGAGTCTCGCACAGAACGCCCAAACTGCGTCATCTGCCGCGCCCCCGGCCCCATGCGGACCGGTTCCCTCGGAGCGCCAGTTGCGCTGGCATGAGATGGAGTTTTATGCCTTCATCCATTTCACCGTCAACGCCTTCACCGACAAGGAATGGGGCGATGGCAAGGAGTCGCCTCAAATATTCAATCCCACCGAACTCGATGCGAAGCAATGGGCGCGCGTCTGCAAAGACGTCGGCATGAAGGGGATCATCCTGACGTGCAAACATCACGACGGCTTTTGCCTCTGGCCGTCAAAATATACGGAACATAGCGTCAAGAACAGCCCCTGGCGCGGCGGCAAGGGCGACGTCGTCATGGAACTCTCCGATGCCTGCCGCGAAGCCGGACTGAAGTTCGGCGTTTATCTCTCGCCGTGGGACCGCCATGAGCCATGCTATGGCGATACGCCGCGCTATAGCGAACACTACATCAATCAACTGACCGAGCTGCTCAGCAACTATGGCGAGATTTACGAGGTCTGGTGGGACGGCGCCTGCGGCGAAGGGCCTAACGGCAAAAAGCAGGTTTATGACTGGAAAGCCTACACCGAAGTCGTGCGCCGCCTGCAGCCAAACGCCGTCATCTTCAGCGACGCCGGTCCCGACGTGCGCTGGATCGGAAACGAAAAAGGCGTGGCCAATGAGACGAACTGGTCGCTGCTGCGCCGCGAGGAATTCGTCATCGGCGGGCGCAACAAGGACCAGACCGAAGGCCAGCGCGAGGGGACAAGCTGGGTTCCTGGCGAATGCGATGTCTCGATCCGGCCCGGCTGGTTCTATCACGCCAAGGAAGACGACAAGGTCAAGTCGCTCGATCAATTGCTTGACATCTTTCACCGCTCGATCGGACACAACGGCAGCTTCCTGCTCAACCTGCCGCCCGACCGCCGCGGCCTGATTCATGAAAACGACGTGGCGCGCCTGAAAGAATATCGCCACGCGCTCGATGCGATCTACGCGACCAATCTCGCAAAAGGAAAACCCGCCACCGCAAGCAACGCGCGTGGAAGCGCCGCGGGCAAGACGGCAGGCGGAGCGAAGAATGCAGCCGAGCCGGGAGCGGCGGCCTACGCGGCCTCAAACGTCACCGACGGCAAGCCCGAAACCTACTGGGCGACGGACGACGGCGCTACGGAAGCATCGCTGGAAATTGATCTCGGCGCGCCGGCGGCGTTCGACCGCGTCGTCCTGCAGGAATATATCCAGCTCGGCCAGCGCGTGGAATCCTTCGCGCTCGACGCCTTCACCGACGGCGCCTGGAGCGAAATCGGCAAAGGCACGACCATCGGCCACAAGCGCATCGTCCGCCTGGCCAAACCGGTCACATCGCCCAAGCTGCGCCTGCGCATCATCAAAGCCAAGGCTTGTCCCGTGATTTCAAACGTCGAGCTTTATTGCGCGCCGCAGCAATCTGCCAGCGCGTCATAGTTTGCGCAGCTTTATTCCGGCTGAGGCGTCTGACGCGTCGGACCGGTCGGACGCGTCGGACCAGCCAGAGAGTCGGACCGGTCAGAGTTTCGGACATCGCTAGAGCAGTGCAAACAAAGCATGCCTGTTTCCCAAGGAGAATTTGCTATGAATTGTCCATTGCGTCGCCGCCGCTTCATTGCCACTGCCGCGGCCGGCGCCGCCGGGCTGCTGATTCTTCGCGACAGCCGGTCGGCTTGGAGCTATCAAGCGAATGAAAAACTCAACGTCGCCCTCATCGGCTGCGGCGGACGCGGGCAGTGGTTCGTTGACACGATCCCCAGGATGGAAAACATCGTCGCGCTGTGCGATGTCAACGACCTGAAACTGGCCGATGCATTCAAACGCTGGGAAGACACTGCCAAGCGCTTTGCAGAGTCGAAACAGGAGTACGAACGAGCGGCGGCGAGTGTTTACAAGCGCCTCTGCGAGTCGAAGCCGAAGACATACAGCGACTTCCGCAAGATGCTTGAGGAGCGGAAAGATATTGACGCGGTAATCGTCGCTACTCCCGATCATACCCATGCCGTCGCCGCTGCCGCCGCCATGCAGGCCGGCAAACACGTCTTCTGCGAAAAGCCGCTGACGCGTACGGTTCACGAATCGCGCGCGCTACGCGAGCTGGCGCGCAAACGCAAGGTGGCCACGGCCATGGGCAATCAGGGAACATATAGCGGCCCCTTCCGCCGCGCCCTCGAACTCATCCGCTCCGGCGCAATCGGCGAGATCAAGGAAGTCCACGTCTGGAATACCGCCGGCGGCGCCGACCGCAAGGACCCGCCCAAGGGCGAAGAGCCCGTTCCCGAAAACCTGAAATGGGACCTTTGGCTTGGTCCCGCGGCGATGCGGCCCTTCAACAAGGAATGGCTGAAGCGCAACCTGTGGCGCGATTTCGGGACCTGTCAGCTGGGCAATTGGGCGCCGCATTCGGCCAACCTGGCCTTCATGGCGCTGAAAGTCCATGACCTTTGGCTGACGGAGGCGCCGCCGCAGAAAAAGCCGATCATCCGCGTCGAGGCGAAACATACGGGGATCAACAAGCTGTCGTTTCCTCAGTGGGAATTGATCAACTGGGAGATTCCCGCGCGCGCCGAATTTCCGCCGATCACGATCACATGGTACAACGGCAAAGCGCCGGGCGCCCGCGAGCTGATTGATCGCGCAACACAGGGCGCCACTGAGAAGGATAAGAACCTGTGGGATTTCGCCGGCGCCTTTTTCGTGGGCGCCAAGGGCAATCTCCACTCGACGGGGCATAACTCGACGTTCCGTCTGCTGCCCGAAGACCAGTTCAAGGAAACCCAGCGTGATCGTCCGGAGACGGTCGAGGGATCGCGCGGCTGCGAGCAGGATTTCTTTGCCGCCTGCCGGGGAGGCAAGCCAGCCTGGTCGAATTTCGACTATGCTTCGGCGCTTATTGAGTTCCTCATGCTCGGCAACGTGGCCACGCAGTTCGAAGGCAAGCTGGAATTCGATCCGGCAGCCATGAAGATTGTCAACAATCCCGAGGCCGACGCGGCGTTGCGGTGCGAATATCGAAAAGATTGGACGCTATAGATAACCGCTAAAGGACGCTAATAGTCAGAGTCCAGCCTTCAGGTTGCGGGGTTCAAGTTCGGAGTACAGGCTTCAGCCTGCTGTGTTAGGGGTTCAGCGTCAAAGGAATAGACCGGCAAAACTCGTTAGAACCAGGATTTTCAG
>JAPLSP010000173.1 GCA_026398575.1 Candidatus Sumerlaeota bacterium | reverse complement strand
AAATGCTGGCGCCGCTTCCGATTGCATCATTTTAGTCCCTTAGGCAAAAATGCGTGAGCGTTATCCCAAATCAGAGTACTAAGCCGACAGTCGCCTGCCCTTCTCTGAAGGCTTGCACGCTAATTCTGCGGCAACTTGCGCCGCCGGCGCGAGAGCAAATACGGCCTCAATTAAACTATCATTTTGTCACACATTATTTTGTCAATGCAAGGGTATCAGGTTATAATCGCTGGCTAGCGACACGCCTCAGCGTCGGGCGCTCTGCGTCGGGCGAGCCTTGACACACACTATGCAGCCGACTATAAAATGTGAATGCAGATCAGTGAGCCTGTCCGATTGCGCCGCTCCTATCTGCATTAATGTTCTCTTGGCAATCGTGGCGCAAGCATTTCACATCACGCAGGAAAGGTCATCATGAATAAGAAACATTTGTCACTGGCGCTCCTTTTATTGTTGATGGCGGCGCGAGGCGCCGGCGGACAAACGGCGCCGCGTTTTGTCGCGCCGGTCAATCAGAAAGAATTGGACGAGCGCGTCAGCGAATTGCGAAAGCAATGCGAGCCGTTCATGCGCTCGCTGCCGAAATCGCTGCCGGCGCGCGAACGGACGGCGCTGCCGGCGGAATGGAAATTCACCTTCGAAGCAAAGGCGACGCCGAAAACGGAAGGCGTTCCGCCCGCGCCGGCGTGGCAGGGCGCGGACTTCGATGACGCGCGCTGGGAAAAGACCACCGTGCCGGAGTGGCGCTATCGCACGCGCGAATCGGATAGCGCGATTGATCCATCCGCGATTGCGCATTGGGCTTGGAAATCAACGACCGACGATACTATCTGCTGGTATCTTACAACTTTACGCGCGAAGCCGGCGCCGGCGGGCAAACGGCTGTGGCTGTGTTTCGACGGCGTGGATTGGGAGGCGCAGGTCTGGCTCAACGGCGAATTGCTCGGCTCGCATCGAGTCTATTACGAGCCTTTCCGGTTTGACGTGACCGGGAAAATCAAATCCGAAAACACGCTGGCGGTGCGCGTGATTGACGGGCGCTCCTACGGCGAGCCGATGACTTACTGGGCGGTCTTCCCCGACATCCGCGCCGCCGATCAGCGCTACACGCCCGACCGCGCGCGCTCCATCCGCGGCAATCTGCCGATCGGCTATCACGCCGGCACGGGCTTCGGCATTCATCGCGATGTGTATCTGGAGCAGAGCGGGTCGGTGCTTGCGGCAGAGGTATTCGCGCGCAACGACCTTTCGGACGGCCAGGCGCATCTCAAGGTGGAACTCGACAGCGATGCGGCGCGCGCGGCGGAGATAAAGGTGGAACTGCTGCCCGAAAACTTCGTGGGACTGGCCTATGAAAAAACGCTGCGATGCGAACTGCCAAAGGGAGCGAGCGCGCAGAAAATGACGATTCCCATGCCGGATGCAAAAGTCTGGTCGCCGGAGTCGCCGAATCTCTACCGCTGCCGCGTGACGGTGAAAGATTCCGACGCCAAGGATGCGCTGTTTGGCTGCCGCAGTTTTTCGGTTGTTCAGCGCGACAAGCCCACAACGACGCTGCTGCCCGTCTATAGCTTCAAGCCGGTCAAAGCGCGCTGGCTTCGCATTTTCGGCCGCGGCAGCGACGCCACGGAGTGGAACGCGATTTCGGAAGTAGATTGTGCCTCGATTCTGCGCGGCAAAGAAAACGTCTCGGCCAGCAAGTCCGGAAAAGGCTATCCCCCCGAATATGCGCTCGATGGCAAGCCCGAAACGCAATGGGCGGAGCAGGGACGCGACGAGTGGATTCAGTTCAAACTCAACGACGCCATTGAGTTCGACCGCGTGACAATCGGCTGGTTCGCCGCCGACATACGTCGCTGGGATTTCGACCTCCTCATTTCCAACGACGGCAAGGAATGGACAAAACTCGCTTACGAAGCGGTTGCCTCTGCCGCCGCGCAGAAAAGCGGAGAACTGCCCAATGGCATGCTGATGCTCAATGGCAAGCCGGTTTATCTGCGCGGGACAAACGTCGCAGGGCTGAACTGCTATTCATATTGGGGTGAGCGCGAGGAGCTGCTCCACACGCTGCTGCTGCTGAAAGCCGGCAACTTCAACATCGTCCGCAACTGCCAGCACGTGCAGTTTCCCGAGGTGCGCGAGATGTTCGACCGCGCCGGCATGATGAGCGAGCAGGACCAGGGCGGCGGCTATCGCGGCAGCATTGACATGGGAATCCGCCGTGAGCAGCACATCCATACCGGCACGGTGCTGGCGCGGCAGTGTTACAACAATCCCGGCGTCGTGCTGCTGACGTTCGGCAACGAGCATCATTTCGACACCGAGCCGATCCTGCGCGCGGCGCTGGCCGAGGACGCGCAGCGCGTCTTCAAGCCGATCAGCGGGCGCTTCACGCACAGCGGCGGCAAGCCGCTCATTCTGCCGGACGAACTCTGGAAGCGCGTGATTGACGACGGCCATCCCTACTCCGGCTGGTATGGCGGCCAGTCGGCGCAAACGTGGAAAAACTGCCAGCTATTCACGCAGTCGCGAATGGTGACGCTCGGCGAATTCGGCGCCGAGGGGCTCGACGCCTACGAAACAATGCGCGACCGCTATCCGCCGCAGATGAAGCCGCCCGCCCCGGACGCCGACACGCTCTGGGCCGCATCGCAAGTCCAGAAGCAAGACGTGCGGCAGATCACGGGCTTTGGCCGTAAACCAATCGCCCTAGCCGAATATATCGAGGCCAGCCAGAACTATCAGGAAGCCGTGCTCTCAGACAAGGTCATCGGCATGAGGTTATCTCCGCGCTCGATTGCGGGCTATTTCCAATTCCATTTCATTGACGTAGTTCCGGCTTTCTGGCCAAAGTCCATCGTCAGCAACGATCACCGTCCGAAAAAGGCCTACTATCAGATGGCGCAACTCAACCAGCCGGTGGTCGCTGTGCCGCAACTGACCGGCGCGCGCCCCGACGCGATGCGCCTCTGGATCGCCAACGATCTGAGCGAGCCATTCCCCGGCGCGACGCTGCGCTGGACCGTCAGCAGCGAAGGCAAATCGCTGCTTGAAGGCGAAAAGAAACTCGACGTGCCGCCGCTGAACGCCGTCGCAAGCGAGCAGATTGATTTGTCGGGTGTGGCGGCAAAGCATCCGTCGTTCGACGTGACACTTTCCGTCGCCGACGCGCAAGGTCGCCTCATCTCGCGCTATCAGCGGACTGTGCGTTCTGTGCCGGAGGAGCTGCTGGAAAAGAAGAAACCCGCGGATACCACGCAGCCCGACCCCTTCAATAAGAAAAAGCCATGACAATAAACCATCCCCAATACGATGAGCAAAACTTTGCAGTGGCCATACATTCCTTGCGGTCCTTGATGTCCTTGCCGTCCTTGCCGTCCTTGGCCCGCCAAAACAATGCCTAATAGCCTTTGCCCCTCAAGGAGGCGAATATGCGCGCATCAAACGTATCACTGGCTTTGTCGCTTGCGTTGGCGTTGCTTTCTCTTTCAGCGGTGGCGCCTAATGCAAAAGCCGAGGATGGAAATCTCCTGGCCGATCCATCCTTCGAAATTCCCAAGGACAGAGACCAGTTCGGCCTCGTGTTCGCCAAATGGGAAGGATGGAAATACGAAGGCGAATGCGAGTTCCGCGTTGGGCAGGCGGCGCATACGGGCAAGACATCGTGTCTGCTCTTCGGCGGCTCTGCGCCAAAGATTCGCGTCGCGCAGCTGCTCGATCTCGAGCCAGGGCGCTACCGCATCACGGCTTATCTGCGCGGGTTGGACATCGGTACCGGCGTGTGGAACCAAACGACCGAGTTCATGTTCGACGGCAAATATATTCCACTCAATAAGAATGGCACATTCGGCTGGACGAAGATGACCTACGTCGGGCAGATCACCGAGAAGAAAAAAGCGGGACCATCGTTCGGTCTCATGGCGCCGGGATTTTTCTGGATTGACGATGTCTCGCTGGTGAAAGTGGCCGATGATACTCCACTCACGGAAGCGCCGATGCTGGACAAAGAGGAAGCGCCCATCGCTGCGCCGGGCGCGCTGGGAAGCGACGCTGTGCGCTGCCCCGAGTGCGGCTACCGCAACGCGCCGCAATGGGGGAAGTGCTATGCGTGCGGCAGCGTCCTCGAACAGAAAAAGGCCGTCGTCTCCGGGCCGGCGGTCAAGGGCATCACGTCCTTCGAGGAAAAGAATCCCTTCAGCGGCGGCGTGGTCGTCGAGGAGCACGCCACCGACGGCAAGAAAGCGTTGCGGATTGACAAATCCTATGTGTCAATGGACGGCGCGCAGGATTGGGCGGGTTATGATTTTCTGAAGGCCGATCTCTATACCGCTTCGCCGGACCCGATTTCACTGTATGTCGAAATTCGAGACACCGGGACGCGCGATTATTGGACGCGCGTGAACTATCAGACCATCGCGCCGCCGGGGCAGAGCACGCTCATCATCCCCACGCGGCAGCTCTATGTCGGCGAGAAGTCGCGCCCCGGACGCATGCTGGATTTGGCCGGCGTCAACCGGCTGGTTTTCAATATCGGCGACATACCGTCCGCGTCGCTCTTCGTTGACAACATCCGCCTCGAACGCGACGAATCCGTGAGCAAGGCTCTATTCGATGGTATGTGGGCGTTCGACTTCGGGACCAATTCCAGCCCTGTCATGGAGGGCTTCACGCAGATCACGCCGGGCACGCTCTACAGCAAAGGTCGCGGCTATGGCCTGCTCAACGCCAAAATCTGGCGCGCGTTCGACGCCCTTCAGCCCGATCCGCTCTATCAGGACTTCTTATGCATCGAGTCGGGCGGCCTGGCGGTGGACGCGCCCAACGGCAGGTACCGCGTCTTCGTCAACTGCGACAGCCCTTCGGGTTTCTGGGGCGAGTATCAGGTTTATCGCAAACGCGCAATCCTTGCGCAGGGCAAGCCGGTCGTGACGGAGACGATGGATTTCGAGGCGTTCAAGAAAAAATACTTCCGCTTCTGGAACTCGGAAGACCTGCCCGAAGACAACACCTTCGACAAATATCAAAAGCCCTACTTCAGCGAGAAGTCGTTCGAGGTGGAGGTGACCGACGGCCAGCTGCGGCTTGATTTCCAGGGCGAGAACTGGGCGTGCTGCGTGTCTGCGGTGATCATCTTCCCCGTTGCGAAGGCGGCCGAGGGAGAGCGGTTCCTCAAATACGTCCAGGACAAACGCCGCTTCCATTTCGACAACTACTTCAAGCGCGTCCTGCATAAACCGTCGGGCGATCCGCTCGCGCCGAGTGATGAAGACAAGCAGCGCGGATACGTCGTCTTTCAGCGCGATTGCATGAGCGATCTATATTATAATGACACGCCCCTGCGTGACGAAATCGGCAAGCCGCTGCATGGCGAGGCGTTCGCAGGCGAATTCGCGCCGATAACGTTGTGCATGATTCCGCTGCAAGACTTGGGCGCCGTAACGGTGACTGTTGGAGATTTGGCTAATAGTGGCGCGGGTGGCGCGACGGGAACGATCCCCGGCGCCGCGATGGACATTGGCTTCGTCTCCTACCGCCTTAGCCGCGTCACAATGGAAGGCTCCGTCTATACCATCGCGCCGCGGCTGATCATGCCGTCCAACGTTGTGGATAGCCCCAGGAACCTGGCGCGGCGATTCTGGCTCACGGTCAAGACGCCGCCCGACGCCAAGCCCGACGTGTACAAAGGAGCGATCTCGATCAAGCCGGAGAAAGGATTGGTGGCGCAAATCCCGATTGAGTTTCGTGTCCGCGCCGGGACGCTCGATCCAGTGGACGTTCCCGCCGGACCGTGGGGATACACCATCGGCATCCCCTGGCTGTCCGATCCCGCCGCTGCCGTGTTCAACAACGAGATGTCCGTGAAAAGCCTGCGCAAGATGCGCGAATACGGTTTCACAACATTCAGCGGCGCGCCGAGTATCACGTACAAGGGATTCAAGAACGACAAGCCGGAGCTGGACTATGGCGCATCGGACGCAACGATGCAGCTGGCCAAAGACTTGGGATTCCTGGCCGTCGTGTCCTATGGCGGAGGCGTCCACGGCTTCAACGCATACTATCAGGACAAAGCCGCGATGACCGCCGCCGGTTTCAAGGATTATCCTGGATTCATCCGCGCCGTCTATTCCGAGATACAGAAACACGCCGATGAGAAAGGCTGGCGCCCCGTTTACTACAACATTGGCGACGAACCCATTGGCGACGATCTCATCCGCTCGGCTGAAAACGCCGAAGCCTACAAGACGGCCTTCCCGCAAGGTCCGCCGTTTATCACCGCCGCCAGCAGTTTCCAGGGCAAGAAGCAGGATGACCCGCACTTCCGCCTCTCCAAAGCGCTGCACGTGGCCGACTGGAACGGCCACGACGAGGATTCCGTGAATCTTCTCCACGCGGCGGGCGGAAACTGGGCGTTCTACAACGGCGGCAATCGCTGGACCTTCGGCGACTACATGTACAAAGCCGCCCGCCAATTCGGAATGAAGTTCCGCCTTTCCTGGCACTGGAACTGCGTGGCCGGAGACCCCTACTACGCCCTCGACTGCCGCGAAGACGACTGCGCCTGGTGCAACTCCTCGCCCGACGGCCGCCTTATTCCATCGGTCGAATTCGAACGCCTCCGCGAAGGCCTCGGCGACTACCGCAGGCTTGCTACCTTGGAGCGCCTCGCTCGCGAAAAAGCAACATCGCCCGCCGCCAAAGCCGCGCAAGAGCTGATCACGTCGCGCATGGCCGCCTTCAAACTCGGCCAACGCGACCATGACGTCCTCTTTGGCAAGGAAGACTGGAAGACATATCGCGGGCAAATAGATGAAGCGCTTGAAATGTTGCGACGATAGGATTTGCTGAGAGCGCTCAGGAAGAAATTCTGACAACTGTCTCGGTATTAAAATAGCCCTTGCGCCCCATCATGCCGATTTCCTAACCTGATCTGCTTTTTCGCGACAGATTCCTGTAAATTTGTGCCAGGCGGTAGTCAATATGCCATCGGTTGCTGCTGATTATTTTCGCCGAGATCAGGACAAGGGCGTCACTGCTCCCGATCTTTCGAAGGATTGCACCTGTGCAGAGCATATCGTTCATGCGCGTGGAAAGCGCACGCAGCTAACGAGCGTTTCTCTTGATCCAGGCAGCATCCATGACTTCGGGCCCATTCTCTACCAAGCTCTTCGTGAGAGAATTGATGAGGATCGTCACAAGCTGGTGGAACACGGTGAACTTATGGATCACCTAAGAGACTCAGCGCGGTCAAACGACAAAGCGGAACGTATCAGAGCAATTCATGCTTTGCGTTATGCAAGGAGGCGGTCTGAAGGGCTTGTAACATGGAATTTTTCCATAGGGAGCGTGGAACGGAAGGATCTGATTGGATGGGCTTTTGCAAATATTCAAAAGTATTTTCGAAAGGCATGAATATGAACGCGCTTTTTAGCTGCCGAAACTGCATTCATAACTGTGGGCAGAGTCTCCTTATTGGGCGAGGAGCGGGCTTTTGTTTGCAGCATGATTCTCTGCTTTTCAAACCGCATGAAAGCACCTGCAAATATCTTCATAGAAAAGATATGGCGAGATTCGTCGTGGCTGAAGGATTGGGAGAGCATGCCAGCGAATTTGCAGGATTTTCAGCAATAGCTGATCTGATTGAGCACAAGCCCATCGAGCGCCAGCATTACAGTGAGAAATTTGCGTGGGAGCATAAGCAATTTGATCCCCTGAACCAATGCTTGGCTCAGTACCGTAATCTGAAGCCAAAATGGATTTTTCTTCGAGCTCTGTCAGGAGGACTTGACGGGCGCCGATCGCTGGCTCACGCCTGTTTAGTCCGGCGATATATGGATAATTGCGGTACTTGGCGAAGCTCTTATCGCTTTGTGCTTGCCCTTGTCCAGGAGTTGCCAAGCACACCTCAATTTCAGGATAGCGATCTCATTGCAGTAAATGGCGTGTCGCCAGACGACAACATACGGCAGGATGCCGTATGGGATGTGTTCTTTGCCCGCCTGAGCGGATTGCAGGAATACGGATTCCATTCCGGCATCGAAGAGCTAATGTGGGTAACCGATCATCTTAATGGCGCGCTGATAGAGCTGGACTGGCCGGTATTACAGAGACAATTGGATGCCAAGGCGCCTGAATGGACTGATCTAATTATCCGGCATGCAGCTAGCGAGGGTGTGTTCTTTCCCCCTCAGCAACAGGAGGAAGAGTTTGAGGAGGCTGTGTCGTTCTAGCCTTGCAGGGCGCGGACACACCTGGAATATTCCCGCATGAGTCCTTCCACATCCCGCGCTACCGCTTATGCCTGGGCCGTTGTCGCCCTGTTGTTCCCTGTGGCGCTGCTCAATTATCTCGACCGGCAGATGCTGGCTACGATGAAGTCCTCGATGGTGGGGGATATCCCAAGCATCGCCAACAAGGCCGATTGGGGGCTTATACTCGGATGCTTCAAATGGACGTATGCGGTGCTGAGTCCGTTTGCCGGGTATTTCGCGGACCGCGTTGGCAAACGGTACGTCATCGGTTCCAGTTTGCTGATATGGTCGGCGGTGACGTGGTGGACGGGGCATGTCACATCCTTCCATGAGCTGATGGCTGCGCGCGCGGTCATGGGGTTGAGCGAGGCGTTCTACATTCCTGCGGCGTTGGCGTTGATCGCCGATTATCATCTGGGGCCGACGCGGTCGCGCGCGGTCGGCATGCATCAAGCAGGCATCTATGTCGGGCTGATTCTGGGCGGCTTCGCCGGCTATGTGGCCGATTCGCCGGATTATGGATGGCGATGGGCTTTCACATGGTGCGGGATGGTCGGCGTCATCTACGCGATCCCACTTTTCGCCTTTTTACGCAACCCCGTACGGGCTTCTGCCGCCCCAATTCCTACAACCGCCGATGACATTTCCTCAGCTGACAATGCGACGACTGCTGTCTCGGATGTTGGCGTCTTCCGCGGACTGCTTGGCAACCGCAACTTCCTCCTGCTTGTCCTATACTTCACGCTGCCGGCCATCGCGGGATGGGTGGTGCGCGACTGGATGCCGGACATCCTGAAGGAAAAATTCCACCTCGGGCAAGGCAAGGCCGGCGTCAGCGCGATTCTGTTTGTGCAAATCGCGTCGCTCGTGGGGGCGCTCATCGGCGGCGCGCTGGCCGACCGCTGGGCGCGCAGCACGCCGCGCGGGCGCATCTTCACCAGCGCCATCGGCATGACGTTGTTTCTGCCCGCGCTCTTTTGTGTGGGCGACGCCGGCACGCTCACTGTCGCCGTCATCGGCCTCGTTGTCTTCGGGCTGGGGTGGGGCTTCTTCGACTGCAACAACATGCCCATCTTGTGCCAGATCGCGCGGCCCGAGTGGCGCGCCACCGGCTATGGCATCATGAATTGCGTCAGCATCTCTTGCGGTGGCTTCGGCGATTGGGTCTTCGGCGCGCTGCGCGACCGCCACGTGCCGCTCAACATGATCTTCGGCGTCTTCGCCGGCGTCGCGCTGCTTTCCGTCGTAGTTGTCCTGCTCATCAAACCTCGCGAAGCGAAAGGTTGCGCCTGATTTTTCAATTAAGAAAGAGCCTATGATTCGTGTCCCGCCGCCTTGAAAACTCCCCGGCCCCAATCCTTTGTAGAAGCATGGGTGCGGAATAATTATTCACCGTGAGGCATCCCAATTAAACTTGCGGCGTTTTGATTCTATTATGCCTGTGAGAATGACTTTGCCCTTCATCGTTGAACCGTCATACTTGCCTACATAAGTCGCAGCCACGCGTGGTTTCTTATATCGTGTCCAGATTTGATAGCCATTGTAGCGCTCAGTGCAATAAAAGGTCATCTTGAATACTTTCGTGCGCGGCGAGTAAGAGTACCTTCCATAGCCAACCCATTTAAAGAAAAGACCCATCCATACATCTCCGGCAATGACCCGAAAGCTCGTCGCTTTCTTTTTGGCCTCTAAAATAAAGTCATGGCTCATGTCCATACCCCACGAACCATTCGCGGAATAAATATGCCCTCGCCATGCGCCATAAATCTCTTCAACCCCAGCAATATTCATTGCGACATTTGCTTCGCTGGCTGTATCGTCTTGTTTGTCGGCCGTCAATCTGCTGGGATCCGCAACTGGCGCTTTTCCTAAAAGAATCAATGCAAGCGCCAGACCCCAAATGAGAATAATCCGATTCTTTTTCATCGCGTCATACTCCTGATAATGCATTAGAGGCGGTTTTGCGCGCCGGCTCCAGAAGGCATTGACAGCAGGCTACTGATTCCGCGCGTGAACGCCTGACCTTCGACAAAGTCAAGCACAGATACATCGTTCCATTTGTCGCGTCAATGCAAAATTTGAGTGTTGATTTTTATATTTTGTCTTTTAAGCGCCGAAAGCGCTCACGAATCTGTTCGGTTGTGCCGATGGTCATGAAGACGTCGTATTCGACGGTCAGCCCTTTTGTGAGCGTGAACGTGCGCAGCGGCGCGAAGTATGAGCAGGCGGCACCTTTTTCGCCGGACTTGCCATTGGCGCGCTTGCGGTAGTAGGTCATCGAATCCGTGCCCGGAACATAAAGCCCCACGCCCCAATCGCGCCCATCCACGAACGCCGCCCAATTCTCAGTGATCTTGTCGCCTGCGTTGTTTTCGGGGGGATCGGTTTTCGTCACCGCATCGCCGGTCCAAGGCGCCTTGCCTTTGTAGTAAACCAGCCAGGGCAGATCGTAATCGCAAAAGAAGGCGGGCATTTCCTGCTGTCTTTTACCCCTGTGATCCGGCCCGGAATACGTCATCTTGAAATGAATCCGCGCCACGTCGTCCTCGAGCGCGATCCATTCCTCCATCGTCATCTCGGGGCAATCCGCGCCCGACGCCCAATGCTTCGGCAGGATTTTGACATAGAGCGATTTTCCATCGCTGCGGAAATCCAGGACCTTGGCCGGCGTCCCGCGCCATTCGCCGCCCTGCACGGGATTATAGCGCCATTCCTTTTTGTTCCAGAGCGAGCCGTCGGAATCGCCGTAGTAGGACTGCTGCAAAAAGCGCCCGGGGTCGGCGTGATTGAGCAGATTGCGTCCGCCGCTGGTTGCCTCCGAAAAATGCCCGACACACGCCCCCCGCGTCCGGTCAACGCCCAAGCGGACCTTGCCGTTCGTGATGAAGACCCAGTCTTCCTTTTGCGGGGCGGCAATGCAAAAACTTGGCGCAAGACAGGTTAATACCAATAAAAAATGGATGATTCTCACATTATCTCTCTCTGGCTTCATATTCGGGTTTGAAGCTGTTTAGCTTTTCGATAAGCTCATAGACAGTTGTGCATGGATTCGCGGCTGATGCAGGTTTTTCGGCTGACTCATGCAAACGCTTCGCTCTTCGAATGGCTTCCGCTTCGCTTCCGTGGGCTCTTAGCTTGTCGTACATATCAGGATCGTTTTTCACATAGATTTCATCGAGATGCTTGCTGAGACATTGCATGTATTCATCGCGGTGCATTCCTGTTTGACGATCTTCGAAATGAAGGACAAACCATAATTCAAACGCTTGGTTTGAATAGGCCGCCATTAAGCCATGTTGCCCGCACATGGCGATGGCATTGTCGAAGTCGTCTTTAGGAAAATCATCCTTGTCAAATACAGCCCATGTCTGATCATAAGGATGGTCGCTGTCGCAGTGGATATCCCGAAGGCGCATCGCCTCTTTCACCAGTGAAATGGTATTCATGCCCTTGCCTTCAATTCTCACTTCAGCGACATGTCGTGGCAGTGACAAGCGAATGGCGTCGAAATAATAAGGCTCAGTTCTCTCGCCTTCACATACAATCAGTATATGCTCGCGCTCCGGGCGCACATCGAATTTCCTTTCTTTGCCCCTTTGATTCCAACGCTTGTCTTGATCAGAGAATTTAATGGGTTTTCCCATCCTCATCCTCCGCTCGGAATAGCTGAGAGAAATCGCCAAGGTAGGGAACAGCCCCATAGCGCCCTTGGATATAGTCCTTTTCGAAGGAGGCATCCTTGCGGACTTTTATCTCTGCAAGCGAGTACAGCTCTGTGGCGCCCTGCTCGCTCTTTTCCATAAACCAGATTTGGTCTCTTCTGAATTTGCCGTAGCTGAGCAGATTTGTGTCGTGGGTTCCAAAGATGAGCTGAGCGTTCTTAGAATTAATTTCTGGGTTATGAAAGAGCCGGATAATGGCACGCGTCAAGAATGGATGAAGTTTGGCATCGAGCTCGTCAATCGCAACCACATAACCATTCTTGAGGCAATCAAGGACCGGCCCCGCCATCCGAATAAATTTCTTTGTTCCTTCCGATTCTTCGCGATTAAAATCCAGTTGCGCGGAACCTGCCCGCGCTCCATCTGAAAACTTTGGATGCCAGATTGATAAGCGGGGCCGATTAATCATAAGTTTTCTGAGCATCTCATTTTTTATATGACTGGCATCCGTATCTTTCTCTTCAATATTAATATCTTCAATGCCAAAGTCTGCCAAGCGAATAATGTCCAGTAAAACAGGTCGCATTTTCTCGTCGCGCAGCATATTTAGTGTATAGTTCTTATATTCCTCATCCTGAAGCCCGTGAATCCATTTGAGATTGAGAAACCAGTCTAATAGCGCTTTGGCAGTGACTCCATTCCATTGGTCTGCTGTAGAGAGAAACAGAGCATTATCGCGCGTACGAGCCTCTAGTCCTTTTCCCTCCTCGAATTCCTGCATCACCTCAATGCCGTCGTCTTTGCGCAGAAAAAGAGGATGTTCCTTGTTTGCTTCCGCGCAAAACAGCCATTCACTCCTTACCACTTTGGCGTCCACCTCGAACCCATACCGATACCGCAGGTCGTTCAGGATAAAGACTATCTGAAACCGACTCGGGGCGCTCTCTGTGGCCGCATCGAATTTGAAGGGCGTGACAGCGATAGGTTCAACGGATTGACTGTCCTTGGCGGAACTGAGGACGAATCTCCGCATGAATTCCATAGCATCAAGCAGATTTGACTTTCCACTCGCATTGGCGCCATATATCGCTGCGCTTTTAAGGAGCCGGAGACGTTGAGCATGAAACACGTTCTCCGCTTCGTATTCATGGAAAGGAGTCGCCGCTTCCATGCTCAGCTGCACAGGGTCCTTGAATGACAGGAAATTCCCAACCTCAAATTCGACAAGCATAATGTAGCCTTTTTTGAGCAAGTTTCACAAAAAAAGAAATAATATCGGCTTAGATGGCCGACATTGCAAGGTAAATTTGTGAAAATTTCTCAAAAACTCAATTCGAGATTTTCCCAAGCTCATGGCGCTCAAAGAGGCGGAGATGCAGCAATCAAACCTCTACTGCATTCCACCCCTCCCGGTACTTGCGCCTCAGGAAACGTTCGGCCTCGGGATAATTGCGGATTTTCATATCCGTGGAGTTCCAATCCAGTTTCCAGCCTGCGGCGCGGATGGCCACGGTTCCCAGGATGATCGCTTCGGCCATCGGGCCGGTTTGGGCGAAGTGCGAAGCGCACATTTCGCCGCCGCGGCAGGCGTCGGCGAAGTGGTGGTAATGGTTGCGCGGCTGCTGTTGCGGGAATTTCGGTTTCGGGAATTTGTCTCGCGGCAACAGGACCGGGCTGGTGCCGGTATGGTGATACAGCAACGCGCCGTCTTCGCCCACGAACATGGCGGATTCGGCGGGGTATTTTGTGAGGTCGTCGTTATAGAGTCTGCGGATGTCGTCGGGCGGATAGTATTCGCCGTCGAACCACTCAAGGGTGATCTCATTAGCGGCGGTCATGTTCGTTCCGGGGAAGACCCACGTGATGTGATTGCTCTGCGGCCAGGTGTCGGCGCGGCGCGCGGGCGAATCGCGCCAGGATTTCTGGACTTCCGCGAAAATGGTTTTCGGCGCCGTCAGGCCGAGGGCCTTCCACACGGCGTCAAAGATGTGGCATCCGATGTCGCCGGACCAGCCGGTCCCGAAGTCCAGCCATGTGCGCCATTTGCCCGGATGATAGATTTTCGGCGTATAAGGGCGCATCGGCGCGTTGCCGGTCCATATCTCCCAATTCAGCGTCGCGGGAGGCGGTTCGCTCGTGGCGGGACGCGGCCCGAGAAGGCGCACGCCCTCGATGCCGGGGCGGTTCGAGCACAGATAGGCGCGCTTGATCTTGCCAATCACGCCTTCCCTGATCATCTGCACCGCCATGCGGTCGTTGAAGCTGGAGGCGTGCTGCGTTCCGAGCTGCGTGACGACGTTCATCTTGACGGCGGCCTTCGTCAGCGCGCGAATCTCGGCGACGTCGTGGCAAAGCGGCTTTTGGCAATAGAGGTGCTTGCCGCACGCGATGGCCGCAATCGCAATGAGATAATGCGAATGATCCGGCACGGTGACGTTCACCGAGTCAATCTTGTCGCCTTCTTTTGCGAGGAGTTCGCGCCAATCGCCATAGAGGCGCGCACCGGGAATCTCGTTCGCCGCCTTTTGCAGACGCTCGGAGTCCACGTCGCACAAAGCGACGATCTGAGTTCCCGGATGGTCCTTGAAATTCTTCAAGTCTCCCCATCCCATCCCGCCGACGCCGATACAGGCGTGATTGAGTTTGCCGTTGGCGGGGATGACGCGCCGCTTGGGCGCGGGCGCGGACGAAGGTCCGGGCGCCGCCGCGCACATATAAAGCGGCGTAGCCAGCCCGCTGACCGCGGCGGCCTTCAGGAAATTGCGTCTCGATAGATTCATGGTCTTCATTAAAACTTCCTCCTGTGTTAAGTTCACAATTCGCGGACAACAAATTTCTTACTGCTCTTTAATTTATCATACCTGTGGCGTGAGAATCTGGTTCTCACTCGCAAACCTGAATGCTTTTGCAGTATGTTTTTTAGCGTTCATTAGCGTTTACCAGCGGTTGCCTGTTGTCGGTTTTCCATTCTCAAATTTCAGATCTCAAATTTCAAATTTCAAATCCCACTGGCTAGACTTCCGCTGCCTTCCAGCCTTCGCGGTATTGACGGCGCAGGATGCGTTCGGCTTCGGCGTTGTTCGGAATTCGCAGTTTGGGCGCTGACCATTGCAGCTGCGTATCCGGGACGCGGATCGCCACGGTTCCCAGGATGATCGCCTCGGCCATCGGGCCGGTTTGCGCGAAGTGCGATTCGCACATCTCGCCGCCGCGACAGGCGTCGAGGAAGTGATGATAGTGATTGCGCGGCTTGAGCTGCGGGTATTTCGGCTTCGGGAACTTTTCGCGCGGCAGCAGGATCGGGCTTGTGCCGCCGTGCGGCATCAGTATCGCGCCTCCCTCACCGATGAGCATCGCGGACTCAGCGGGATATTTTGCGAAATCATCGGTATAGAGTTTGCGGATGTCGTCGGGCGGATAAAACTCGCCGTCGAACCATTCGAGTGTGAGCTCGTCGCCGGCGGTCATCTTCGTGCCGGGGAATATCCACGTGATGTGATTGCTCTGCGGCCAGGTGTCGGCGCGGCGCGCGGGCGAATCCTTCCAGGATTTTTGAACCTCCGCGAAGAAGGTTTTGGGCGCCGTCAAGCTCAGCGCTTTCCATACGGCGTCGAAAATGTGGCAGCCGATGTCGCCCGACCAGCCGGTGCCGAAATCCTGCCACGCCCGCCACTTGGTGGGATGATAAATCCCGGGGGCAAAAGGCCGCATCGGCGCGTTGCCGATCCAGACGTCCCAATTGAGTGTCGCGGGGGGCGTTCCACCTGCGGCTGGGCGCGGTCCCATCAGGCGATAAGCTTCCTGCGCGCCGGGGCGATTCGAACAGAGATATGCGCGTTTGATCTTGCCGATCACGCCTTCCTTGATCATCTGCACCGCCATGCGGTCATTGGAGCCCGAGGCTTGCTGCGTGCCGAGCTGGGTGACGACATTCATCTTGACGGCGGCGTTCGTCATCATACGGATTTCCGCCACGTCATGGCACAGCGGCTTCTGGCAATAGACGTGTTTGCCGCGCGCGATGGCCGCCATCGCGATGATGAAGTGCGAATGATCCGGCACGGTGACGTTCACCGAATCAATCTTGTCACCTTCCTTCTCGAACAGCTCGCGCCAGTCGCTGTACGTGCGCGCGCCAGGAATTTCCTTGGCCGCCTTCGCCAGGGTGTTGGAATCCACGTCGCACAACGCGACAATCTGAGTTCCCGAATGCTGCTTGAAATTTTGCAGGTCGCCCCAGCCCATGCCGCCGACGCCGATGCAGGCGTGATTGAGTTTGACATCGGCCGGAATGACGCGTCGTTTCGGCGCGGGCACGGGAACGGGCGCAGGCGCGGGCCCCGTCGCCGTCGCGCACATATAGAGCGGCGTGGCCAGACCGCTGACCGCGGCGGCTTTCAAAAAATTGCGTCTTGAGATATTCAAACTCTTCATCGGGAATCCTCCTGGTTGCGAAATGCCATGACGATAAAACTTGTTCATTAGTTTGCTGGCGCCGCCGCCCTCAAGGCAAGCGCATTCCGCAAAAGCATGTGGCGTGCGCGCAAACTTATGGCTGGCTTTTTGGGAACGAACGGCGTTTAATCCCAAATAAAGACGGTTGTTGAGAAAAAAAATCGGAGTCTAAAGGTCAACTTGAAAGCTTCACTTCTAAGTCTATTGACGTTCGCATTGTCCGCGACCTTTGTTCGCGCGGCGGATCCGACGCCGCAGGCGCAAAATTTGCCGCAATCCGTTCTTTTGTCCGCCGACGACGTGCAGGATAAAATCCGAGGCGGATTGCTCGGTCATCTGCTCGGCGACCTCAACGGCCTGAAGCACGAGATGAAATATATCGCCGAGCCGGGCGCCGTAACCGAATACACGCCGTCGCTGCCGAAGGGCGCGTGGACCGACGACGATACCGATTTCGAGTGGGTCTATATCGTCGCCATGCAGCAGCGCGGCGTGACGCTGATTCCAGCGCAGGACATCCCCGCTCTCTGGAAGGCGCACATCAACCGCCTCTTCTGGTGCGCCAATCAATACGCCCGCCAGCTCATGGATCTTGGCATGGCGCCGCCGATGACCGGCTATCTCGCGTTCAATCCGTGGTCCGATTTCAATATCTCCGGCCAGTTCGTCAGCGAGTCGTGGGGGTTGATTTCGCCGGGCATGCCGCGCACAGCCGCGCGCATCGGCTTGAACTATACGCACGTCGCCATCAGCGGCGAGCCGGCGCAAACGACGCAGCTCTTCGATGCGATGATCGCCACAGCGTTTTTGACGGACGATCTGGAAAAAATTCTGGACGCGGGCATGGCCGCGGTGGACCCCAAGTGTGTCGTGCGCCAGGTGGCCGGCGACGTGCGCGCATGGCATCGCCAGCATCCGGACGATTGGCGCGCTGCGCGTCGTCTCGTGAAGGATAAATACACGCATCACAACGGCGAGACGCGCGACCGCAATGGCTATGAACTGAACACCGCCTCAGTGATCGGCGCGCTGCTCTATGGACAGGGTGACTATATCAAGACTTCCATCGCCGCCTTCAATTTCGGCTGGGACGCCGACAACAACGCGGCCACCGCCTGCACGATCGTCGGCGTGCTGAAAGGCGGACGCTGGATGATGGCGCAGGGGTGGGAAATCAAAGACGTGTATCGCAACATCAGCCGCGACGATATGCCGATGAATGAAACTCTCACCAGCTTCGGCGATCGCCTGATCGCGCTGGCCGAGCGCGTGATCGCCGAGCAGGGCGGCAAAAAGATCGCCAAAGATGGCAAGGCGTATTATCAAATCCAAATCGAGCAGCCCGCGAATATCGAGCCTTTGACGGACACCGACACGCAATTCAAGCAACTGCGCGAGACGATGAAATCCGAAATCGAGGAAGGCATCGCGCGCGCAACCGGCGATGAGCAGAGGGCGCGCGCCGCATATCAAGCCATCTGCCTCGACCTTGCGCCGCAGCTCCGCGAAAAATATTCCAATGAATGGGCTAAGGCATTAGAGGCGCTGAATGGCTATCCTAAAGTTGTGAGCGTAATGTTTTTTGAGTCTTCCACTCCCGCCGGTGAAAAACTTCGTCAACGCGCCATCGAAGCGGGAATAAAAAAGCTAGACAAGAAGGTGAAAATATGGTCAGCGATCTTAACAAGGTAAATCCGGCTAGGAAGCCAGAGCTGACCTCGGCTCTGATATCGGAGCTGAATTCAGCTCGGATGTTGGAGCTGAATCCGGCTCGTATGTCCGAGCAGGTTGATATGATCCTCGCGCAAAACCGCGCGCAGAAGCGGCTGGATGGATGGTTCCTCGCCCAGGAAATCCGGATGGGCGCTCTCAAACAATTGCGCTCGGGATCGCCGCTGTCAGACTTCCCGCTGTCAGACTCGTCGGACCAGTCAGACGCGTCCGACCAGTCCGACCAGTCCGACAGAGGCGCCCAAGCCCAGCCTGCCGCCGCCAGCGCCCAATCCCGCTCGCTTGTTCAAGCGCAGCTTTTCGAGGCGGTTTGCCGCGAACTTCCGATCTCGATCCGCCCTGGCGAGATTTTTGCCGGGACGCAGGCCGACGCTTTCGCGCGAACCTACGCTCTCATCAATCCCGAATTCCGGGTCGAGACCTTCGCCGGCTATTGCGATCCGATGGCCGTCTATAATGACATCACGCCGGCGCCGGAACTTGGTCTCACTGCCGAACGCATCAAAGGCGTGCGCGATTTCTGGGCGGGCGAAGAGTTCGCCGCCGCTTTGGGAAAGGTGTATGCGAAGACCGGCTTGGAGACCGGCGAAGTCGTGTACTTTGTCGAGCAGGTCACAGGCCACACCATCGCCGACTTTGCGCCGGCGTTGAGCGGAGGCTTGCTACAGCTCATTGAACAAGCAAAGGCGCAAGCGGCAAAATCCACGGGCGCGACGCGTGACTTTTTTGAAGCGATGCAAGTTTCGCTTTCGTCTGCGATCATACTGGCGGAGCGCTACGCGCAGCTCGCCGAAGATATGGCGCGCAATGAGGCGGACGCCGAACGCAAAGCGGAATTCGAGCGCATCGCCGCCACCTGCTGCCGCGTCCCGTGCGAAGGCGCGCGCAACCTCTATGAAGCTATTCAAAGCTTTATTCTCCTCTGGATGGCAATGACGTTCGAGCAGTGCCCCAATCCTTATGCCTTCAGCGTCGGCAACCTCGACCGCATCCTTCAGCCATTTTACGATATGCAGCCAGTCGCGCGCGAATCTGCGATCCATCTCGTGCGGCATCTCCTGCTGTTGTTCTGCGTCGGCGACCGCAACTGGGCGATCAGCCAGAACATCATGGTTGGCGGGCGCGATGAGCGAGGGAGCGATCTGACGTGCGCGATGACGACGATCATCCTCGAAGCGTTTTACCGCAGTAACACGCCGCAACCCGCGCTCTCCGTCAAACTCCATGCCGGCACGCCGGACGCGGTCTATGATGCGATGACGCCTTTCTTCACTACGCCCGGAAGCGTGACGCCCAGCTTCTTCAATGACGACGTGCTGTTCGATGCGTTGCGCCGCAAGGGGATTGCCGAAGAGGACCTTCCCAACTACGCGATCGCCGGCTGCCAGGAACCGCTCATCATGGGCAAGGAGTCCGGCAACACGACCAATAGCTGGCTGAATCTGGGCAAAGTATTGGAGTTGACGATTCACGGCGGAGTCAGCGCCATCAGCGGTGAGCGCATCGGGCTTGGGTTTGAGGAATTAGGTTTGGATGCCCGGGCGCCCTTGGCCGATCCAGAGCGCCTGAAGGCCGCATTCTGGAAGCAACTGGATTATTTCCTGCCGCGCATGGAGGCGGCGGCCAATGGCTGCGTCCGCGCGCTGGCGCTGCTTCCGGTTCCGTTTTTATCGGCGTTCATGGGCGGACTGGAAACGGGTCGCGACATGCGCGATGTCTCCGCGCAGGGGACCAAGTACAACGCCTCCGGGTGCCTGATTCACGGCTTGAGCGTTGTGGCGGATAGTTTCGCCACGATCACGCATCTGAGCGCGCAGGCGCCGGAAAAGTTGTCAGCGCTGCCGGAGGCGTTGCGCAAAAATTTCACCGGTTTCGAGGATTTGCGTGACTTATGCCTGAGCGCGCCCAAGTTCGGCAACGACGACGACCGCGCGGATTCGTTGGCGGTGGAGATTGCGCGTGATGTTTCGCAGCGCGTCCACAGCCTGCGCAATCCGTGGAACAATCCTTTCCTGCCGGATTGGAGCACGCCCAGCACGCACCTGCTCTATGGCTATCTTGTCGGCGCGACGCCCGATGGCCGCGCGGCGCGGGCGATGCTGGGGTACGGAGTTGATCCTACGGCGGGCATGGCCACGCATGGCCTGCCGCCGCGCATCATGAGCGCGCACAAATTGCCTTTCACAGATTTCCTCGGCGGATATGCCTCGCACATCGGACTCGATCCGCAGATGGTTCGCAGGCGCGGGAATGGCGGCGATGGAGAAGAACAGTGCGATGAAGCAGGCAAGCAAAGAAGCAGTGGTCGGTTCATGGCCGCGATGCGCAATTATGTTTTGAACCCGCTCTTCGGCTTCTGCGACGCGGCGCGCAAAGGCGGCTACTATGTTTACTTCAATGTTGATTCCGCCAAGAATCTGCGTCGCCTGCTGGCCGATCCCAAGCGGCTGGCCCCGAGCGGCGTTTATATCATGCGCATTCACGGCACCTTCGTGAATTTCCTCGATCTGTCGCCCGCGATTCAGGAAGACATCATCGCGCGCCTCGATCCCGATTCCACTCGCATCGGAGAGGCGGCGTGATGGGCGCGGACTCGCTGCTCGTTTTCAATACCGGATTCACCGTGGACCTGGACGGCCCGGGGCAGCGCTTGGTGTTTTATCTGAAGGGCTGCAACATGCGGTGCCCGTGGTGCGCCGCGCCCGAATCGGTTTCGCCGCATTCCGACGTCCTTTTCTTTCCGCATCGCCTCGATGATCCCACGCGCGCCGTCGTCGCCTGTCCGCAGGACGCCATCGCGATTCGAGACGGAAATATATCGCGCGACGTGAGCCTCTGCTATCGCTGCGAGGAGTATGCATGTCTGCGCGGAGGACTGCGGGCGTTTGAGTGGATGGGGGAGAGGGTCCCCATTTCCGATCTGGTTGGCAAAGCGCGGCGCTATCGGATGTTCTATGGGCCAACGGGCGGCGTCACTCTCGGCGGCGGCGAACCGACTTGCCAGTTCGACGGCGCCGCCCGGTTGCTCTCGGAATTGCGCGCCGCCGGCATTCACACCGCGATGGAAACCAACGGCTCGCACGTGCGGTTGCCGGAACTGTTCGATCTGGTGGATGCGCTCTATCTTGACCTGAAGCATCCGGACGACGCCGAATGCGAGCGCCTGACGGGCGTCGGCTGCGCGCAGACATTGGAAAACATCCGCCGCCGGCATGCCCACGGCGGAATGCTCACGGTGCGATTGACCCTCGTGCCTGGATATAATTGCGACGAGGCCACGCTGAAATTATACGCGCAAAAATTATCGGCTATCGGTCCGCTTGCCTTCGAACTGATTCCCTATCACCGCCGCGGCGAGGCGAAATGGAAAGCCCTTGGCCTGAAAATGCCGACGCAGGAAGCCCTTCCTCCCAGCGGCGATCTGCTGCGGCAAGGCCGTTCCATTCTGCTTCAAAGCGGTTTAATAGAAAGGGGCTGACGCCATGAGATCAAGACGCGAATTCCTTAAACTGGCCGGACAGGGAGGCGCCGTATTGCTGGCGCAACAGGCGATCACGAAAGCATTTGCAGCGGCGGAGCCGGGGCCAAACGTGGCAGCAACGACAAATACTGCTGCGGCGGGAAAGAGCGTTGCGGCGTCAAAGCCCAACATTATCTTTATCCTCTCCGATGACCACGGCCAGGAATTTTCCGGCTGCTACGGGAACAAGGCTGTTCAAACGCCGAACCTCGACGCCTTGGCGAAGGAGGGAATACGCTTCACGCGCGTCTTTGCCGCGACGCCCACCTGCACGCCATCACGTTCGACGATCTTCACCGGTCTCTATCCCGCGCGCCACGGCGCCATGGGCAATCACACCGACTGCAAGCCCGGTTTGAAGTCGCTGCCCATCTATCTCAAAGCGCTCGGATACCGGGTGGCGCTCGTGAACAAGTCCGATGTGCGGCCGAAAAAAGTATTCGACTTTGAATATATCACGGCCCAGCTCAAAACGGCGCCAGACCAGATTCGGAAATATCGGGGGGAAGGGATAGACACGGCGCGCGTGGATCAACTTCTTGCCGACCATGTGAAAACAAACGCAGGCCAGCCGTTGTGTCTTGTGCTTGGCGACAGCAGCCCGCATGTCGTTTGGGAAAACAACAAGACCTATGATCCGGCTGCGCTGCCGATTCCGCCGAACATGGTGGATACGCCCAAGACGCGCGCCGCGCTTGCGAACTATTTTCAGGATATCACGACGCTGGACCGGCGCGTCGGCGAAACACTGTCCTCGCTCAAACGCCACGGCATGGAAAACAACACACTCGTCATTTATTCCAGCGACCAGGGGCCCGAATGGCCGCACTGCAAATGGACGCTTTATGACACCGGCTTGCGCGTGCCGTTCATCGCGCGTTGGCCTGGCGTCATCAAACCCGGCTCGACGTGCGACGCGTTGCTGTCTTATGTGGACCTGCTGCCAACGCTGGTGGAAATCGCCGGAGGCGAGCCGCCGCGAGATATTGATGGGCGCAGTTTCAAAGACGCGCTATTGGGCAAGTCCAGCCGCTTCCGCGAGGAGATTTATGCCACGCATACCGGCGATGGGACGATGAACATGTTTCCGCAGCGATGCGTCCGCGATGCGCGCTACAAATATATCCTCAACCTCCATCCCGATCGCCTCTGGACGACGCATTTCACCAAAGTGGATGGCATTCCGAACAGCCACAAGGAAGTCTGGGACACGTGGGTCGAGAAGGCCAGGACCGATGCCGGCGCCGCGAAGTTGGTGAATCTGATCGAGCGCCATTCTGCCGAAGAACTGTACGACACCGAAGCCGATCCCTACGAGTTGAAGAATCTTGCTGCCAATCCCGAATGCAAGCCTGTGCTTGAAAAAATGCGCGAGCAGCTCAAGCGCTGGCGCGCGGAACAGGGCGACGTGGCCGACGAATAGATTTCAGCGCAAATCGGTATGATGTTTTCTTGCAGAGCAAGAGCAGTAACTATTCTCCGTAGTGTGTCTTTGTGCGGTGAATAAAGACTGTTCTCTGACTCTCATCAATGGAATAAACGATTCTGTCTTTGTAGGTGAGGCGAAAGGAAAGGAATCCTTCCATGTCTCCTACTAATCGCTTCCCGCAGTACGGATCCATCGCAATCGCTTCGGACAGAATCGCTCCGAGTTTTTGCTGAAGCTTTGGGGTGAGCTTGCGGAAATCCTTGACTGCTTCTTTAGTGAATTGGATTTCGTATGGCTTCACTTCTTCTCCCTAAAGAGATTGTCCATTGAAATCGTATCTCCCGCCTTCATCTGCTTGACGGATGCTTTGAGGCGCTGGCGGAAACCTGGCAGTGACAAGAGCTCCAAGGTTTCTAGAAGGCTCTCGTAATCCTCCTCGGACATCAAGACAGCCGCCTTCTCGCGGTGCTGGATGCGATATGTTCTATGGCCTTCTGCGGCGCCCTTGACAAGGTCGAAGAATTCGCGGCGCGCTGTGGTTGCTGTAAGTGTTGTCATCATGAATCTCCCGTTCTCTGCGCCATCATGCATGATTTTGACATTATTGATTTTTATATCGCGTCTCGCCGCCCGTGCGGGGGATGTCGCCGGCGCTGATCGTTCCGTTGGTCGGGTCATAGATGGTCACAGCCTGTGCGGCGGGCGCGCCGTTCATTAATCCCCGCGCCCAATATTCGACGTTGAGCCCCTGGTTCTTCAGGTTGTCGGGGCCGATGCAATTGAGCGCCCAGACGGGAATCGGATAGGACAGATATGTCGAGGTGAAGTACTGGTAGTTGCGGTAGTTATATTGATAGCGGACGTAGCCGTCGGTGTAGCCGCCTTGGGTCCCGCCGGTGATGAAGGGATCGCGGAAAGAGACGCTCTGCATATAGGCGATGGGCGTGGTCAAATCACCCAGGCGATAGCCGATTTCGCTGTATTGCGTGGAATACACTCCCGCAACGTCGCGCCAGGGATAGGAGTTGAAATCAACGAAATAGGCTTCGATGCCGGTGGCCAGGGACCGCATATCGGCTTGAACCCGCGCCAGCTTGCTGCGCGTCTGCGCTTCGAGAAAATTGGGAACGGCAATCAGCGCCAGAATCGCAATGATGGCGATGACGATCAGCAGTTCGATCAAGGTGAAGGCCTGATCGGCTCGGCGCCTTTTATTTTCGGCTTGCATTGTCTCTCTCCTTTTAATGGCTCTCATCCTTCTCATTATTTTGTCGCACATTATTTTGTCAGACGTTATTCTATCACACAGACTCAATTGCTCCTAAACATTGTTTGCCAGGATTTTTCCATTTTCCATGCGGAATGCGCGTGTGGCGTATCCGGCGGCGCGCGAATCATGCGTCACCAGAAAAACGGCGCCGCCCTCTTTGGCGTAGTTGGCAAGACAGCTCAGCACGATCTTGCCGTTCTCCTCATCCAGATTGCCGGTCGGTTCGTCGGCCAGAAGCAACTTGGGCCGGTTGAGCATCGCGCGCGCCAACGCCGTTCGCTGCCGCTCGCCGACGCTGAGCGCATCGGGGGTATGATGGGCGCGGGCTTCCATATTGAACTGACGCAGCAATTCCTGCGCGCGTTCGTTCGCGTTCGGCAATGCCTTGGCCATCGTCGGCGCGAGGATGTTTTCCAACACGGTGAAATAGGGAATCAGATGAAACTGCTGGAAGACGAAACCGATCTTGTCCGCGCGCAGGCCGGAACGCCGATCGGGCGCCAGGGCGTAAACGTCCTCGCCTTCCAGCGATATTTTCCCTTCGCTTGGCTGCTGCAATCCGCCGGCGGCGAGCAGGAGCGTTGTCTTGCCGCAACCGCTTGCGCCTTGCGCCATGACAAATTCGCCGGCGTCAATCGAAAGCGAAACGCCGCTCAGCGCCTGAACCATTCCCGAAGGCCCTGCAAACTGCTTTGAAATGTTGTCAATATTCAGAGTCACAAACTGCATTATTCCTCTCTCAAAATCACCGCCGGATCTTCCCTCGCGGCAAGAACCGTTGGAATCCAACTGGCGATTGCCGACAGAAACGGCGCGAGCAGCAATGCCATCAAAGCCAGCCGTCCATCAAAGAGCGATTGCGCCGATGGAACACCCGCCCCTGTTTTTTCCAGTTGAATGCCCATGTATCTGCCAACCGCAAATCCTGCAAGAATGCCGATGATTCCGCCCACAATGCCCATGGCGATGGCTTTGGATAAAAAGATCGCAAGGATTTGCCGCGAGCGAAGCCCAATGGCGCGCAGGATTCCGATCTCCATCCGCCGCTCGCGCACGTTGCCGAAGGCGAGGATCGCGATCCAGACAACGCAAACGGCCATTGCCAGCGGCACGAGGATCGCCGCCAACCGTTCGCGCTCCGAACGCAGTCGCTGGCGGTTCATCGCCTCAAATTCGATCGAGGCCTTGGCTTCATCGCCCACCTTGGTGCGGGCCTCGGCGCGCGCAAGAGCTTCCGAAGATTTCTCGATGATCTGTGTGTCGGGCAGGATTTTGGCTATCTCCGCGCGCACCATGTCCGGCCGGGCCCATCCGCAGCCGCATTCGAGCGCAAGGATGGCGTTGATCTGGCCTTTCTTGTTCAGCATCTCCTGCGCTTCGGCCAGATTGATCCACGCCGTGACGTCATCCTTCGTGCCGCGCTGGGGATAGCATTGGTGAACCGTGAACTCGCGCTCCATCAGTTTCAGTTTGTCGCCCACTTTGAATCCCAGGTCCTGCTGCAGTTCATAGCCCAACACAATCGTGCCCGGCGGAACCGGCTGAACCATCGGCTTCATCGCTTTCTTTTCCGTGAAGGGGACTTCGCCGCGCGTGCCGACCAGGATGATTGTCCGCTTCTGCTCGGGCCATTTGACTTTCTGCTGCAAGCTCGGCAGCAGGTGCTGCACCGTGATGATATTCGATTTCGCCAGCTTATCCACGTATTCTTCCGGCATGTACTTCGAGGCATAATCCTCGGTGTGCCAGTCCGAAAGATTTTGATCCTTGGGCAGGATGACGATGTTGAAGCCCAGGTTCAGCATCGCCTTGCGCATTTCGTCCTCGAGCGCTGCCATGCGCGCTTTCGTTTCGGCTTCCTTGTTCGCCAGAATCTGCTGGGTGCGAATGTCATGAACCTTCAGCAGGGTCACAGCGCCCACCAGACAACCCACCGCCACCACGACTGAGACGGCGCCGAGCAGGAATCCGAGTTTGCGGTGGAGAATCTCTTTGATGACCAGTCGCCAAATGCTCATATCAGCCGCGCTTCCTTCTCCTGAATGCTCCCGCCAGAGCCAAAAGACCAAGAAACAGGACCATCAGAATGGTATTGCGCATCAGCAAGCCGCCTAGGCCCATTCTGCCCTTGGCCGCTCCGGAAAGTGGTTTTCGTAGATCCGTCGGACTAGTCGGACCCGTCAGACCAGTCGGACGCGTCTGATTCTTGTTTTCCAAAAGCGCCGTCACCCCCGTCAGCGGCGGCAGGGCTTTTTCAACCGAGAGCGCGTCCTGCAGGACGGCATCCCAATTGACCGACATCAACAGGTCCATGCCCGTGCGGCGTTCTTTGACAAAGCACGAACAGGCATCCGTCAGGAAGCAGCAGGCTTCCTCGATCATTTCGGCTGTGATGTCATCATCCGCGATGCCGCCCAACACCCGGCCCCGGCCATAGACCGGAAAAGCGACCGGCCCCGTCTTCTTTGCCAGCTCGGGCGCGGATCCGGTCAGCATGCTCACAAGCATCCGCTCGGCCGGATCGCTCCGCGAAATGCGCACAAGCGAAAAGCCTATTCGCAAAGGAATGGACGGCGCCTCGATGGCCGGTTCCTGCGCCGCCGCGTTCCCTGGCGCCGCAGCGTTCTTCTCTGCGGTATCCGATGTCGCCGTGTCTTCATCATCATCGGTGGGCAGCTTCAGCTCCTTTCGCAATCGCGCCAGTTCGGTTGAGAGCGTTGTCGCGACGGCTTCGTCCCTGGCCTTGTCGCCGCTTTCCAGCATGACCCAGACAGCGGAATCTCCGGCCAGAATATGGCGCGCGATTTCCTGCCGTTTTGGCGAATCCAGAAGGCCTTCGGCTATTTTCCTGTCGAATCGGCCTTTCCACACCAGGGGAACCCGCGCCTCGCTGGGCGGGAAAAGCACAACCATCCAGGGCAGATCGCTCCCGCTGCAATTATCCCAAATCTCTTGTAGTTCCTTTGAGAGCGGCTGGGCCAGATCAACCGCATGGCAATTCACGTTTGCCGGCGCCTGCTCGTCGAGGGATTTGCTCGTGAGCGAATCCCATGCCGCCTTGTCTTTGTTCGAGAGCGGTCCGCGATGAAAAAGAAACGCCTCGTAAGGCTCCGCTTCCCATCGTTCGAGCGCATAGCGGAACACAGGAACGGAACAAGCATGAAGAAAATCCCCGATTCCGATCAGGCCGGCCGCCAGAATCAGGATGAGGATATTGCTGAACCAGAATTTACGCATATCTAAAATTCCATTATCCGCGCGTTTTTATAAAGCTAACGCCTGCGCGATTGCATGTCGAGCCGTTTTTACGGCTCAGGCTATGGCTTCGTGTCTTTATCACCATGATCTTTCATCTTCTTGTATATTGCGTCGAGGGGTAGGCCGCTCCGCTCCGCCGGACGGCCC
>JAPLSP010000086.1 GCA_026398575.1 Candidatus Sumerlaeota bacterium | reverse complement strand
TGCTTCTGGGCTCATCGTTTCCGCGGGTTCGTTTCGCTTCACCCACGGCTATGATAGTTCACCCCTTTCGGGGGATTCAAACGCCCAAACTCCAGAGCTTGCTTCAGCAGGCTCCTATTTGCCCCGGCTTTAGCATCATCTCGTTCTATATTTTACTCTGCGCGACGAGTTTTTGACTATATGCTAGTCTGCTTTCGCTGAAGATGACGCTCTACATAAGCTTTAACAGATTCTTTTCATTTTCTTCATTATATTCCATAATTGGGCTTAGGTCTTCTTTTTCTCTAATAACATGCAAATATTTCAGCATTGAATGATTAATGAAGAAAATATACTTTTTATCAGCTACAAGTTTTTCGCTATCTGGAGAATAAATCATATCTATCAGCTTTAGGTATTTGTTCGGCGTACGGGACGTTACATAATAGTAATTTCCTTTATATACACGGTCTATTGATATTGTAGCTATCCTATATTGCGTGCAACTAGTATATAGATCAGCTGTGCTAATCAAGACTGTCCCAGTAAGTACTACATCAGATTGCTCGAATAGTGACTTTGTTGTTAGCGGTAGGGAATATGCACAAACTAGTATTGAAGTCAAAGAAATCGATAGAGCTCCTGCCCATAGTACAGTTCTTCTAGTTTTCATATACATGTCCCCCAGAATATAGATAACGGCGATAAACAAGCATCGCTTGTTTTTGGCTCATTTTTTAGAACGCAACATGCTCCACCACCCGGTGATTCGATTTACTTTTTTGCGACGAAGCGAATCTGCACATCCCGGGTCTCGCCGATTTTTACGACGCAGTCTTTCTCGAAGGGCTCGCAGCCTTCGGCTTCGGCTTTGAGATGCCAGGCGCCTTCCGAGAGATCGCTGAAGCTATAAAGGGCGCCGCTGAGGTATTCGCTCTTCTCCATGATATCGCCGGTTTTGCGGGATTGCGCGTCGAGCGGCGCCACGCTGCGCTGGCCGTCCGGGCCGGTCAGCGTGATGCGGCTGGCCGTCACGGCGCTGCTTGCGCCCAGCGGAATCTGGATCATCCCGCCGAGCGCGCCCCGTGGACTCAACGTGAAAGAGACGCTGGCCGCTTCGCCGCCCTTCACGGTCACGGGCGCCTTGTCCGGCGTCGCCTTCCATGAATCCGCGCACAGATGCGCCTGGTATGCGCCCGCGGGCAGCGGGCCGATTTCCTGTTCGGGCTTGTTCTTATCCAGCGTGAACAGCAATCTGCCCGCCGGATTGCCGCTTGCTCCCGCCGCTGCTCCCGCCGCTGCGCCCGTCGTCGCATTCGCCGCCGTGCCCGCCGCCGCTCCTGCCGTCGTGTTCTCTGCGATCAGCAGCGCCATGCAGAATCGCGGCTTCGGCGCCGCCGCGTCCGCCATTGCCATACGGATGCGCGCCGTTCCCATCTCGGGCAGTCTGACGGTATCCAGGACTTGGTCCTGATCCGCATTGTTGAGGGTCAGCGGCTGCGGGAGCATCAACGATTTTTCATGGCCGTCTCCCAGCGTCAGAAGATATTGGCCCTGGAAGTAACCCTTGATCGTGATTTCCCCGCTGACTACGTCCGCCTCGCCGCCGGCGAGGGCCGGAGAGGCGCCCGTCTGCGTATCCGCATTGAGGGGGTTGACCCGCGACAGCGAAGCCTTGGGAAAATCGGAAAGAGAATAGCGCGCCCCTTTTTCAGGAAGCGCCAGCTTGATGATGACGTTGCATTGGATCGCGACGGTGAAATCCCGATCCATCGCGCCCGAGATCCAGACTTTTTCAGAGGCGATGGGCGAATCGCGAAAGGCGATATTCGCGGAATAGCCGCCTGCTTTCAGATTTTTGATCGTAAAGGCGCCGTCCGCGTCCGTCTTGGCGCCGATGTGGTAATTGTTGGTTCTGATATCCGCCGTGAGCGATATGTCGGCGTTGGCGACGGGCTTGTGATTGAGATTGAAGATGTGGCCCTTGAGCGAGGCGTCGGCGGGCGGGATATGAATCTCCCCCAGGTCCTGATCGCCGTTCAGGTTATCAATGATCACCGGCGAATTGGGACTCAGCATGGCGTCATTCGAGCCGGCCGTGACCGCCTGCACCGTCAGAAGGTACTCGCCTTTCAATCTTCCCGTGAAAGCCAGCGCAAACCCTTGGGGGGCGCCGCAGGTGGCGTCGTGGTCAATGCGGTTTTGCGACAATTCGCGCGTGTAGGTTTTAATGGAGAGATAGGCCGCGCGCACGTCGGACGCCTTGGGCGCCTCGGCGCCTTCGAAGACGAGGCGCGCCCTGACCACATGCTTTTCCGGAAGAACAAAATCGCGTTTTGTATCGCCCTTGACTTCCGCTTTTTCGGAATTGTTTCCGTATCCCCCATTTTGCTGATCATAGATTTGAACGCTGTATTTTCCATCCTTCAGTCCTTCGATGCGGTATTCGCCATTCGCGTTGGCGTTCACGTGGAAGGAATAACTATCTTCGCCTTCACTCGTTTGGACCGAAATCATCGCCCTCGGCATCGGCGTCTGGCCGGAGAGGACGCGGCCGGAAAGCGCCGACGTGCTGGTCTCAAAGGCGATGTTGATGGTTTTGTCCTCATTTTCCGTCACAGTAATCCTGGAATTTCTGCTGATGGAAACTCCATTCACTTGCTTGGAGGCGGACAGCTGATACTGGCCGGCCTTCAATCCACCTGCCAGATATTTCCCATCCGCATCCGTTACGATGGACCGATTCATCATCTGATCCTCATAATCCCTGTCATTGCCCATGAAATAGCGCGTGATTTGAGCGCCTGGCAGGGGCTTGCCGTTGAGCGTGACAACTCCCAGAACGCGGGCGCCGCGCTTCAATCCGATGCGCAGCGCCTGCCCGGCGCCGAAATATTGCGCGCGCTGATCGGGCGTGATACGCAAAAGAGCATAGCCCTCCGCTTTAACGCTGATGATGCTGGTACTGGCGGCTTCCTCCAGAGAGAAACCGCCGTCTGCTTCCGTACGCGTCCGGGGGGCGTCGCCCATCTGCTGGTAATAGTATATTCGCGAAGCATCTTCATAGAGCGCGACTTCGGCCCCCGCCACAGGCTTTTGAGTCGCGGAGTCAAAAACTGTTCCCCGAAGCTCCATGCTCTTCGATAGTTTGATCTCTACTGGTTTGATTTCGCTTTCCGCGGCCGCCGTTGCCTCTTTCAGCGTCGTCGCCGCGAATCCGTCGGCCAGGACCTTGACGGTATATTTCTGTCCTTGATTCAAGTCATAGAGCGCAAAGGCGCCATCGTCCGCGCAAACATCCGTTCCGCTTTCCACTGACTGATATTGCTGGCGGCCCGCCGCCGCTCCCCATTGAACGGTAAAGGATCTGACGGGCGCGCCTGTTTCCACCGCGATGACGCGCCCCGATATCCGGCCGCTCTCGCGCATGACGATGCGCGTCTCCTGATCCAACGCTAATTCCTTCTTGGATTCCGTCGTCCATCCTTTGCCCGATACCGACGCCAATACCTTTCGATTGGGCAAATCTTCCAGGCGGAATTTCCCGTCCGGTCCGGTGTATGTCAGAGAGCGGCCGAGATAACCATAAGGCGACATGTTGCGGGATGATTGATTCCCTTCATCCGGCTCCACGGAAACCGCGATATCGGCCAGTGGCTCGCCTTTGCCGTTCACCACAAGGCCGCCGGCCCAGCGCCCCTTCTCCAGCGTGGCATTCACTTCCCGCGGCTCTTTCATTTCCGCGCCCATCCCGCCTTCAAACGGAATTTTATTAGCCGACACATATCCGGGCGCGGAAACGGCGATGACAACTTGGCGGCGGTTCGCTTGAAAAATCTGCCATTCATCGGACGACATCCTGATTTCCAGGCGATAGGCGCCCTCTTTGTCCGCGATGGCGGAATCATTCGAGTAGCCATCGTAACCCTCCCATTTCACTTTGGCGCCGGCGATGGCCGCGCCTCCAGCGGCGGTAACGCGCCCGCGAAATGCCAAAACCTTTTCCTCTTGAGTCGTTGAATTATCCGAGGCTTCTTTGTCTTCGGAAACCATCCTGAGCGTCAATTCCGCCGAGCGCGATCCTTTGGCGAAGATTGGATTGCCGGTATCCGACCACATTCTATCCTTCATGGCTCTGATCGCAGGTGGATTGCGCGCGCTGACGGATTCGATCCGGACTTGGCCCTGCGCATCCGTCGTCGGATTTTTCAGACCATCCGCCGCAGGCCCGGCGGATGAAAAAACTTGAACGTCCGCCCCTGCAACAGGGGCGCCGCTCGCGCTCACGACTTTTACCAGGATGTCCGCGCCAGGTTCGAGCATGAGTTCGAGCTGGTTCTTTGCGCCTGCCCGCGTCTGAAACGACGCGCTCTGAGCGGCATATCCTTTGGCTGAAATCCGGATGGCTGCGATTCCCTCCGGCAGGCCTTTCATGCGCCAGGCGCCGTCTGCGCTGCTGACCGTTACAGATTGCCTGACGCCCGCGGAAACGAGACGGTAATCGTAGGGCTGAATCTCGGCGCCGGCCACCGGTTTCCCGTTCGTCCGGTCCAGCACAATGCCGCTTATCTCGAGGCCCGGCTTGAGGATCAGGTCATACGGGCCTGTGCGCCCGGATTTGGCTGCTTTGATATACCGCGCTTCGACGCGCCCGCTATTGGAGATCAGGGCGCCCAATGAGGCGGTCACTTGGTAATACGCCTCGCCATTCAGCCCGGTGAGTTCATAAGCGCCGTTCGCATCGGCCGTGGTGACATTGTCCTCATATCGCCCAGGCTTCACCAGCGCTCCGGCGGCGGGAGAACGATCCTCCAGAAAAACTTTCCCGAAAATCGAAACCCCGCGCTCGACCTTGAGAACGACCTCGCTGGAGGCGGGATACCTTACATATCTTTTTACGGTTGCGATTTGAGGATGGCGGGCTTCAATTTGAGTCACATTCTTTGCGGCTGGCGCCGCCAACAGCACTACGCCGTTCGCGTCGGTTACGCCGGCTGTGATGCTTTTGCCCGAAGAAGGGTAGGATATTTCCCGAAGGGTGACAGACGCTCCCGCGACGCCTTCGCCCGAATCCATCCAGACGACGCGCGCTTTTATTTGCGTTGGCTCCGCCGCGCTTGCTCCCCACGCAAATCCAACAAGCGCCGCCAACAGAGCCGCGCGCAGGAGGATTGCCTGGCGGATGGTTGCCGGGTGCGCCTCGCGGTGTAGCTGCTTTTGTGCACAAGACCTTTGTCGCTGGAATTTGAAAGGAAGGATTTGTCCAGCTTGGCGCC
>JAPLSP010000784.1 GCA_026398575.1 Candidatus Sumerlaeota bacterium | reverse complement strand
GAACGGCCTACCATGCGGCGCCAGCTCTACTGGACAGGCTGGGTATTTCATAAGGCTTGGCGCTAAGATATAAGTCGGGATGCGCCTTACGCTGCTCACTCCGCCTGGGAAGCCAATTCTTCCCAGCGATTCAATGCTTTTTCGATATTTTTCGCCAATTCGCCCTGTTCCTCCAGAAGAGTCAACAAGCGCGCATAATCGCTGGCGGCGGCGCCCAGTTCTTTTTGCAGCTGCGCCTGCCGCGCTTCCATTTTAGGAATTTCCTTTTCCAGCGCCGCCAGTTCGCGCTTCTCCTTGAAGTTCAGAGTTCGCGGGCCTCCGGTCTTTGATGAATCCAATGCGGATGCGGTCTTGGCGCCCAAAAACTTTTTACCGGAAGCGCTGCCAGAGCGCTCCGCCGGCGCCGTGCGTTCCTCTTCCCGCATCCGGGCATAGACGCTGTATCCTCCGGGGTACCGACGCAGTTTTCCATCCGGCTCAAAAACCAGCACGTGATTCACCGTGCGGTCGAGGAAATAGCGGTCGTGCGAGATGACCAGCAGGCAGCCGTTGAAGCCGTCCAGAAAATCCTCGAGCGCTTGCAGTGTTTGAATGTCCAGGTCGTTGGTGGGCTCGTCAAGGATCAGGAAGTTGGGGTCCTTCAGCAGGGTGCGGACGAGATAAAGCCGCCGCTTTTCGCCCCCCGACAGTTTGCCGACGGGCGTATAGAGGTTTTGCGACGTGAAATAAAACTGCTCGAGCACGAATTCTGCCGCCTGGAGCGAACCATCGCGTCCGCGAAGATAAGCGCCGCCCTCGCGCTTGGCGTAATCTATGACCCGTTCGTCCAAGTCCAGTTCCGCGCTTTCCTGGTCATAGTAGCCGAACACGACCGTCTCGCCCGTCTTGATGGTTCCGCGGTCAGGCTTGATGCGCCCGGCGATCAGATTGACCAGCGTGGTTTTGCCGCAACCGTTGGGACCGAGGATGCCGAGACGCTCGCCTTTCTGGAAGACGTGCGAGTAGTTTTTTATGATCGTGCGATCCCCATAAGACTTGCTCAGGCCTTCGATTTCGAGGATCAGGCCTCCCATGCGGCGCGTCTCGATGCTGAACAGCAGCGCTTCGCGGCGCGGTTCGGACTTTGTTTCCCGCAAGGCTGCGATGCGTTCGACGCGGGCTTTTTGCTTCGTGGTGCGGGCGCGGGCGCCGCGCTTCAGCCATTCCATTTCGCGCCGAAGGACGCCGCTGCGCTTTTCCTCCTGCCGTTGCTGGCTCGCCTGAATCTCCGCCTTCTTCTCCAGATAATAGCTGAATGCGCCGTCATATTGCACAACTTCGCGGCGATCCATCTCGAGAATCCGCTTCGCTATGCGGTCCAGAAAATACCGGTCATGCGTGACCAAAACAACGGCGCCGCTGAACAGCTTCAGGTATTCCTCGAGCCATTCGATCGTGTCGGCATCAAGGTGGTTGGTCGGTTCATCGAGCAACAGCAGATCGGACTCGGCGAGCAGGGCATGCGCCAGCGCCACGCGTTTGCGGTATCCGCCGGACAATTGCCCCACGGGCTTGTCCAGGTCATGGACATTCAGTTTGCTCAAGACGGTCTTGACCCACGTTTCATATTCCCAGGCGTCCGCCGCGTTCATGCGCTGCGACAGCAGATCCAGGTTCCGCATCGCCGCCGGATCGCCGGGATGGGTTTCCAGCGCCAGGCAGGTTTGTTCATAGTCGCGGACCAGCGCCGCGCGTTCCGTATTGGAAGTGAGGATATGCTCCAGCACCGTGTGGTTGTCATTGAAGACGGGATTCTGCGGCAGGTATTCGATGCGCAAATCCTGGCGGTATGAAATCACGCCGCTGTCGGCCTGTTCGACGCCGGCCAGGACTTTGAGGAGCGTGGATTTCCCGCAGCCGTTCAGGCCGATCAAGCCCAACCGATCGCGTTCCTCGATCCCCAGCGTGACCTGCTGAAAGAGGCGTTTTTCGCCAAAAGCTTTCTCCAGGGATTGCGCAGAAAGAATGTTCATGAAATCATCTCGAATACTCATGTAGGAAGAGAAGATTCATGCGGACAGGAGCGGCGCCAGCTTTTGGAGTAAGGTGGCTTGCCGCCATAACCGTATGACATTTTTAGCTGCCTTTCCCCTTCCCTCTCGACGTTCGTTTTCGCGTCGCCATATTGCGCCGCCACGGCGTGCCCAGGCCCAACAGTTTT
>JAPLSP010000301.1 GCA_026398575.1 Candidatus Sumerlaeota bacterium | reverse complement strand
GGCGGCAATCCGGAAGGTATGCTCGCCCGGCTCGGTGGGCAGAAAGCGCGCTTTCCAGCAGGCCCGCCCAAAAGGATCATAGACTTCCGTTCCATCTTCGAGTTTGCGGCGCGTGAAGTCCTGGTAATAAAAAGCGGGCATTTCCAATATGCGGCCCGACGGCGCGGTGAACTCGACGTCTACCGCCACGCAGTCCGGATCATAAGGATTGTCGTATGAGCGCGTCAGATCGAAGCTCAGCTCAAACTGCTGGCCGACACAACAACTCACCGTTGAGGGATGGTCGCCGGACGGAATCGAACCGGGGCCGCCGTTGACCGCGCCATCGCTCGGCCAGCGCAGACGAACCACTTCCAGCAGCGGCCGCGGGGCGTTCATTCCCTCAATCCCAATGCCGGCGATCCGCACTTCGAGCAGCTTGTCATTGGCGGCGTCTTTGTCCTTGCCGGCGTCGTCCTTATCCTTTGGGTCGGTTGCGTCATCGTCGTCATTGGATGGATTGCCGGTCTTGTCGTCCGCGGCGGTATTGAGAAAAATTCTCAGCCCCACGCGCTCCAGCTCGTAGCGCATGTTGCTGTGCCAGGCCAGTCCATAGGACATCGAAATCCAATCCGTGCCTTCATCGCCCAGATTCCAATACACCGTCGTCCATTGCCCCGGCGTCAGTGGCCGCGTCGGCTCGGTGGCGAACCATCCGTAAAGGCTGTGATAGACGACCAGCTGGGCGCTGGGGCGCAGATCGGGATCGTCGGGCGTCAGGAAGCGGGCGCAAAAAACCCGCCCCTGGCCCCAGGCGTCATGATCCTCATTAATGGAGCGGACGATGCCAATGGGCTTGGACTTGGGGGTGCGCGCGACCAGTTCGCCTTTGCCATCCGTTCCCGGCTCGACGCTCAGCGCCGCCGGCGCGCCCGGAACGGGCCGGAGATATCTGGGAGGCGCGGTCTTGGCGTTATCGGCGCCTGTCAGCGACTGGTCCAGGGCCCAGCCTCCATGGCCGGCGCCTGTCAGCGGCAGCCAAAATGTGTCCGGCTCGGCGCAATACGCTATTGCGGCGGCGCAGATCAGGCACAAACTCCATCCCCCGCGTTTGGCCCATTTCTCTCGTCGTTGTTCATTCGCCATCATAAATTCATTCTGGGGTTTAGTGATTCCGGTTCGGATGATTGGATTCGGCGGCTTCCTCATCAAAAATCATATACGTCAAATTAATGAGAAAATCCGGAGCATCCTCAGAGTTTTCCGTCACGGCGCGCAATTGTTCCAGTGTTGAGTCTATCCGGTCAAGCCGATTGGCTAGCTGGCCAAAAAAAGCCTGATTGATCTGGCCATTGTTCCGAAACAGCGCCTGCATCGCCGGCCGTTCCGGATCATCGCGGATCAACTGGTATTCCAGATTATAAAGGGCATTGATCCGCGCGCCCAGGTCCGGCGGCCCCTGCGATTCTTTCCCTTTTTCCTTCTCAGGGCTTTTCCTCTGATCGGGGGAACGCAGCGCTTCCAGCCGCGCGTCCCATCGCTCCAGTGTTTCGCGAACGACGGCCAGGAGCCGCGGACGCGGGATGGGCAGATACTTGCTCATCTCCTGAAGCCGCTCGCGATTTTGGATTCCTTCGTCATTGGCCTTGTGCATCTGTTGCATCAGACTCTCGACGTAGTGCGAACGCATGGGATTAAACAGCGCGTTTTCGCGTTTCGCCCTTTCCTGCTGCAGGCGCTTCGACAGTTGTTTGAGCTCGAACTGACCCTCTTCCCATTTCTTATAAGCGCTGAAGTATTTATCCAGCCAACGATTCAGCGCCTCGCGCTCGGCGGGCGTCATTGCCACGGAGCTGGTGGTAACCCAGGCTTCTCGCTCCGGATTGCGAGCGCCGGCGCTGTGGCGCCAGGAATGGGTTTTCTCCTGTTTGGCCGCCGCCGCTTTGGATTTGGATGACTCCTGATCCGCGGACGCTGGCTCGCCGCCGCTTGCCGGAAGGGCGCTCATCGCAGCCAGGCAAAGAACCAGGATCAACATATCGAAGCAGGAGTGTTTCATGAAACGCTTGATTCCTTTAGTCCATATTTTTTCAGCCGGTAGCCCAGTGTGCGGCGCGTGATGCCGAGGAGTTTGGCCGCGCGGGTATGATTATTGCCTGCGCGCTGCATGGCCTCCAGCAGGCATTGCCGCTCGATTTCGCTCAGCGTCATCTGGCCGACTTCCATGCCTTTTTCGCCCCCCGCCAGCCCGGCGCCCGCTGCAAACTGGCGCATGCTGAGCGGCAGATCCTCAAGGCCGATCATCGCGCTGTCGCACATGACGGAGGCGTGCTCGATGGCGTTTTCCAGTTCGCGGACGTTGCCAGGCCAGGGATATCGCATCAGCAAATCGAAAGCGGCCGGAGCGATCTCGAACGTCTGTCCGTTATTTGACAGCTTGCCCAGATAAAATTCGACCAGCGCCGGAATATCGTCCGGCCGCTGGCGTAACGGCGGAATAAAGATCGGCACGACGTTCAGGCGATAATACAAGTCCTGGCGGAACATCCCCTCGCGCATCGCTTTTTCCAGATCGCGATTGGTCGCCGCAATGATGCGCACATTGACCTTCATGGTCTTGGTATCGCCGACGCGCTGGAATTCGCCCTCCTGCAAGACGCGCAGGAGACGGACCTGGAGCGCGGGGGAAATATCGCCGATTTCATCCAGGAAAATGGCGCCGCCGTTGGCCTCCTCGAACAGGCCGGCGCGCGTTTGCACCGCCCCCGTGAAGGAGCCGCGCACGTGGCCGAACAACTCGCTTTCGAGCAGCGTCTCGGGCAGCGCGCCGCAATTGACCTTGATCAATGGCCGCCCGCTGCGCGCGCCGCTGCTGTGGATCGCGCAGGCCAGAATCTCTTTGCCCGTGCCGCTTTCGCCCCGCAGCAACACCGAAACATCGCTGCGCGCCACTTTGCGCACGGCCGACAGCACGTCTTTCATTGACGCGCTTTCTGCCACAATGTTTTCGAACTGGTACTTCTCCCCCACCAAAGCCTTGAGCGATTCGTTTTCCTTTTGCAGCTGACACTTCTCGAGGTAGTGCGACACTTTTTGCTTGAGATCTTCCGTCCCGAACGGTTTGGTAATGTAGTCGTAAACGCCTTTCTTAAACGCCTCGACGGTGTTTTCGACCGAAGCGTAGGCCGTCATGATGATGAATCCGATTTCAGGCCGCAGGGTCTTGGCGCGCTCCAGGACGTCAATGCCGCTCATCTCGGGCATCTTCAGATCGCACAGAACCAGCCGCGCGGGAAATTCGCCGATCCATTCCAGCCCCTGGTTCGGGTCCGTCGTGGCATCGGCGTCATACCCCTCGCGCGCCAGCGTCCGCTTGATGATCTGGCCCATCTTCGGCTCGTCATCTATGATAACAATGTCCATGAATCCATCGCTTTCAATGCGTCATTAGTGGCCATTCAATTTTGGTTTGTCGAGTATCCCATCCCCGGAGGGGATGAATTTGAGTAGCCCCCGGTGGCAACCGGTGGGATGCGCATCAGCTGTCATGGCCAACCCTGAAGGGGTTGGTGATTTCACACAAATACATACCCACCGGTTGCCACCGGGGGCTACTCAAATTCAATCCCTCCGGGGTTGGTTTTTCATGGATTTAGCCCGTCAAATCAAAATTGAAAGACCACTAGAAATAAACAATGAGAAGCGCAAAATGAAATCATCGGCACGCGATATCCTAAGCGCCGCCGCCTTATGGTTCATTTTACATTTTACATTTTGCATTTTACACTTTACATTATACACTTTACATTATTCATTTTTTGCTTTGCCTTCTTCTCCTACCGGCAACTGGATCGTTACAGTGGTTCCTTTGCCCAACTCGCTTTCGATGTGGATCTTGCCGCCGTAGCGCTCGACGATGCTTCGGCTAATGGGAAGCCCCAAACCGGTTCCGGCGGGTTTGGTTGTGAAAAACGGCTCGAAAACCTGCTTGATCTGCCTGGCGTCTATTCCGCAGCCATTGTCGCGCACTACAATCCGCGCAAACCGCCCAACCTCATCCAATGCAATGTGGATTGTCCCCTTCTCATTCACGGCATCCCGCGCGTTAATCAGCACATTCAACAAGACTTGCCGGATGCTTTTTTCCTCCATTACAAGCGGGGAAGGCTTTGCGACATGTTCCATAACGTACACTATTTCCCGCTTGTCCGAACCTTTTCGAACGAGCTGGACAACGTCATTAAGCACCTCATCCAGATGAAATGGCTGAGGATTTACGCCTTGCGCCCCGGGTCTGGCGAAGACTAAGAACTGATTTACCAAGCGATTGAGCCGTTCCACCTCCCCCGTGATGTCTTCCAACATTGCCTGCTGTTCGGGTTGCCCTTCCAGCTCAGCTTCCAACTCCTCTGAGATAGCACGGATAATGCCGAGCGGATTGCGGATCTCATGAGCAATGCCCGCGGCCAGGGTTCCCAGCGCCTGGAGGCGGTCGGCGTCCGCCATCGCCTGCTGGGATTGAATGACAACGGCCAGAAGCCGCCAGAGCGCCAGCGCCACCAGAATCAGGAGCAGCGATCCCGCCCCCGCAATGGCGATCAGATACAATTTCAGGCGGCCGAGCTCGGTGAAATAATCGCGTCCCGCCGTGATGCGCAGCACGGCGCACGGGGCGCCCCGCTGCGACCTCAGCGGCGCATAACAGCGCTTATGCTCCTGATCGTTGAAACGATAGTAAGGCGAGACCGTAACGGTGTTGGACGTGAAAACCTGCTCGATTAAAGACGCGTCCATCGGGCCGATCATCGTTCCCGGCTCAATGCCTGGATCGGCGTCGGCCAGGACGGCCAGGTTGCGTCCCAGGATCGAAATGCTCCGCAGCCCATTGGCGTCTCGAATCGCCGCGAGGCGCGCGCGCAGCCGCTGAAGGCGCGAAGCATAAGGCGACCAGTTGGTGTAAGGATCAATCCCGGATTTCGGATCGAGCAGCAGCAACAGCGGCGTGTTTTCTTCATTCAGCTCCAGCGCGGCGGTCCGCCCGATCGCCTCCAGTTTGCGTTCCATCTCGCGCTCGGCCAAATCCCGCGCCATCTCATACAGGTACCATCCGCCCAGATTATAGACCAGCAATGTTAAAGCAAGAACGCCGAAAGCCGCCGCGCCTGGAATTTTATTGAGAAAGCCCATAAGCCAACTGCCCGAAAGACGCATAAAAGCGAGCAACTATGGCGCCAGAGCGCCTCAAACCGCAAGGCCGCAGTGCGGGCTAACTGGGAGCGCCAACTGGGAGCGCCGGCATCTTTGCCGGCGTGTGGCTGAGAATACTCATACACTCGCCGGCAAAGATGCCGGCGCTCCCAGTTAACGCTCCCAGTTGGGGCTTGATTCGGCAGGGGCGCCTGGAACAAAAAGACTGGCGCTTGATAGCGCTTCTGTTCCGGAAGGATGGAAGCAATGAAAACATTAGCCGTTGACGATGACTATGACATACGCCTTGTGCTGCAATGCGCGCTGGCGCCCTATGGCGTCTGCGACACGGCCTCCTGCGGCGAAGAGGCCGTAAGATTGTTTGTCAAGGCCTGGGATGAGGGGAAGCCTTACGATCTGATTGTGCTGGACATCATGATGCCCGGCATGGATGGCAATCAAGTCCTCCACACGATCCGAAACGCGGAGTTCCAGCGTCATGCGGACGAGAGCCACCAGGCGCGCATCATCATGGTGACGGCGCTGTCGGACAAGCAAAACGCCGCCACCGCCTTCCGCGAACAATGCGAGGCCTTCTTCGTCAAACCGCTCAGTCTTGAGGACCTGCTGGCGAAAATCGAGGCGATGGGCCTTATTTCGCGATTGGCTCCATGAACACGCAACGGCGGTTCTTGGCCCACGCCGCTTCGGTGTGTCCCAGGTCTTCCGGCCGCTCTTTGCCGTAACTGATCGGATACAGCCGGTCAGGCGCCACGCCCTTTTTCACGAGATAGTCAATGACGGACATCGCGCGTTTTTGACCGAGGTTGAGGTTGTATTCCTGCGTTCCGCGCTCATCGCAATGACCTTCGATGATGATGCGCAGTCTGGGTTTGTCCAGGAGATACTGGGCGTTGGCATCGAGCGTCGCCAACTGGTCGGCGCGGATCGCGGATTTGTCATAATCGAAATAGACGCGCTTCATCTCCCCTTCCCTCACGGGCGTATTCGCATCGAGCCGGGAAGGAAGCGCCGCCGTGTTGTCGCCGTCGGGTATGGCCGGAACCGGTCCTACCGTCACAGGCGGCTGCGGCGCCGGCGCAACGGGAGTTCCGGTATCTCCGCCCCCCTTCTTTCCGCCACACCAGCTGCATCCTCCCAGCATCAAACTCAGCACAAACAGCGAGGCGATCCTGGCGATACTGCGCATCTTAACAGTCCTGTAATACATGGTCTTCATCCTTTCAATAGTTGTTTTTCTTATGGCTTGCTTTGAAGTTCCTTCAACGTTTGTTTCACGCGCGACAGCCCCTCAAAACTCGGGTGCTTGACGATAATTTCTTCCAAGAGAGCAATGGCCCGCTTTTTATCATCGCTCGTCATGGCGCACATTGCGGCGTGATAGCGCGCGACGGGGACCTTGGCGCTGTCAGGATATTGCGCGGGTACCTTCAGAAACGCCTCGATCGCGGCGGGATATTGTTTGAGGTTTTCCAGGCATTCGCCGATGCCAAAGAGCGCGTCGCCGGCCGCATCGGAGGATGGAAAAGACTGCACAACGTTTTGATAGACGGGGATGGCTTCCTCATACCGGCTTTTCTCGGCCAGCTCCATGGCCGTGCGCATCATATCCTTCGCGTAAAGCGCCACGCCGCCCGTCGTGACGCTCATCGCGCGCGCCGAGGTCGCGGGGGCGCCGCCTTTCGAGACGCCGGCGCCGCGCGATTCAATCATCGCGGTTTCGATGGCGCTCAAACTGGCTTCTATCCGTTCGAGCCGCCGTTCGATCTCAACCATGCGATCGCGCAGCTGATTGTATTGCGATTGGTCCTGCTCTGCGATGGACAGTTGGCGGGTCCGCAAATCCTTGTGCGAGTCATCCACGCGGAGCTTCAAGTCGCGCACGCCAAACCTTGTCTCACGGACGTCGGTCACCATTTGCCGGGCTTCATCCGGCAGGATGACGCAGGCGCTCAATACAGCCAAAACGCCCGCGGCCAGCGGCGCGAGAATGAAAACGCGAAGCGCCGGCGCCACCTGTTGGAAGGCGCCGGCGGCGCAAAAAGCTTTCAGGGGTTTCATAGCTTACTTTCCGCCTACAAACTCCATGAACATGGCGCGGCGGTTCTGCTTCCAGGCTTCTTCATTATGTCCGAGCGCAACGGGGCGGTCCTTGCCATAGCTGATCGGATGCAGGCGGTCGCGCGACACGCCTTTTTTCGCCAGGTAGTCCACCACCATCTTGGCGCGCCGTTCGCCCAGGCTGTAGTTGTATTCCCGCGTGCCGCGTTCATCGCAATGGCCTTCGATCTGGATGTGCAGCGCCGGATTCTCGAGGAGATACTTGGCGTTGCCGTCTATCATCGGGATCTGATCGGGACGGATATTGGATTTGTCATAGTCGAAGTAAATGCGCCCCATCTTCTTGCTTTCCTCGACGTTCTGCCGGATCGGAGTGCCAATCTCATCGCCGGTTTGCGGCTTCACTGGAGGCTTCGGCTCTTCCAGCTTGATGGAGATGATTCCCGGCTCCTCGGCCTTGTGGTCCTTGCGGCAGCCGGCGCAGCCATTGAACATCACCGCGATCGCGAGCAACGCCGCGACGTTGAAATACCTCCGTAACGTGACACGCTTGAGCAACATGTTGGTTCACCCTTTCTATGATAAGCCCCCATACAGGGGGAGTATACCCTTGATTACTGGTACACCAGGAACTGAACGCGGCGATTCTTGCGCCAGTTGTCTTCGCTATGGCCCAGATCAATGGGCCGTTCCTTGCCGTAAGAAATCGTTTTCAGCTGCGGCGCCGCCACGCCTTTGGAGACCAGATATTCCCGGACCATATCGGCGCGGCGCGCGCCCAGATTCAGATTGTATTCCGGAGTGCCGCGCTCGTCGCAATGCCCCTCGACTTGGACGGCCACATTCGCATGGACGATGAGCCACTCGGCGCATTTATTCAACACGTCCTTTTCCGTTGGCTTCAGCTGATAACTGTCGTAGTCGAAATAGATCATCGGCAGCTCGGCAATCATCCCGCCTTCTTTGTCCAAGGGGCGTTCTTCCGCGATCCCGACGTTCTTGCCGCCCGAGGTATTCGGGTCTCCCGGCAGGGAGCTGGGGCCGGTTCCGTCGGGGAATTTGGGCTCCAGCGGCGGCGCGAAGAACTGGTCATCGCCCACAGGCGTCGTGGCGATGGGTGTGCCGGTTCTCCAGAATTGCCACCAATGATCTTTGGGTAACTTCGAACACCCGGTTGTCAGGACAGAAAGAGCGAAAACAACGAGGGCCACGCGAGCAACAGCAGCAGTAGAACGGGACATGACTGGCCTCCTGATGGTGGTGTATCGGCAATTCCAACTGGCGCCGGACGCTTGGAACATGCTATCGGTCACGATTGCCGGTTTACAAGGGTTTTTTTTCGGCTGCTTTTCTCAAAGCGGCGCCGAAATTGCTCCCTCTTATTTCTCAAACGGCCCCCATGCGGCCGAATGGTTAATTCCCTCAACCGTCAACTGAGTTTGATTGGACCCATCAGCCTGCATCACAAACAGCTGGGCGACGCCTCTGCGGTCCGACGTAAATACAATGCTCGTGCCGTCGGGCGACCAGCAGGGATCTTCATTATTGCCCACGGTGGTCAATTGGCGCGCGCCGCTGCCGTCAATATTGATCGTGCAAATGTCGAACTTGCCCTCAAAACGGCAGGAAAACGCAATCAAATCGCTTTTGGGCGACCAGGCGGCGCCATCGTTGTAGTTATAGCCCGCGCCCAGCCGAGTCAGACGGGTCGTATTCAATCCGTCGGCGTCCATGGCATAGAGCTGCGCTTTGCCGCCCTCGCGATCCGAGGTGAACGCAATGCGGTTGCCCGTCGGCGACCAGCAGGGCGAAGAGTCTATCGCGATATTGATCGTCAGGCGCATCGGGTAGCGCCCATAGCGGTCCATCGTATAAACTTCCGAGTTGCCGTCCTTGCCCAGCGTCAACGCGATGCGCTGGCGCGCCTCGGACCAGGCCGGCGAAATATTCAATCCCGGGAAGCGCGAGATATACCAGCTCTTGCTCCCATCCGCCTTGAGGCCGCACAGATCGGGATTATGATCCTTGTAGCTGGTGTAATAAATCTCCGTGCCGTTGGCGCCCCAACAAGGGCTGGCGCACGTAATCCGGTCGTTCGTCAGTGGCCGCTGTTCCGTGCCATCCGCGTACATGATCCATATATCCTTCGACCAGGCTTGCTTGGTGCGGTTGGCCACGAAGACGATCTGCGTATTGGCCACCCCATGATTGCCCGTCAGCTTGAAGATGATATCGTCGCTGATGCGCCGGGCCTGGCGCGGCAGATTCTGCGGCGTGCAGGGCGGATACAGAGACCCGAAAATACGCTGGCCTTTTTCCATCCCATATAAGCGGACTTCCGTAACAAGCAATCCGTCCTTGTTTGTGATAATGCCAAGGAGTAGAAAACTGACGCTGAGCCTGTGCCAGCGTTCGGGTTCGATCTTGCCTGCTTTTTTATCGTCCTCATGAGCTTCGGCGACAAACTTTTCATTGCTCGGTTTTTTAAAATAGCCGGAGAGCTCCAGATTGCGGTAAATAATGTCGTTCATCTTGGCGATCTCGCCGCCCGGAGCGCCTTCGGAGAATTCAAACTCCGGTATCGCGATCACCTGTATCTCACCCGCCTTCGTAATGACGCCGAGAGGGATCGGCGCCTGAGCGGTCGCTGAAGAAACCAGCTCGGCAGGGGCAACGCAAAGAATCAGACTAAACAAAAAATAAAATACTACGGCGCGTGACGCCGTCGGCGAAAAGCACATAGACAGTAGTTTCATTGTATTCCAGACCGTCAGAGAAATCAGCAACTTGCCAGCGTGGAGAAGTTCGGTCCAGGGGCGCAAGAGCGAAAGAATTTCGCTCACTCGCCCGGCGGCGCGCAAGCCTTTTTTTGGCGCCTTTTTCGCAGAGCAGGATAGGCTTGATCCGCAAGGGAAGGGGGCGTAGCCTTTGAAAGGTGAGTGTGGCGAGAAAAATAAAATCATGGATTAAAATTCAAGGGTGATCTGAAGGGTGAATTTCAAACACAACCTGAAGGGTGAACTCCAAACGGAACTCCAAACGGGGGCGGACGATGGCGAAATCCAAAGTTGCGATATTGAGAACTTCTCCAAGGACGGTGTTGGCGGATTATCACGAGCTGATGAACCTGGCCGGCTATCAGGATGTCATCGCGAAAGACGCCGACACTGCGCTGAAGATCAATATCAGCTGGCATTTCTTTTATCCCGCCTCCTCGACGCCGCCCTGGCAGCTCGAAGGCGTCATCCGCGCGATGAAGCAGGACGGCTATTCCCCGAGCCTGATTCACGGCTGCCACAACCGCACCGTCGTGATTGACGCCCACCTCGGCGAGCGCGAGAACAAGCAGATCAACGTCATCCAGGCGCACGGGCTGCGCAACGTCCACCTCTATGAAAACGAGGAATGGATACCCGTGCGCGATGCGGTTGGCGATGACTTGTGCCGCAAGTTTCTGGTTCTGCGCGATGTTTTCCCGAAGGGATTTTCCATTCCGCGGCGCTTTATCGGCGAAAACATCATTCATCTGCCCACCATCAAGACGCACATCTTCACCACGACGACCGGCGCGATGAAAAACGCTTTCGGCGGCCTCCTGAACGAGCACCGCCACTGGACCCATCCCGTCATCCATGAGACGCTCGTGGATTTGCTGATGATCCAGAAGAAGATTCATCGCGGGCTTTTCGCGGTAATGGACGGAACCTTCGCCGGCGATGGGCCGGGGCCGCGCTGCATGATTCCGCACGTCAAGAACGTGATCCTGGCTTCGTCGGACCCGGTGGCGATAGACGCGGTGGCGGCCAAGCTGATGGGATTCGATCCGCTGCGCGACCTGAAATTCGTCCGCCTTGCTCATGACGCCGGCCTGGGATGCGGCGACCCGCGCGAAATCGAAATCGTCGGCGACCAGGAAGCCGCGCAGATGAACTGGAATTTCGATGGGCCGTTCAAACGCATGACCTTTGCCAGCCGGATGCAGCATCGCATTTATTGGGGAGGCTTGAAGCGCCCGGTCGAGTGGTCGCTCAAGACGTGGCTGGCGCCGTGGGCCTATATCGCCAGCGTTCTCTATCATGATTCCTTCTGGTATCCCTTCAATGGGCAGCGCCGCGTCCATGAGGCGCTGCGGAGCGACTGGGGGCGGCTGTTTCAGAACTGGGAAAGCCTTACACCCGACGAGCGCGGGTGGGAGGACATAGGCCCCGAGCCGGGCGGCTTTATCCGCCACACGGGCCATCTGCTTAAAACCTCGCTGAAAGTTCTGGGCAAATGCATCGTCGAGGCGCCGGAATTCGCCTCACGCCGGCGCAAGAAGTAGCCTCTTTCACTTCAAAATTGCTGCGCGGTTTTTCCGCTTGCATCGGTTGCTCCGTTGGGCGTAAGGATTTTCCACATTCGAGCCAATTGTTTTGGCGCATGGGTAATAAGACAGCGCGATTCCTGCCAGAGTTTCCTTCATGAGCATTAAAGTCGAAATCATTGATGGAGTCCAAGTGGTGGCGATTGGCGACCAGGATGGGTGGGATGCTTCCTTTAATGCTGAAGTCAGCAAATTAGTCAATAGCGCCATTGATCAAGGCTTGGGAATTGTACTGGACATGGATGGGGTGCGCACCCTGAATAGCTGCGTGTTTGGCTCGATCGTCATGTGGCGCAGCCGGGCGATTGCCAAAGGCCGGAATCTGGTATTATGCCGCTTGCCTGAGCAGACAAAAAAGGCGCTGGAAACAATGAGACTCAATTTGATCCTCGAGGTTTTTGCGGATCAATCCACGGCCGTCCAGCGAGTCAAGGAAGGCGGCAAGCTGGACACCGGCCGGCAAACCCGTTATTAAAAATCAATGTCCAATATCCAACAGGGAATTTCCAATTTCCAACAGGGAATATCCAATATCCAACAGGGAATTTCCAATATCCAACAAGGAACTTCCAATTTCCAACAGGGAATTTCCAATTTCCAAGGGAAATCCTTGTTGGAAATTGGACAGTCCCTGTTGGACATTGGATCGTGAACGCTTGCGTTTCGGGCTTATCCCAGACTACAGGATTTCAGCTGTTCGGACTGCACGTGCATGACCATCGGGTCAATGACGGGATCGAGATTCCCATCCAAAATGCGGTCCAGCGAATAAATTCGCAATCCGATGCGATGATCCGTAAGCCGATTTTCCGGGTAGTTATAGGTTCGGATCTTTTCGCTGCGGTCGCCTGAGCCCACCATGCTGCGGCGCGTGGCGGATTCCTGCGCATCCTGTTTCTCGCGTTCGGCCTCATACAGGCGCGCGCGCAGGATTTGCATCGCCTTCGAGCGGTTTTTGATCTGCGACTTCTCATCCTGGCACGACACGACCAGTCCCGTCGGCAGATGCGTGATCCGCACCGCCGAATCGGTGGTGTTGACGTGCTGGCCGCCGGGACCGGAGGAGTGATAGGTGTCTATCTTCAGCTCGTTTTCATTGATCTTGATTTCCACTTCGGTGGCTTCGGGCATGACGGCCACGGTCACCGCCGAGGTATGAATCCGGCCTTGCGCTTCCGTCTCGGGGACGCGCTGCACGCGGTGAACGCCGCCCTCGTATTTCAAGCGGCTGAACGCTCCCTCGCCCTTGATGCCGATAATGACTTCTTTATAGCCGCCAAGGCCGGTCGGATTGCTGCTGATCATTTCCGTTTTCCAGCCTTTGGACTCGGCGTAGCGCAGATACATCTTCAGCAGATCGCCGGCGAACAGGGCCGCCTCTTCGCCGCCCGTGCCCGCGCGAATTTCGAGGAAGGTGTTGCGCTCGTCATTCGGGTCGCGCGGCAGGAGCAGGACGCGGACTTCCTTTTCCAGCGCTTCGGCGCGCTGGCCGGCTTCGGCGAATTCGATGGCGGCCATCGAGGCCATCTCAGGATCCGGGTCTTTCGCCAGCTCGGCGGCGTCTTCGCGCGCGCGGAGCGCCTGGGACCATTCCTTGTATTTGGCGACGATCGGCGCAAGCGCGCGATGCTGGCGCGTGACGCGCTGATATTCAGCGCGATCCGCCAGCAGCGCCCCGTCGGCCATGCGCTGTTCGAGCGCCGCGAAGGATTCGGCGATCTCTTTGAGCTTTGCTTCCAGATCAAAAGCCATTTTTTCCTCAAACATGCCCTTCTCATTCGAAGGGGGAAACAATTTGCTCACGCCGCCGCCCTTCCGCAAGGGCAAAATGCGCCCGCGTAAGATTCCTTCCTTGATTTTACGCGAGGCAATCGCCGAGTATCTCTGCCTGCGAAGAGGCGCCTCAAAAATGAAAATAGACGCTCACCAGCACTTTTGGAAATACAATCCACGTGAGTATGGATGGATCGGCCCGGGGATGGAGTCGCTCAAGCGCGATTTCCTGCCCACGGATTTGCTGCCGTTGATGAAGTCGGCGGGCATCTGCGGAACCGTCGCCGTGCAAGCCCGCCAGTCCATCGAGGAAACCCAATGGTTGCTCGGATTGGCGGATGAATATGCCTTTATCGTGGCCGTCGTGGGGTGGGTGGACCTGCGAAGCCCGCGCATCGAAGAGCAGTTGGAGCGCTTCGCCGCGCATCCCAAGCTGCGCAGCGTTCGGCACGTCATTCATGATGAGCCGGACGACCAGTTCATGCTGCGCAAGGATTTCATGCGCGGCATCAAAGCGCTGTCGCGATATAACCTGGCGTATGATTTGCTGCTGCAGCCCAAGCACCTTTCGTCGGCGATCAAACTGGCGCGCGAGTTCTCCGAGCAGCCGTTCATTCTGGATCATCTGGCCAAGCCCCGCATCCGCGACGGCGTTTTGGCGCCCTGGGATCGCGACATGGCGCGGCTGGCTGAATGCGATAATGTTTCATGCAAGCTTTCCGGCATGGTCACCGAGGCGCATGGGCAGACGTGGACGCCGGAGGATTTCACGCCTTATATGGATGTGGTTTTCGAGCGCTTCGGCGCCGACCGCGTGATGGTCGGTTCGGATTGGCCGGTCTGCACAGTGGCGGCGGCGTATGAGGAGGTGATGGGGATTGCGGCGGAATATATCAACAAGCTGTCGCCGACCGAACGGACGGATATCTGGAGCGAGAACGCGAAGGTGATCTATCAGATTCACGAGTGAATCGAATGACCATGCGAATATCTTATGATGCCGAAGTGGATGCCTTGTATATCCGATTGATTGAAGGCCGCCACGAATGCCGAACCTTGAGATTGACGGATGATGTTGCCCTGAATATCGGAGAGGGTGAAAAATTGGTCGGCGTTGAGATTTTAGATGCAAAACAGATTCTGGGCGATGGGAAAGCGCCATCAGTTGTGCTTGAGAATGTATCGTGCGAAATTGTAAAATAGGCAAACACCCGCTCAAAGGAAATAAGTCATGAAAGCAATCTCTATATCTCAACCCGGCAAAGTCGAAACGGTGGAAATCGCCGAACCTGCCTTGGGGGCTGAGGATGTCCTGTTGGAGGTCCAGTACATCGGCCTGTGTGGCTCGGACCTGAATACCTGGCGCGGAACATCGCCGATGGTCACGTATCCGCGCATCCCCGGACACGAAGTCAGCGGCCATGTCGCCGACAAGGGCGCCGCGGTTCCCAGCGCGATCCACGACGGCGCGCGCGTGATGGTTTCGCCCTATACCAACTGCAACTTGTGTTCCGCCTGCCGCGCCGGAAGGCCCAATTGCTGCCAGTTCAACAAGACGCTGGGCGTGCAGCGCGATGGCGCCTTGACGCGCCGCATCGCCATTCACTATAGCAAGGTCTTCGCCAGCGACGTTCTTTCCTTCGAGGAACTGGCGCTGGCCGAGCCGCTGAGCGTTGGTTATCATGCGGCCAATCGCGGGCGGGTTACCGAGACGGACACGGTCCTCGTGCTGGGCTGCGGAACCATTGGATTGGGCGCGGTCGCCGCTGCGGCGCGCAAAGGCGCGCAGGTCATCGTCGCCGATATTGACGATGAGAAACTGGCAATGGCCAAAAAATTCGGTGCCCGCCATGGCGTCAACTCCGCAAAGGAAGACTTGAAAGCGCGCATCGCCGAACTGACGGGCGGCGAAGGCGTCAGCGTGGCGATCGAAGCCATCGGCCTGCCGCTGACCTTCCGCCTCGCGGTCGAACTGACGGCGTTCGCCGGGCGCGTCGTGTACATCGGCTATGCGAAGGACGAAGTCGCCTATGACACGAAAAAAATCGTCCAGAAGGAACTGGACATCATGGGTTCGCGTAACGCCCTGCTGGTTTTCCCGGTTGTGATCAAGATGCTCGAAGAACGGCGCATGCCCTTCAAAGACCTGATCACGCGCGTTTACCCGTTCGATCATACCGCGCAAGCCTTCAGCGATTGGAATGCCGATCCGGGGAAAGTGACCAAGTATCTGGTGGATGTGAACAAATAATTTTCAAGGAGGACTTCCCATGCACAGCTCAGTTATTGGCGTCGGGGCGGCAATAATCCCAATCCTAATTTTTGGCATGTTCTTTATCATCGGAATATTAGGCACTATTTTTTGGGTTTGGATGCTGGTGGATTGCGCGACAAAGGAACCATCCGAAGGCAATGACAAGATCATCTGGATTCTCATCATCGTTTTTACCCACTTGATCGGCGCGGCAATCTATTACTTCGTCCGGCGGCCTGAGCGGATAATGAAATATGGCCGCTAAGCCGGCGAGAATTGATGTCGTTGATGTCCTTGTCGTCCTTGAGCCATCTAATAAATAAAACCAATTCCGAAAGGATCATGCAATCATGCAGCTCGATAAATTTTCCATGGGCATCGGCGACCGCTTCGCCCATCAAGGCCAGGCGCAATTGCGCGGAATCCAGATGGCCAAAAAACTGGGCCTGACCGTCATCCCGGTTTGGAATAAATCGCACCGCGAGCATTCGATCATCCACAGCAGTCCCGCCGACGTGCGTCGCGAGGCCGACGCAGCCTGCGCCGCGCTCGGCTGGCATGATGCCCATTTTGTGGACGCGGATCACATCGGCTTGAAGAACGTGGATCTTTTCCTCGAAGCCGGCAATTTTTTCACGCTCGACGTTGCCGATTTCATCGGCCAGCCGCTGGATGAAAAAGACCTGGCGGCCTTTATCAAACAGCAGCAGCGCTTCCTGGGCTCGCTGAAGATCGAAGGCTTGCCCGAGTCCGTGCATGTCACGCCCGAGATGATCGAAACGATCGGGCGCAAATATATTTCGGCGGTCAAGGAAGCGGGGCGCATATACCGCCATATCGCCGGCGCAAAAGGCCGCGACGCCTTTGTCACCGAAGTTTCGATGGACGAAACCAATGAGCCGCAAACGCCCGTCGAAATGCTGTTCATTCTCTCCGCCATCGCCGCCTAGGGCATTCCGGCGCAGACGATCGCGCCGCGCTTTTCGGGCCGCTTCAACAAAGGCGTGGACTACGTCGGAGATCCCGCGCGCTTCGCCGGCGAGTTCGAGGCCGACCTGGCCGTCATCCGGTTTGCCGTCAAGGAGTTCAGTCTGCCGGCGACCCTCAAACTCAGCGTCCATTCGGGCAGCGACAAATTCTCTATTTATGGTCCGATCAAAGAGGCGCTGCGCAAAACCGGCGCCGGCCTTCACCTGAAAACCGCCGGCACGACGTGGCTCGAAGAAATCATCGGCCTGGCCATGGCCGGCGGCGACGGACTGGATATCGCCAAAGAGGTTTATGAGAAAGCCCGCGCGCGGGCCGAAGAGCTATGCAAACCCTACGCGTCAGTCATTGATATTGACCCCAGCCGCCTTCCTTCGCTCGAAACCGTCCATCAATGGGACGGCGAAACCTTTGCCGCGGCGCTGCGTCACGACGCCTCATGCCCGCGCTACAATCCGCACTTGCGTCAGCTCCTGCACGTCGGATACAAAGTCGCCGCTGAAATGGGTCCGCGATTCGTTTCGGCTTTGGAAAAACACGCGGACGTCATCGCTCAAGGCGTGGTGGAAAATATTTACCAACGGCATTTGATGCGGATATTTCCTTACTAGAAAGAATCTATGAAACTCTCCCACACGGAATATGAGTTCGACCTCGACAAGTACATCCCCCCGGCGCGCTTCGAGCAAATTCTGAAATTCACGCGCGACAAAGAAACGCCGTTTCTGGTTGTGGACCTGAAACGCGTTCGCGAGCAGTACCTGACCCTGCAAACCATGATGCCTTATGCGGCCATTTACTACGCCGTCAAGGCCAATCCGCTCGATGAGGTCATCGTCGCTTTGCGCGATCTCGGCGCCAGCTTCGACATCGCCACCTCCTATGAGCTGGACCAGATGCTGCGGCTGGGCATCGCGCCCGAACGGATCAGCTACGGCAATACCATCAAGAAAGCCCGCGAAATCCGCTACGCCTATGAAAAAGGCATCAACCTCTATGCGACGGATTCCGAGAGCGACGTGCGCAAACTGGCTGAAAACGCGCCGGGCGCGCGCGTCTTTTTCCGCCTGATGACCGAAGGCTCGGGCGCCGACTGGCCGCTGTCGCGCAAGTTCGGCGCGCATCCCGACTCGATCTTCAAACAGGTTCTGCTCGCGCGCCGGCTGGGGTTGCAGCCCTACGGCATTTCGTTCCACGTCGGATCGCAGCAGCGCGACGTCGGCCAGTGGGACGACGCCATCGCCCGGTGCCATTATCTCTTCCACTCCTGCCAGGACGAAGGGATCGAGCTCAAGCTCATCAACCTGGGCGGCGGTTTCCCCTCCAATTATATTTCGCCCACACAGGACATCGAGGTGTACGCGAAGGAAATCACGCGCTTCCTTCAGGAAGACTTCCCCGATCAGATGCCGGAAATCATCATCGAACCGGGGCGCTATGTCGCGGGCGACGCCGGAGTATTGGTCACGGAAATCATCATGATCTCGCAAAAATCACCCTCGAACCTCTATAACTGGGTCTATCTGGACATCGGCAAATTCGGCGGCTTGATCGAAACCCTGGATGAATCCATCAAGTACCCTATCTATTCGGATAAGCGCGGACGCGGGCGCGAGGTCATTCTGGCCGGCCCGACGTGCGACAGCATGGATATCCTTTACGAGAACTATAAATACCTGTTGCCCGAGTCCATCGCCGAAGGCGACCGGCTGTATTTATTGACCACCGGCGCCTACACCCAAAGCTACAGCGCCTACAACTTCAACGGCATCCCGCCGCTCAAAGCGTTTGTGTTTGATGAATAAGCATGGGGGGCGCCTGTTTTTTTTGCATTTCGATAATTTGTCCCTTGCAAAAGGACAAATAACTGCTAAATTGTCCTTTTCAGAAGGACAATATGCGAGAAATTATCCGGCAAAAAATCATGGAGTCGCTTGCCGCCGCGCCGCCCGCTTTTACTCGCCGAGATGCGCATATTCCTCGCATCGCCGGCAAAGCCATTGCGGTTATTGGCCCCCGGCGCGCGGGAAAAACGACGTTCCTCTGGCAAATCCTCTCCGACCGCCTGGCCGCCGGAATGGCGCGGGAAGGACTGCTCTATTTCAGTTTCGAAGACGAGCGATTGGCTGAAATGAAGACAGCGGATTTATCGCTGGTGGTGGAAGAGTATTATCGCTTGCATCCGGAATGGCGCGACCAACGGCGAGCGGTTTTTTTCCTGGACGAAATTCAGTCGGCGCCGGGTTGGGAAACGTTCGCGCGGAGGCTCCTTGACACGGAGCGAGTCGAATTGTTTTTGTCCGGCTCCTCGGCGCGCCTGCTCAGCCGCGAGGTAGCCACCGCCATGCGCGGAAGAGCGATGGAGACGCTGGTGTTTCCATTCAGTTTCCGGGAGTTTTTGAGACATCGAGGCCAGGAGCCGAAGGGAACTGCCGCCCGCCAACCCAAAGCGGCGCGCTCCAAGCTGGACAAAGCGCTTCTGGAATACTTGTCGCGAGGCGGATACCCCGAGGCGCAAGGCGCCGCGACGCGGGACCGCTTCGATCTGTTGCGAGGATACGTGGACACGGCGATGCTGCGCGATGTGATCGAGCGCCATGCCGTGTCCCATCCTATTGCATTACGCTGGATGACGCGCCATTTGCTGGGCGCTCCCAGCGGCGCCTTTAGCGTGCATAAATTCTGTTCCGACCTGCGCTCGCAAGGTGGTCAAATATCCAAGGACACTCTTCACGCTTATCTGGCGCACTTGGAAGACGCCTTTCTGATCCGAACCGTTGCGATCGCGACGGAATCCGAGCGGCGGCGCATGGTCAATCCGCGCAAAGCGTATCCGATTGATCCCGGCTTGATTCCCGTCTTCGACCGGTCGGGAAAATCGAATATAGGACATGCTTTGGAAACAGCGGCAGCCCTGGACCTGGAACAACGCGGCGCCGAGGTTGCCTACGTGCGGACGTCGCAAGGATATGAAGTGGATTTCCTTGCCCGATATTCCGGCGACGGCGAGGAGCTCATTCAAGTCTGCGCGGCGCTGGACGACGACAGCGCGCGAGAACGAGAGTGCCGCGCGCTGCTGGCCGCGGCGCGCGAGCATCCGCGAGCTGCGCTGTATATTGTATGTCTGTCGCCGGAAGGAGCGAAAGACATTCCGAAAGAAATCTCCGTCATCCCGGCGTCTGGCTGGTTGTTGCGATGATTTAATACCCTCATTGTGTATTGCGCCGATTCGCGCTTGACTGCCGGGGCGTTATGCTAAATTAATCTCATGTTCTCATCATGCTGGCAATGGAGCAGTTCAATTTCTTGGGAGCTATTCGCAAAAAAATAGCCTAAGTTTCTACTCCCAAAGGCAGGCGCCAAATATGATACGCACGCAGGTTTATTTGACAGAACAAGAAAGAGCCGCGCTCATTCAGTTTTCCGCCCGCAGCGGAATGAAGCAATGTGACATTATCCGGCAGGCTCTCCAAGTATTTTTCTCAAAATCCGAGCGCAGTCGCCGTCAGAAAACTATCGAGCGCGTTGCGGGATTGTGGAAAAAGCGAAAGGATCTTCCCGATTTCTCCGCAATTAGAGCTTCTTGGGATCGGGGTTAATCATGCGCCCTCTTCTTCTCGACACGGACGTCATGGTGGATTTTCTCAAAGGATATGCGCCCGCTGTGGACTATGTGAAAGCCCATGCGGACCAGATTATCCTTTCGGCGATTACCATTGCGGAATTATGGGCGGGCGCCAAGGGGAAGAAAGAAGAAGGGGAACTGGAATCCCTGGCGCAGTTATTTGGCGCGCTGCCAATCAGCGCCGAAATTCCCAAGTCCGGAGGTCAGCTTAAGCGCGTCTATTTTGGGACTCACGGAGTGGGACTAGCGGACGCTTTATTAGCCGCGACCGCGCAATTGCATGGCGCTGAATTAATAACGCTAAACATAAAGCACTACCCTATGTTCTCCTCTTTACGCCCGCCTTACGTGAAGCAATAATTCTGATGCCTTTCCGTGATGCTAATGAGCGCGGGATTCAATGGCTGGAAGACAAAACTGATTCGGCAGACGCTCTCCATGAATGCCGCGCGAATCTGTTATCTTGAGGTAGCATTATGCGCCGCGCTGTTTGTCCGCGTGGCGGCCAGTGGCGCTGACGAAAAAAGTCCCCCGTCCAGCTTTCCAAATCAAACCGCCCGCGCGACTTCTTCGCCTCTCACGCTTGCCCAACTCCGGGCCGAGGCTCTTCAACTGAGCAAATCCCTGACCTTTCACAAATACTCTGGCGAGCGCTTCTTCATGAAATTCCTATACGGCGGCAAGCCGCGCGGCGCATTCGCCATTTCCAGGCGATATCCTCACAGCGATGTTTCCGTTTCCCTGGAGGTGGACGGCAACACCGTCATGAAATTCAACACGAGTTACAGCCAGTATTGGGATCAAGCCGTCGCCAGGGCGAGTATTGATGGGAAAGGCGATGAATGCATCTTGATTCAAGAGGAATGGGGCCGTACCTCTTCCTGCAGGACCCGCTTTCATTTGCTCATTCCGCGTCGCAAAGCCGCGTTGGAGATGGAGATTTGTGTTCCCTGGGATGTGGGCTCGCTCCCCAGCTGTGAAGCCAGCGAGAATTTCAACCAACCCGACCTCAAGCCGTACGCGGACTATCTCAACCGGCTTCGCTATGCATGCGGCTATTGCACGGAACGCGAGATACTCGAAAATCCAGAGCCGGGATGGAATGATGAGGAGTATTGCTGGATCAAGTACAACGCAGATATAACATCCGGCATTATGCGGATCCAGCGGGCCAAAGGTCTGGATGCCTATTCGACTGAAGGCGCCATCATCATTCATGACGGCCCGATTACGTACATCGGTCATCCTAACGGTGGCGGCGTTTTCGCAGAGGATCGCTCGAGCCAGGAGCATTATATTCTTTACTATCCTTCACGCGGCTGGGAAGGAATGACGAATATGATGAAATCCGGCAGCCGCTTGTTTATAGAAGCAGCGAACGATGGAACCATAGTCGTGGACACGAATACCTTCTCGATGCGCCGCCTTGGCCTGCGCTATGGCAAAGACGAAAGCGCTCTCTCCCCCGATGGCGCCCGCTCGATCATTAATGAAGATGATCTGGCACGGCAGGAAGCGATCAGGCTTCAACGGGATCAATGGACAGCTATGCTGCGCGATGCCGCCGATGCTATCACTTCCCATCAACTGTCCGACGGCGCCATCGTGATGGGCGGAGCGTCGGGGCAGTCGTATTCGGTCATTCCTTATTTTGCCAATCTGGCGGCCTTTGGGCTGGCGCGCGCCGCAGAAGTCACAAGCGATTCGCGCTATCTCGATGGCGCTCAGCGCTGGCTGACCTGGTATCTCGATCATCGCAATGCCGACGGCACGATCTGCGATTTTCATGGAGCGCCCGGACGCTGGGTCTCGACGGGCGGCTTCGATTCCACGGACTCATATCCCGCCACTTTTCTCGAAGTGGCGGAGCTCGTGGAGAAGAGAACGCAAGACGCGATCTGGAAAGCGCGTCTGCGCAAAGCCATCCCCGAATTGCTTGCCGCACAGCAGATTACTCTCCAACCCAATGGACTCACCGCGGCCAAGCCCGGCTATGACATGCTCTTCACGATGGACAACATCGAGGTTTATCGCGGCCTCATGTCGGCGGCGCGGATTCCTGATTGGGAACCGCCGTCTGGCGCCGATCCGCGCGCGCAAGCCGCCCGGACGCTTGAGGCGATCACGACTCTGCTATTCGATTCCAACGTTTCGCCGCCGCGCTACCGCACTGGCGTCAACTCCCGCAATTCGCCATCTGACGCGAAGGATCTTGCGAAATGGTATCCGGACCAAATGACGCAGCTCATGGCCGTCGCATGGCTGCCGCGAAGCGAATCCCACAGGAAATTGTTCGACGATCTGAAATGGGATTATTTCAACGGCCTGCCGGCGGTCATCCAAACCGAAGAACACCTTGACCGACTTGTCTGGGGGACAATGGCTGCGCAAAACGTCCCGGCTGACGCCACAGCGAAAACGCTATTGGGGCGAATCGCCAGTCATGCGCCGCGCAAGGAGATCTACAACACCGCGTTATATGGCCATCTATGCCGCATCTACGCCACGGCCATCGAGCCTGAGAGCTAGACCCCCCGCCCAAAACATCGCCGCCATGAGACCGCTTTCCCTCAGCAATCTCATGGCGGCGACAGTCCCGCTTACCCAGTCCACTCAGTCCACCCCGTCCACTCCATCAATACCGCGACCACAATACGACGTCGGACGACTCGGGAGTGACTCTCCACGTGGCTGTGGCGCCGACCTGCATGTTGTTGCCTGCGTAGTCCCGAATGGCGGTGCTTGTTGCTGACAGAGTCATGACCCAAGTACCGGGCTTGTTATTCGGGATGATGACCGTATAGAGCGACGGGGTCACCGGGGTGAAGCCGCTGAAGGCAACCGTCACGGCGTTGCAGGTCAGCGTCAGATAGCTGGGATCCATGCCCGTCACCGGCTCGCTGAAGATGATCTCAATGGTCTGCGGCAGCGGATCGGGTTCGGCGGGAATGATGATAGCGGTCGGCGCGATCTTGTCCACGAAGAGCGCCGTCGCATCCACTGTCGTGCCGCTGTTATAGGCCAGATCGAATCCCATCATTGAAATTGTGGCCGTGCCTTCGGCGTCGGAAGATTGGATGGCGTATTCATAAGTGTAGTTCAGCCCCGCGAGGGACTTGTAAATGGCGGCATGGCCGTTGACCGTCACATCCGGACGCGTGCCGGGAAACAGCGATTCGCTGGCGGTGAAGGTCAGCGTCACGGTCGTTCCTTGATTCGCCGGGGTTGGCGCCGCCACCAGATTGGTGAAGAACGGCAGAACGTTGTCGGCAGTGAATCTCCAAATGTTCGAGTCTGCGTTGGGCCGCCCGGCCGGTACCGCGATGGCGCCGCATATACCGGACGGTATGCTCACTTCAACCGGTCCGACGGCCAGCGGCGTAACGGCGAAGGCATAGCTCGCTCCGCTGCCGCTGCCGCTGCCCGTGGTCAGGACACAATTGACGAGCAGCAGGTCGTCCGGCTCTGCGGCGGGATCAAAGCCCGCCATCGCTTCGTCGAACTGCGCCGTAAAGACAATCGAGGTTTGGCTGGTCCATGAGCCGTCCGGCGTCAGCGCCGATGCGATTGTCACAGGCACCAGCCGCCCGTCTTTTGTGAGGGTCCATGAAGTGGGGATCACCGGATTGCCCGCCACGTCCGTCAGCGTGCTCGAGCCCGAGGTCGGATGCAGCTCGAATAGCAGGACGGTGGGTCCTATTCCGTAGTTGTCGTTGATGCCGAAGACGTAAGTGGCGCCGGTCATCGCCGTCACCGACGTGGCGTTCGCCGTCTCGGAGGCGGAGGTGATTGTCAGCTTGTCCGCCGTCACGTTGCCGACGGCCTCGTTGAAAGTGACCGTTGTAACCGCGATCCCGGCCACCTGCGCGCCGTTCCACGGACTTGTGACCGATACCGCGGGCGCCGTCTGATCCACCGTGATGTTCAGCATCGCGTCCGGCGAAACGTTGCCGGCGGCGTCCGTCTGCTGCACGGTCAACGCGTGGGACCCTTCGGCCAGATCAACATCCAGCGCGTAAGTGTTGCTGAGGATCAATCCGGAGGCGAGCGACGTGCCGCCGTCAAAGACCACGACCACGGCGGTGGTTTCGCACGTTCCCGTGATGGTCAAGCCGGTGGAGAGATACGTGATGCCGTCGTTATTGAAGAGGCCGGTGTCGTCGGCCGCGGCGAGGGCCGCCGTCGGCGCGGACGGAACCGACTGGTCCACAATGACGGTCAGCGGCGTGGAGGTAAGCGAAACGTTCCCGCCCGCATCCGTCGCGGTCAGGCGCAGGTCGTGCGTGCCCACCGCGAGCGAGAGTGGGATGGTGAAATTGCCGCCCAGGGCCGTTCCCGAGGTCAGGAGCGCGGCGCCTTCATAGATGCTCACAATCGCATCGGCCTCGGCCTGGCCGATGATGCGCACGTCATTCAGGATGGTGACGCCGTCATTGTCGAAGAGTCCGGTGTCCGTCAATGGATCCAGCGCGACGTTGAAGGGCGCCGGCACGGATTCGACAACCAGTTTGCCTTCCGACAACAGCTTGGCGGTACCCCAACGCAGATTGGCGCCCAACGTGGCCGGCGATATTGAAATAAAGCCGCCGGTGAAGGCGCCGGAGACTTTCGAGAATATCTGGAAGGTGTCGCCTTCGGCCAATGGGTCGCCCGTCGGCGTCACGGTCAGCGTGCCGCCGAAGATCGCGCCGGTCAGTCCCGCCACCTGGTCGCCCGTCAGCACGGCGCCGGTTTTGTTGACTTCCATTATCGTGTCGCCGAGCAAAGTCAGCGTGTTGTTGATGGTCAACGTTCCGGTGGTTCCCAAACCGCCCGGTTCAAGGCCGCCTGTGACCGTAACCGGACCGCCAATCACACCCGTTCCGCTCAGCGTCGCGCCGAATCCGACGAGGACGGCGCCGCCGGCGAGCGAGCCTGTCAGCTGCAAACGGCCATCATCAATCGCGGTCACGCCGGAGTAGGTGTTGGCGCCTGCGAGGATCAGCGCGCCGGCGCCGGTCTTGGTCAGCGCCAGCGTCCCCGTGCTGTCGGCGATGACGCCGGCAAAAGCGCCGGAGGCGTTAGTGGCGCCAACGGTCAGGGCAAGACGCCGTTGAGGATCGTTGTGGCGCCGCTGTATGTATTCGCGGCCGAGAGCGTCAACGTGCCCGTGCCGACCTTGGTCAGCGCCAGCCCGCCGCCTGCGCCGGTGTTGTCAGCCAGAAGGCCTGCGAACAGGGTGGTGGCGTCGCCATAGCCGGCGGTCAGAGTCTTGCTCGTTCCGGCGGCGCTGTTGATGACTTTGCCCAGCACCGCGCCTGTGGCGCCCGCGAGGCCGTTGATGGTGGCGTCGAAGCCGTTGAGGTCCACCGTGCCGGCCGCCGCAGCGCCATTGAGGACGAGATTGCCCGTGCCCGGGCCGCTGGGGATGGCGGCGCTATTGCCGATCTTTATGGTTCCGTTGGGAAGCGTCAAATTGCCGGTGAAGGTGTTGACGCCGTTGAGATAATAGACGGCGGCGGCGCTCGAGCCGGTCAAACCGTTGATCTGGAGCGCGAAGGGTCCCGAAATATTTCCATTAAGATAGACCGGATAAACGGCGCTTTCGCAGCTGAATCCGGCGTTGTTCAGCAGCGTGACGGGGCCATTAAGGGTTCCGCCAGACTGGAAGCGTACCGCGCCCCGGTTCTCGCCGCCGTTGCTTTGAATACTGATTGGATTGGACAGCGCAATGCCGGGCGAGTTGAGATACAGCGATGCGCTGCCGCCGCCCACGGTGATCGGCCCGCTGCCCAGCGTGGCGGTGGGCGCATTGTAAATATTGATGCGCGCGCTATTGATCAGGATGGGTCCGGTCCAACCAGGCTGAGGACCGGCGGGCTGCAGGACTGTGTTCGTGGCGCCGCTGCCGGTGATCGTCAACGTCGTGCTGCCGCTCAGCATGTTCGCAGGAAGGGCGAGGAATCCAAACGTAAGGGTGCCGTTGAGGGCGCCGCCGCCCGGTCCGAGGACAAGAGGATGATTCGGGTTCAGCGTGATATTGGCCGAAGGCTGCAACATGCCGCCGTTCAGGGTGATGGGGTTGCGGATGGCCGTGCCGCCGAAGTTGTTGTCTGCGCCGGCAATGATGCCGCCTCCGTTGACGTTGGTTCCGCCGGTATACGTGTTGGCCGTGCTGAGCGTCAGCGTGCTGACGCCGGATTTGTTGAGCGCCGTCATGCCGCCAATGCTGCCCAGGCTGAAGAAGGTATAGTTGATCGAGGAATTGACGGTGACTGCGGATGGAAGCAGGGCGCCCACCAAAGTCACTGCTCCCGCCCCTGTATCGCCGAAGGTCACGCTGTCATATTGATTGAATCTCTGGCCGGTGAAATTGGCGTCCGCGCTGATGTTCCAGATGCCGGTACCGAGGCCGCCATTGTTGTCCCATACCAGGTCCGTGGCGCCGGTGATGATGGTGAGGATCAGATTATTGCCCACCATCGCGACGGTACCCGCGATGAGCAAGGAGCCGCCGAAATCGGCGGTGATTATGCCCGCGGCGTTGACCACGCTTCCCGCGGTCAGAAGGTTGAACGTGTCGCCCGCGCGCGGCGTGACGCCGAAAAGCGGCCTGACCGTGAAGTTGGGCGGCGTTGCGGTGAAGGCCAGCGCATTCGTAACCGTGGTGTTGGCGTTTGCGGCGCCGGTATAGAGAGCGGGCAGCGCCAGCGTGGCGCCGTCTTCAACCACCAATGATTTCAAGGTTTTTCCGGCGTCATCCAGCTGCAGGACGCCCGAGTTCTTGACGGTGATGTCCGAGTTGGTCGTCACGCCGGCGATTTCCAGCGTTCCGGCGTTAATCGTGGTTGCGCCGTTGTAGGTGTTGGCGCCCTGGACGACCAGCGTGCCGGCGCCTGCCTTGGTCAGGCCTAAGCTGCTGCCTGAGATGTCGCCGCCAATGGTGAGCGTATTGGCGCTGACGGTGACCAGGGGGCTGGAGGTCAGGGTCACTGCTCCGGTACCGAGATTGAGATTACGGAGGCTGCCGGCATAAGCGAAGTCGCCGTTCCAGTTCTGGGCGTTGTTATTCAACAGCAGGAGGTCGGCCGCGCTGGTGTTGTCAAATGTGCCGCCGTTGATGACAAACGTGCTGGTCGTGCCGCCGATGGCCGTGGCGCTGTTGATATTGAGCTGGCCCGATTGAAGGGTTGTGCCGCCCGAGTAATTGTTCGCGCCCGAGAGGGTCAGAGGACCGCCGGTAACTTTCAGCGCCGTCTTCATCGTTCCAGTGGTGGTGATGTCTTGGATGACGCCGGCGTAAATCGAGTCACCGGTGATCGTCAGCAGGGAGTCGCTTGTCATGGAGCTGTTGCCGATCGTGGCGGCATAGGAGGGGCTTTTCGTTACACTGGCGAGGGTCTGGTCGTACCCCGCAAGATCAAGGTATGACGCTCCCGATGCGCCGATGACCAGGTTGGCGGCTGTGGGAATCGCGTTGGTTACTCCAAGCATGGTTGTACCTTGTTGAATAGTCAGAGTGGTATAGTTGCTTCCGGAGTTGGAGAGTCTGACGACGCCGATGCGTGAAGTGATTCCGCCGCCCGGGTAGCTGATTATGCCGGTCAGGTCCAATAAGCCGTTATTTCCTGAACCGAAATGGCCGCCGCCGGCTATGGCAGCGCCGTCAATCGTGATATTCCCGCTGTAAATCGTGCTTTCAGCGGCGCTGGCGGCATTGAAGTGGAGAACGCCATACGCGCCATTTGTGCCGCCGCCGTGGATCGTTAATGGATTGCCGATGTTAAGGTCCTTGGTCATATAAAGCCGGGCATTGGCAACCGCATTGACCACCACCGGGCCGCTTCCCAAGGCGGTGCTGGTGGTGACGGTGAAGATATTGCCGTTGTTGAGCGTGGTGCCACCACTATAAGTATTCGCGCCGGCAAGGGTTGGCACTCCGCTGGAATGCAGAATGGCGAGCGTGCCAGCGCCGTCGCTGATTGGACCGGTGACCGTTATTGCGAGGGTTGAGCTCGGCGCGCCCAAGGTTAGCGTCTGGAGGCCGGAAACTCCGCCCGAAATAGCACCCGTTATGAAGCCATTCTCAGGGCCGATGCTGGCGTCACCCAGCAGGGTGATCGGTCCGGAAAGGGTGTAGGTGTTCAGACGGATGGCGCCGCGGTTCTCGCTATTGCCCGTGCCAATCATCTGGATAGGATTGGGGAGGTTTTTGGCGTTAACAAAAAGCTGAGTGTAGGGGTTAATTTTGATCAGGGCGGTTGGACCGATATTCAAATTGCTGGCATTGAGTTTGTTGCCCTGGGCGGCGGCTGCATACAGCTCCAGCGTGCCGGTGAAGCCGGTCGAGGCGCCGCTGAGATTGGTGTTAGTCGCTCCGCCCGAAAGGGTCACAAGGATCTTGCCCGAGCCGGATATATTATTGGCGAAGGTAAGGGGGTTAACGGCGCCAGGGCTGATCAGGTTGAGCGTCCCGTTGTCGCTGACCACGACAGCTCCCGGCAAGGCGGCGGGCGTCGAGGCTTGGAGCACGCCCGCGCTGACCGTCGTTCCTCCGGTGAAGGCGCTGGCCGTGTTGCTGAGTGTCAGCGTGCTGGGGCCGTCTTTGGTAAGCGCGGCAATGCCGTTGATGCCGCCCGTGCCGGAGAACGTATAGTTGGCGCTCGAATTGACAGTGATCGAAGTCGGATACAGATTGCCGGTCAGGGTGACGGCGCCTGCCGCGGCGTCGCCAAAGGTCACTCGATCATTTTGCATGAATGTTTGGCCGGCGCTGAAGTTGGTGTCGGTGTTGAGATTCCAGACGCCGGTGGCGGCGCCGTTGTCCCACGCCAGGTCGGCGGCGGCGGTGAGGATGGTGAGCACCATATTATTGCCAACCATGGTGATGCTGCCCGTCATGCGCGAGACGCCGTTGATCGAGAAGTCGGCCGTCATAGTGCCCGGAGTATTGACGATGCTGCCCGCGGTCAGCAGGTTGAAGGTATCACCCGCCTGCGCCGGGGCGGCGAAAATCGGTCTGACACTGAAGCTGGGCGTTCCGGTGAAGGTCAGCGCATTGGCAATCGTGGTATTGACGCCGGAGGCGCCGCTGTTGACGGCGGCCAGGTTCAGGATCACGCCGTTTTCAATCGCCAGGGATTTCAAGGTCGTGCCGGGCGTATCCACTTGCAGCGTGGCAGTGTTCTTGACGGTGATATCCGAGTTGGGCAGAGCGCCGCCGGCGGCGAAATCAAATGTGCCGGCGTTGAGCGTGGTCGGGCCCGTGAAGTCGCTGACGCCGGAGATGATTTGCGTGCCGGCGCCGTTGTTGCTGAGAGCGACGTTGCCGGCGCTGCCCAAGGCGCCGGAATAAGCCAATGATCTGCCTGCGCCCACATTAAGCGTCAAGGCAGTGACGTTCGCGGGCAGCGTGAAATTGGCGGCGCCAGTCAGGCCCCCGAAAGTCGGCGCCGTGACCGAGGCCAGATCAAGCGTGCCGGCGCCGTCCGTGTTGAAGGGGCTGTTTTGTAAGGCCAGCTCATTGTTGAGCTTCAGCGTGCCGGCGCTGACGATCGTTGTAGCTGTGTAGGTATTGGCGCCGGAGAAGATTTGCGTGCCCGTTCCGGCTTTCGTTACGTCGGCGAAAGTCCTGCCGGTATTGTTCGCGAAGACGCCGGTAAAATTGCCGCTGCCGTTATTGACGCCTATTTTGAGATGCTCGTTGCCATAATAGCCCATCATCAAGGTCCCGGGGCCGGTCAAGGCGTCAATCTGAGCCGTCGCGCCGCTGCCGCCGGCTTCGCTGTAATTCATCGTCGCGCCGGAAGCGATATTCAGCGAAGCAAGATTCGTATTCCACTTGCCACGGTTGCTGCTGCTGCCCGTGAGCTGGCCGGCTTGCACCTCAATCAGAGCTCCGGCGCCGAAGTTAAAGGTGACATTTTGCCCGCCGGAACCCATGATCAGGGTGCCGGCGCCTTTTTTGATAAATGTGCCGCCGCCGCTGAGAGTGGTCGCTGCGACCGTGCCCCAAGCGACGGTACCCGAATTATTGTAAACTAATGTGGCGCCTGAAGCGACTGAGATACCGCCCGTGCCGCCTCCCAACGACGTGGTGGCGGTCTGCAATTCCAAGACGCCGGCATTAATCTGAAGAGCGCGGTTATTGGCCGTCAGGGCGTTGAAAGCTCCGCTTAATGCCAAGGTCCCTGCATAGCCTGACTTGCCGATACGAATCGCATTTCCCGCGCCGCTATTGGTCAGCGTGGAGGCGATGGTGGCTGTGCCGTTATTTATTATATAGTAACCAGGGCCATATCCGGGATTGCCCATCTGAATAGTGCCGCCGGTGAGAGTGTAGCTGGTAAGATTGAAGGTCACCGAGTTAGCTTGCTGCGTCGCATTGACGGTCACCGTCCCGGCGACGCCTTCAAACACAGCATCATTATAACCGACCCATGCTACATTGTAAGGCCCGCCGGATGCGGTGCTCCAAATGTTATTCGTTCCCCATGTTCCGGCGCCTGACCAGTATTTGTACGTCTGCGCCGGCGCTTGGGCGGCCTGAAATAGCAGGCCCGCCCCCGCGATAATTGCCGCGAGGAGCGCCGCGAATCGCGGCCTTCCGACTCGATGCTTGCGTACCGCCGACGCCGGCGCCGTCATC
>JAPLSP010000569.1 GCA_026398575.1 Candidatus Sumerlaeota bacterium | reverse complement strand
CAGCAAGCAACCGCACTCCAAAAGCTGGCGCCGCTCCTGTCCGCATTAAACTTCTCTTCCTTGCATGAATATTTGTAGTGAGTTTAATCATCTCATTCTTGAATATGAGCAGCAGCGCATGACTCGAGCGGGCCATAAAAGTCTGAATGACACCCTCATGCCTTTTCGCATCTATACTCGAACGGGCGACAGCGGCGAGACCGACCTTTATCATGGCGGCCGCGCACGCAAAGACAGCCTGCGAATCGAATGCCTGGGCGCGCTCGATGAGCTGAACGCGCATCTGGGGCTTGCGCGTCAGAACGTCTCGGATGAGGCCATCGGTGCCCATCTGCTGACCATTCAAAAGCGCCTCTTCGATCTGGCGGCTGAAGTCGCCACTCCCGACAAAGCGCCTGCCCGTGGCAAAAAGCGCGAAAGCAAAGATTCCCCCCCGAACGCCAAAACAAAAGCATCGCCGCCGGCGTATGCGGTAATCGCAGATTCGGATATCGCCGAAAGCGAGCGGCTGATGGACGAGTATATTTCGAGAATGGATCAGGTCAGCGCGTTCATCGTCCCGGGAACGTCGCCGGCGGCGGCGCAGTTGCACGTGGCGAGGACCGTCTGCCGCCGGGCTGAGCGGCGTCTTATCAGCCTTGGCAGGAAAGAAGCATTGCGCCCGGAATTGCTGCGATACATCAATCGCCTTTCCGATCTCCTCTATATCTTCGCCCGCTATTGCGAAGATGAGATTATTTACATCCATCCAAAGCAGTAGCCTGTCGCCTCAAATTTGACGCGCCAGGAGGTTTTATGTTCAAACAAGTTCAGAGCTTCCCGGCGTTGCTCGCGCTTTTCCTGGCGCTTTCGATTTCCGTCGCTCGGGCTCAAACGGGCATGGGGGTTTCTGCCGCGCCCAACGCGCCCCAGCCAACCGCCCTTGCCCCAACCTCCATCGCATTCACTCCGTCCACCCCGTCCACTCCGTCCACACAGTCCCCCGCATCCCCCGTCCCAACCCCATCAAGAAACAAGATCGTCCTGACTGCGGAACAGGCCACCGGCGGCGGGCATGTGATCCCGCTTTCCGATGGAACCAAAGGCCTATGCATTGACAATACCTGCAAAGACAACGCCACCTTCTTCGAATGGAAACTGCCCACGGCGCTGCCACCGGGCTGGCGCCATGGCGTGGTTCAATTCGGCATTCGAGATGGAGACGACAAAGGGTACGTCAATACATGCCTGGGTATCAAGAGCCTGGCGCCGAATAGCCCGACCGTGAGTGTGATGTCCAACTTCGTCCAGTATATTGACAAGAACAAGGGTCCCCAGAAATTCGAATTCTGGCTCTATTCCATCCAGCCTATGGATGGCATCAGGATCATGCACATCTATAGCCAGCTTTGGCGCTGGAAGCGCACATGGCCCATCACGCAGGTGACGCTGGAACCCCTCGAGCCTTCATCCGTAACCCCGGAAGATGTCTTGTCCCTGGAGTTGTCCGTCCAGGCGGATGGGACGGCTTCGCTTCCGGCTAGGATGTTCCCTGGCATCTGGCAGCTCGGCGCCGCGGCAAAAACCACGGGAACCGCTGTCTGCCTGGGCGAAGATGGCCGCGGTGTTACGATGCCCATTGGCGGGGCTAATTTCTATATGGAATCCCCCCTGCAAAAGATCGTCTTCAAAGCCAATCCACCCATCAAGACCTTCACGCTGCAGAACCAGGCCGTTAAAGCCGACAAGGCCTCCATAGACAAGGCCCCGTCCGCCAATGCGCCTGCCGGATTCTCCCTGATGACGACGGTGGATACGAACAAGACCGAGACAGCCCAACTGGAAATGATCGGCGCGAACCTGACGGGCGACGCGCCGGTTTTTCCTCTCCTGCCCAGGGGCAAGAAGACGGCGGTGCTGACCTCGTGGGATGATGGGACAACATGGGATCTGCGCATGGCGGAGGTCACGCGCAAGCTAGGGATTCGCGCAACCTTCGAGTTAAACCAGAACAGCCAGGTGATGGGATCCCTCGACAAACTCGAAGCCCTGGGCGCGGAAATAGGCGCCCACTGCTACCATCATTGCTTCCTCTTCGAACTGCCCCCCAAAACCGCGCTGTACGAATGCGCCGCCATGCGCCAGTTCCTCGAGGAAAAGCTCAAACACCCCATCATCTCGATGGCGTATCCCAACGGTTATTCCAGCGCCTACGACTCGGACGGGGATTATGTTCTGCGGGCGGTAAGGGACGCCGGCTATTGGTCCGGCCGCACGACCTCCCCGGGAAACGAAGTCGTGGATTCGATTGCCGAACCGATGGCCTTCAAGACCGCCGGCTTCTTCGGCGAAGATAAACGAGGCTTGGAGCGCGAATGGGCCGCCATCCGCGCCAGGGAAGGCGGCGTCTTCCATATCTGGGGCCACGCCCATCAGCTCGGCAAAACCGATGAACAATGGAAACAAGTGGAAGACTACCTTGCCAAGTTCGCCAATCTGCCCGATGTCTGGTACCCCACTCAAGGCGAGGTGTCCACCTGGATCTGGCTGCGCAAGAACGTCCAGCTCTCCGTGACCGCCAAAACCCCAACCAAGGTCAATGTGAAGTTGACGCGCCCCTGGCTGCATCCCTATCTCGCCGGCAAACGTCCGCTGAGCCTGAAGGTTCCCGCCGGTGTGGAAAAGGTGACATGGCAGGGCAGAGAAATCCCCGTAACCAACGGATTCGTGGAACTACCCTGGCAATCGCCTTCAGACGCAGGCGCCAAAGCGGGAGAAAAAGGATGACTTCATGCCACGCGTTTTTTGAAAATGCCGGGTAGCAAAGAAAGGTGATGCCCCTTCACAAAATCGCTTGAGCCGCATTCACTCCGACAATATCGCATTAAGTTTCGCTCTCCATTCATCTTCGGCCAAGAGCTCGAAGCGAAGGACTTTGTCTTTCATCTCAAGCCCGAATTCGCCCAAGTTGCGTGATTTGGCTTGGCGGGTGCAGATGTCGAATACTTTCTGAGTATAGTCCGTCCTGGAAGCGCCTTTCAGGTGGAGGCCTTTGGTTTCGACAACGTACACTCTGTCGTAGTCCCGCTGAGTCTCCTTGCCGGTGGCTGTGAAGATGAAGTCAGGGTATATGCGATGCTGACGCCAGCCCTGGATGGCGTAATCAAGGCGCGAACGGTTTCTGTACCAGAAGAAAAGGCGCTCCTGATCCTCCAAGTACCATGCCACCGTCTTCTCCGTCTCATTAAATTGGTCCTCAGGAACTTGCTCAAAGAGGCTTAGCTGAAGCGGATGGCCGGTCTTTTTGGTCAAGATTAGCGCATCTTTCTTAAGCGCAATCTTTTTCGGAAAAGACCAGTCGAAATTATTACCGATGAACAAGAACCGGAGTTCGTCTTTCTCAAGCATCGCGCGAAACAATGCCTCCGCCAGCCTGTCCTTTTCCAATTCCAATTGCTTTCGCGTTTCTTCTATCAGAAAAACGAAGTTATTTGTCAATTGGCGTTCCACCTCCTGCTTGTCGCCAGACAAGTTGCGGAAATGATCTAAAATTCTTGCTGCAAATTCATGCGCCTGCCAAGGGTTCGAAACAACTTCGAGAAGTTGGCGGGTCATGAAGACCTTATCCACTTGAATCCCGCCCTCTTTAAGGTCCTTTGTGTTGCGAACTTCAACCAATCCATGCCCGCTGTCAGTCAGGGAAAGCCCCATTTCAACGTCCTTCTCTTCGTAAGCAGGCAGGGTCAACTGCATAACAGGATACAAGGCCGCCTTTTCCCACGGAATCCAGGCCGATATATCCATTTCGTAATTGACGGGACGCCAGCTCCCGTCACTCCTAACGACAAACACGGGCAGAATTGTCCGCGCCGCT
>JAPLSP010000664.1 GCA_026398575.1 Candidatus Sumerlaeota bacterium | reverse complement strand
TCGGTGATTTGTTCCGTCATGAGACGGACATTACATAAAGGCCTCACGTCACAATAGTTAAATTTTCGGGTTTATGAAAATTATTTTCATCACCTACTTCAGGCGGCTAAAGGCATACGTTTTGTTTATCTTATTGCTGCTAATTGGCATTCCAAATTTCACTTTTCTTCTAATGGCAAGATAGATCCCCTTTGAACCAGCACGGTGTGGAGGAAAAGGCAAAATGATTACCATGAATAAGTCCCATGCCGGCCTCGTAAGATCACTCACCCGATTGGCCACCATGATTCTGCTGTTGCCATGCGGCGAGGCCGTGGCGCCTGCCGCCGATGGCGCGGCGAAGACGATTTATTCCTGTGTCTTCACGTCGGGCAGCTGGAAACGAAGCGACTGGACGCCGGTCAAGAAATCAAAGAGCGATCACGTTGGCGGCTGGGTTCAGCAGGAGGACTGCATTGCCAATGAAGTTCCGCCGCAAGCCACGCCGGAAGAGCTTCAAAACAAGCGGGCGGATGAGACGTATTCGAGCATGGTGTACAAGGAGAAAGTCACGGGGAATGTGACCGTCGCCGCGACAATGTCCTTCACCCACAAGATGGCGCCGCTGATTGTGCTGGCACCCGAACTCGCTGAGGATTCCAAAGGGCGGAAGGAATATGCCGAACACTTTGAGATCGTCATCTTCAACGAAGGAGTGAACGTCTGGCATCACTTCGTCAAAGACGGAAAACCGACCTATCGAAAAGCGGCCTTCGCTAATTTCCCGTTGGAGAAGGACACGAAGTACACGCTCGAAGTAAAGAAGACTGGCAAAGTCCTGACCGTCTCGGTCGCCAGCCATACGTTCGGCTACGCCGACGACTCCTTGCCGGACTCCTGCTACATCGGAATCACCGGCTGTGAAGGGCAAAACCGATTTTATGATTTTACGATGCGGCGGTGAGAGTAATGCACAATAAAATGATCTTCCAATTATTAATCGCCATCGGTTTCGCAAGCGCAGGCATGCTCGCTTACGGGGGGGAAACGATTCAATCTCCAGATGGCAAGATAAAGGTGAGTTTTGAAGTGAAAGGCGCGCAGCCTTATTGGGATGTCGCGTATGGAAGTAACAAGTTTATCGAAAACGGCCTGCTGGGAGTCGTGTTCAGCTCAGATACTCTCAGCGGGTCCTATACAATGATCGGAGCCGAGCGAGCGACCGCCAATACAACCTGGAAACCGGTGTGGGGATCGTGGAGCGAATTGAAAGATCACTATAACGAACTGACGATCAAACTTCAGGAAACGGCGGGGCGCCAGCGCATATTCCATATCATACTGCGGGCTTACAACGAGGGCGTCGCCTGCCGGTATCATTTCCCCGCGCAACCAAACTTGAATAATTTCTCCATCAAGAAGAGATTGACGGAATATAAATTCAAAGGCAATCAGACCATCTATCAATGTAGAAATTACGAGTATGGCACGGTGAAGATTGACAACATGTCGCGAAGCGAAGGGAATGTGACGGTGGACGTCGGGGAGGGAAATTTCGTCTCCCTCATGGATGCGGATCGCGCCAATTTCTCCATGACAAACTGGTCGAAAAAGACCGGCGCCTCTGGCACGATCATTGGCGTCATGCACTCTCCTTCCACGGGCGCCGCTCCATTCAGCACGTCATGGGAAGTGATCATCGTTGGCGAGACCGCCGCGAAACTCCTCGAGAACCGCGCCATCGTGGAGAATCTGAATCCATCCTGCGCCATCGCCGAACCTTCATGGATCAGGCCCGGCCAGGCGATCTGCCAGGTGCGCAACACCCGCATGGTGACGAGCGAGTTGAAGAAACTGCTGGAGTTCGCATCCGCCCACAACGTCGAGTATCTGGAGATAGATCACTCCTGGTACGGCGCCGAGACAAAATGGACGCCGAAGGAAATTGAATTCTTCGAGACGCGCAAACTCCCCTTCTGGAACGACAAACCGGAGTGGAAACAAAATATCGGAGGCAATCCAATGGCCAGCGCCAAGGGATGGGTCCCCTTCCGCCCGAAAGCGGATTCCGGCGGCAATTTCGTTGATCTCAATCTGCCGGAATTGACCGCTTATGGAAACAGCCTCAGCCCCAAGGTCGGGATATGCGTTTATGTGCGCGGCGAGATCCTCAAAGAATTCGGCGGCGAGCATCCGATCGAAGATGTTTTCGCCCTCTATGAAAAGTGGGGCCTCGCGGGTGTCAAGGCAGGTTTCGTGCCGCCCGGCATGCAATACAACGAGCGCATGATCGCGTACATGGTGAAGAAGGCGGCGGAACACAAACTCATCATGGTCATCCACGACGCCTACTATCCCAGCGGCCTGATGCGGACGTATCCCAATCTGATGAACGTCGAAGGCGTGGCCGGCGAGGAAGCGGAACACTCGATCGAAGGCAAAACCAAAGGCCTTCATGACGTGATGCTCCCCTTCACGCGCGGCCTGATGGGCCCGTTCGATTATACGCCCGAGATTTATAATAAGAACAAAACCCACTGTCATCAGATGGCGATGCTGTGTGTGTACGAGGGCCGCGCGTCCATCCGCGGCGGAATGAAACAATGGTCACCCGGCGGCGAAGGCGGCAAAGAAATTGAATTCCTCGACAAGCTCCCCGGACTCTTCGACGAAATGAAAGTTATCGCCCAACTCGGCGCTTACGTCACCGTCGCGCGCCGCAAGGGAAAAAACTGGCACATCGCCAGCATGTCCGATTCCAATCCGCGCTCTTATCCCCTTCCGCTCAACTTCCTGACGCCTGGCGTTACCTATAATGCCAGCATCTATGGCGATGTGGCTGGCAAGCGTGAAGCATCCCATTCCCAACAGAGCGTGACATCCGCCTCGATCATCCCCATCAACATGGAACCCAACGGCGGGCATTTGATGATAATTACTTCCCCTTAATTTCCGCTAACTTGAACAAACATACGCGCCATGGCCGGCTCCTTAAATGGAAAACCCGCGCCCCGAAGGGCGCGGGACCAACGGAAGTCGCGAATACCTTGAATTCTTTGAAGAAGGTTTTGATTTACGTCTTTCAACCTTCCTCCTTCATGTTTTCCGAAAGCTCAACCTCAATGTCCTCGATGCTGGGCAGGCTGGAGGCGAGTTCTTTCGGCAGGGCGCGGGTCAGCTCGTAGTCGGCGACGCCGATGGGTTTGTGGATGTCGCGCAGGGCGTATTCGGCGAGGATGCGGTCCTTGGTCTGGCAGAGGATCAGGCCGAGCGTGGGCGCGTCGTGGGCGTGGCGGAGCTGGTCATCCACGACGGAGCAATAGAAGTTCATCTTTCCGGCATACTCGGGCTTGAAGTCGCCTTTTTTGAGATCAACGACAACGAAGCAGCGGAGGTGCAGGTGATAGAAGAGGAGGTCGAGGTAGAATTCCCGGTCGCTGACTTCGAGGCGGTACTGGCGGCCAACAAAGGCAAATCCGCGTCCGAGTTCGAGCAGGAACTTCTGGATGTGGGCGAGCAGTCCGGTCTCAAGTTCCCGCTCATGGAAAGGCTCCTCGAGGGTGAAGAAGTCGAAGAGGTAGGGGTCTTTCAGAAGCAGCCGGGCAAGTTCGGAATGCGGCGCGGGCAGAGTCTGATCGAAATTAGTGACGGCGCCTCCCTGGCGCTCATGGAGACGGCTTTTGATCTGAACCACAAGAGTATCGCGGCTCCACCCCTGTTCCAGCGCCTGCCGGGCATACCAGAGGCGGGTGGGAAGGTCTTTGAGTTTTTGGATGAGGATGACGTTATGCGCCCAGCTCAATTGCGCAACGGGCCGTTGCACAATTGGGGATGCTGATGGGTCCATTACCTTGGCTGCTTGAGATGGCGGTAATTTTGCCACAGACTGTGGCAAAAAATCGGCTGAGGCGTTAGGCGTCTCCAATTGGGATACAGGCCGTGCCGCCAATTGGGCCACAACCCGTGGCCTTAATTCGACCGGATCGCTGGACGTCTCCAATTGGGCAACGGGCCGTTGCCCAATTTCAAGCGCTCGGAATGAGTTGGGGATTTGGGCAACGGATCGTTGCCCAAATTCGAAAACAGCAGGATATTCCTGATAGAATTGTACCATCAATTTGAGATTTCTCAAGGAAAACCCCTTTTCCTCTGACAGTTCGTTCTTCAGGTCAGCAGCCAATCTGGGAAGTACTCCTGCGCCCCATCCCTCCTGCTTCTGCCGAACGGCGATCATGCGGCCAATGTCCCAATAAAGGTGGAGCATTTCCGCATTGGCAGAGAGGGCGGCGCAGGACTGGGCTTGGCGGACGCGCGTCTTGATATCGCCAAGCAGCTCGCGGTAGTGTAGAAGTTCAGGTTGATTCATGACGCCTTCACCTATTATTGGATCTGACAGTACGGGAAGCAGCATTATCTGAGAACAGCGGGAGATTCATGTTATCCTTCGCCAGGTTCTGGGGCTTTTCGTTTCTCCAAGGGAATTGACAGCAAGACGCATTCATCCTATCCCTCTCAAAAATCTCAAAAATCCGCACAGCCTATGACCTGCGGGCTTTGATTTGATCTCGATACAGAGAGGCGCCGCCCTATGATCCCAAATGCCAAATCCTCGACTCAAAAACTAAAAGGAACAAACAAACCTGTTTTTTTGCTATCTCACCTTCAGAAATATTGAGGTTTTATAAGGCAAATACGCAAAGCGCCATGATTTTTGAAAAACTTAAAAGTGAAGGAACGAACCCAATTTTTACTGGGAGCGCCACTGGGAGCGCCACTGGGAGCGCCACTGGGAGCGCCACCATCTTGCTGGCGTGGTACGCGCCGTAAGGCGCCGCATTATCACTATTCACACGCCGGCAGGATGCCGGCGCTCCCAGTGGCGCTCCCAGTTCAGGGCTTGGCGGTTTCGGAGATGATTTCAAGGGCGCTGATGATGGGCATGTTGGCCGAGGTTAGCGCTTCAGCTTTCGATGCCAGTTCTAGGGTTAGGTTTTCCTGAGCGGTGATGCCTTTGAATTCCTTGACGAGGGCTTTCATGGGGCCGCCGGATTCTTTGGCGATGTCGAAATTTTTCAGGACAGGGCGGTCTTGCAGCAGGACGTCGAAGACGCGCTGGCCGGGTTTTTGATTTTCGATTTCGGCGAAGAGGAGGCGCACAGTGTAGCTGCTGGGCGCGGCGTCTTTGGTGTTCACGGGGATGACGCATTGCGTCAGGCCACGGCAGCCAGAGGCGAAGAGCCAGGGTTCCTGGGCGCCTTCGAACTTCAGGAAATTCGCGTCCTTGCAGAAGTAGCCGCCTTCCTTGTCAACCTTGGTATCGAGTTTGAAGTTCATGACCAGGCGTTCGACGCCCGTGGGGCGCGGATATCCGAGCCAAAGATTACCCTGCGCGTCTTTGCGATCGCCGGGGGCGCCGAAGTTGACACCCAGGCGTTTGACGGGAACGAGCGGGCCCGGCGCGCTGAAGGCGCCCCAGACGCGGCTGACTTTGCGCGGCTGGAATACGATGGAGCACTGGAGCGAGAACGGGCAGACGCAGCCGGAGCTGGCTTCGGGCATGATGACGAGGCCGTTGGCGGGAATGCAGTTGATCCAGCAGCCGGGCCTCTGCGCGCCGAAGTGGGCGGTGCCATAGTCGCCGAGGAGATCGTAGGAGGCGGTCACATAAGAGCGGAAGAACAGGGCGTTGGGCGCGGCGGCCATGTTGCCGCAATGATGTCCGGGACGCGACATCTGCCAGCGCGCGTCGGCGCCGGTAACGGGGTTCGGGCGCATGGTGTCGTAGCCGGTTTGCAGGTCGTAGGACCACGGCTCGGCGATGACGCGGTCGCCGACGATCAGCGGGCGGCTGCGATATCCCTTGCGCCCCGACCAGAGGGTGTGGCCATCGTCCTCGGCGAGGGCGATGAGGCTCCGTCGCGAGAATTCGCCTGCGAGGAATTCCTTCCAGAAGTGTCCGTTCCAAGGCTGCGCGCACAGGAGCAGGACTTTGTTGGAATACATCGCCGTCAGCTCGCCGCCAGGGGCGCCGATCTTGACGCAGTCGGAAACGTATTGCGGGCGTTCCCAAGACTTCTTCCCAGTCTCGGCGTTGAGTGCTACGACAAGGCGCACATCGGGCGCAATTTTCTTGCCTTTGGCGTCCACGCGCGTTTCGGGCGGGACAGTGGCGAGGCATTTCTCCTGCTGTTCAGGCGTGACTTCGCGGTCCACAAAGAACACACGCCCGCCGCCGATGCAGATCGTGGCCGGCATGATGTTTTTGCCCGTGTGAATCCACCGCCCTTTGTTGGTTTCGATGTCCATCGCAAAGATTTGATCGCCGCCTGTGGCGCCATAAAGCAGCCCGCCGACACAGGCCAGGTAGTCCCATTGTCTTTTCTTATCGGTTTCCTTCGCCGGCGGCAACGGGTAAGTCATCAGCGTCTTGCCGCTGGCGGGATCGAGGCGCAGGCATGTTTCTCCCGTGGCGACAAAGACGCCGTCATTGTTTGCGACCATGTTGGAGCAGCCTGTTTTCAGTCCGACGCGCAAGGCGCCGGGCAACGCGCGCTCCCACAGCTGCGTTCCGTTATAGGAATCGTAGGCCATGACGACGTTTTCGCCTTCGATAAACATGCGGCCGTTGAGCGCCAGCGGCGCCGAGTTGCTTTGATGGCGGCTTGGCATTTCCTCGCCGCCGGGCTCGCCGAACCACAGGATGCCGATGGCGCCGCGGACGAGTTGATCGTCGCTGCACGCGGTGTTTCCGGGTTCGCCATATTCATGCGTCCAGCTGCCGGCGCCGTTAAGCGCGCCGCGCGTGATGCGGACGCCGGCTGCGTTCGAGGCGATCTTTGCGGTTTTTTCGCCCAGCGCATTGAGGGCTTTGTTGAAATCATCCAGCCAAACTTGAAGTTTGCCATCGGTGGGAGCCGGCGTTGATTTTTCAACCGGTGGTTGGCCGATATACGCCACGCCGCCGCAGGGCTTGAGCATCCGCAGGATTTCTTTGGCGGGCATCGCGCTGGCGGCGGCGGCCGCATCGCCTTCGACGACGATCAGGTTTGCGAAGTAATCGGCAAACGGCAATTCGCCGGGTTGAGTCTGCGCGACTGCCGTGACTTTGCCTCCGTAAACGCCCGCGCTTGTGAGGGCTTTGCGAGCGCTAGCAAGGGCAGCGCTGTCTTGTACGGCCATGTAGATGATGAGGTCAGTATTTTTCGCCAGTTCCAGCGCCAGCCGGCCATCGCTGCCCAACAGGAGCGCATAGCCGCGCGTGGCGCCGCTTTCCTTGATGATCTGCCGCGCGGTCTCGGCGCATCGCGCGGTTTGAGCATCCTTGGGGAAGGGATCGGCGACGACCGGCGGCGCCACTTTGCGCCCCTGGCCGGAGGCGGCGCCGGCAGAGAAGCAATGGATCGCGCCTTTGTCGGTGCTGACGAGCAAGCGTCCGCCGGCCACAGCCAATCCACGCGCTTTGCCGCCGACCGCCGCCGACCAGACGCTGCGCCCGGAGGCCGCGTCGAAGGCCGTCACCGTATCTGCGCCGCCTGCAAACAAAGTCTGGCCGGCCAGGATGAGCGCGTCGGCGGAGGCGCAGGGGGTTTGCCATTTGGTCCCTTCGGTGGAGATCGCCTTGCGTTCGGCAGCGAGCTTGTCGAGTTGCGATTGAATGTCTTTCGCCTGTTTGTCAGCATCCTTGTTCGTCGCAGACTGCGTCTTCAACGCATCCCGTTCTTTCGTCAGGTCCGTGGTCTGGGTCATGATTTTGCTCATGCGTTTTGAGCGGGTCATCCATGTGGGGCGGACGAAAGCGGCCACCTCTTTGCCGTCAAGGACATACATCATATCCTTGTTAACGACGGCCTGCTGTATCCCGCCCTTAGAGCTATAGGCCGACATTCCCTCGGCGGCGACCAGCGCGCCAGTGGCTTCGCTGACGCCAACCAGCTGTTCGGAGGCGCAAAAGAGCAGATCGTCGGACAGCGAAATATTCGTGCCGCCGGACAAGCCTGAGCTGCGCCAGTTGAGGCTTTTGTGGAAGAGAAATTTCCCGTCGGCGCGGTTGAACGCCGCCGGCAGCGTGCGTCCGGAGGGAACGAAGATCTTTTCCTTCGACAGCAGGAGGTAGCCCTGCGGGGAAACCGAGCCCGAGCCGCCCTGGCCGTAGGAATCGTTTTTCCAAAGCAGCTTGCCGCTTGCGGCGTCGAGGGCGAAAAGATACAAGCCTTCTGCTGGGAAGACGCCCGCGCCAAAATACGCCACGCCGCCCTCGACCACAACACTCGTTCGGACGGGCCAGAGCGAAATCATGCGCTTGTTGCCGAGCACGCGTTCGGGACTGGGCGCCGCGGCAAAGGACCAAATCAGTTTCCCGTCCGAGGCATTCAAACAATAAACCATGCCGTCATCCGCGCCGAAGTAAACGCGTCCGCCCGCCACCGCCGGCGCCAGGCGCACCGGACCTTCCGCGAAAAATTCCCAGCGCACCGCGCCGGTGGCCGCGTCGAGAGCATAGACCTTGCATTCGGATGAGGAGCCGAAAAAGACGATATCGCCGGCGGCAGCCACGTGGAAGGCATCGTCGAAGCGCATCCGGGGCAGTTCGAGAATTTTCTCGACCGGCTTGGGCTGCGGGTCGCTCCAGGCGTGGGATGGAGGGAAAGTGGGGGTGAAGACCCAATTCTCCGCGAGCGGGAGTTTCAGCGATTCGTCCGTGATGCCGCCGCGCTGATTGTCATGCCGATACGCCGGCCAGTCTTCAGCAAAGGCGCTAATGCTCACGCTGAGAATCAACGCAAAGGCTAATGCATGATGCGCGAGATGTACTTTCATCATAGTCTCCTTGGCATAGTATTTACAAAATAATGGATGATAAAATAATATATGAATTTTTAGAGACCAAATCTGAATTCCTGCTTCCTCTATGATGAATCTATGAAGATATTTATTAGCGTTTATTAGCGTATATCAGCGGTTTCTCATACGTCATTTATTGGATATCTCAATCGGGCTAAAATCGGAGATGGAGCCCATCGCGCAATAGCCGATGTATTGGATGCTTTCCATGCGGCGGTCCAGTTTGGCGCTTACGGTTTGTTTGGCGGTTGTCAGCGTCACCTGGCCGGAATCCAAATCCACGACGACCGTGAGGTCATGATCGCCGACGGCTTCCATTTCGATTTTCTCCGAAGCGCCTTTCCCTTTGGCGATCGTACCTTGCGCGATCACGGCGGTTTTCATCGCCAGCCGCAGGCCGCATTTGACCAGCGAGTCTTCATTGGGCGTATCGCCAAAAATCAGGAAGCCGTTCTTCATGGTGCGATCCGGCGCGGCGCCTTCATTGAACCTTAGGTTGCATTTGAGCGTGACCTTGCCTTTGAGCGGCGCATCGAGCTTCTTCAATACCAGCCCTTCGCCCTTGCCTTGTGTCGCGAGCTGATAGCCAATCGCGGACTTGGCGATATCGGCTTGGAGGACCTTGGCGAATTCCGCCGCGGCCGATGGCCCGGCCGCCTTGGCAGCGCCCGGCGCCGGAGCGCTTGCCGTGTTTTTCAGGCTTACGTCCATCGGCGAAAGGTTGGCGCCCGGCGCCGCCTTGAGCGCCGCGCCCTCGCCGCCGAGGCAGATTAGTTTCCCATCCATGCACGAGAGATAGAGCCGCCCGAAGGCTGCGGCCATGCCGTCGAAGGTGGGAGGGGAATCGAGTTCGAACGCGCAGAGTTTCTTGCCGTCCGCGACCGAGAACGCCAGAATCTGCGCTCCCTTGCGTCCTTCGAGCGCGGCCACCTGTTCATCGAGTTTGGCGCGGATCGCCGGATCGTCCGGAGTGGCGAAGACCTGTTCTTCATCCACGACGTCCGGCGGCCCTGCGATGAAGAGGATTTTGTCCGCCAGCGCCATCGCGCGCGCTTGGATTGGCGGCTTGTCCTCAGCCCACTTGAAACCTGCGGCGGAGAGTTCCGTCAGCGAAAACTTTTTTCGCGCCGCCCAGTCAGATGAAGAGGCGCTTTTCTTGGGGGATGCGGCATTGATCTTGCCATTGGCGGCGTTGACGCGCTGAATGCGGTCTTCGGTGGTCTGCTTGTTGGCGGCATAGAGATAGTATTCATAGACCGAGGCGTTGCACATATACTCCGGCTTGCGGTCGAAGCCATAGACGGCGGCATCGTCAAACGCCATCAATCGTCCGGCGGGCGCCAGATTTCCGGGACGATACCATGCGCCATATCCCGAACTCACGCCCTTGCCGTACATCCAGAAGGACCGGTGCCACCAAGCGTCATCGAGGAAGCCACTGCGCGAAAACAGATGCACGCCTTCGCCGGTTTGCTCTTTCGCGTCTATCGGCCCGAGTTCCTGCCGCGCGCCTTTGAGGTCAAACCGCTGGGCGCGCATGTAAACGGAGGTTCCGTCACACGACAGCACGTCCGGCAGCGCGACGGGCATATCAAGGCCTTTCATGAGTTTCTGGATGTCTTCGCCGGTTTGCGGATTACGGTCGTCAAGGATCGTTTCGGAAAGCTTGCGCCCCGTCTGCGGATCGAGCCGCAGCAGGCGCATCCCGCCGTCGAGGAAGATGGACCGTCCGGCGACGCAATAGACGGCGCCGTCATGCGCGAGCACGCTCCCCGACACCGGCCACGGCGATTCGAGTTGCTCGTACGCCATGATCTTCCGGTCGTCCGGCGCCGCGCGGAACCGCCAGGCTAACTGTCCGTCGCCGGCTCGCAGGCAATACACCCAGCCATCGGCCGAACCAAACAGCGCAAGGCCCTGATAAATGGTCGGGGGGGAATCCACGCGCCCGCCGGCGATATAACTCCAGAGCGCCTTACCGGTGTTCGCATCGAGGGCGTGAACGGTGTGGGCGTTGATTGAAGCGACGAATACTTTGCCATCTGCGGCCACGACGCTGCTGAGTTTTCCGCCCAGATCCGCCTGCCATGCGCGCTTGAGATCGGCGGCGACCGGCGCCTTGGTGAACGCGCTGCGGGCTATGTCGTGACGATAGGTCGGCCAATCCGCCGAATTTGAGATTTCAGATTTGAGATTTGAGACTTCGGATTTTGAATTTGGAATCTGAGATTTGAGATTTGAGATTTCGGCATAGGCGGGGCCGCGTTCGAGGCGTTCTGAGTCCGGGGGATTTACTGGCGCTTTTCGCGATGCGGATTCGGGAGCGAGCGCGTTAAGGCCGAAGAGCTTCGATTCAAGATAGCAGCCGCACGAATGCGGCGGCGCATAGACCAGGCCGTTGCACGGCATTACGCCATAGAGGCATCCGCCGCGAACCCAATGGTTGATCGTCCAATGCTTGGCATTGACATCCACAAACTCGATGCCGGTGCGCGAAGTCAGCACATAAGAGGTGGTCGCCTTGGAGCGATAGCAGCGATGATGAAACCAGTACGCATTCGAATCGCACGGAAACTCGCTTTTGACCTCGCCCGTGCGCACGTCTCGCCCCGTGAATATGCCGGAATCGGCGCCGGCAGCAACCTGGCCTGACCACACCACGCCGTTGATGACGAGCATGTCATCGGGCGACGCATGGCCGCCGCGGTGATGTTCGGATGACCATAGTTTTTTGCCACTGGCCGCCGCCAGAGCGATCATCGTCTTATTCTCGACGGAAAGCAGAACAACGTCCTCATACGAGACCAGCGTCGGGCCATAGCCTGTCGGGAAGGACGCCTTCCTTTCAATCGGCTCGGACGCCCACACTTCTTTGCCGTTTTTGCGGTCGAGGCAGCGCGCTCTTTCTCCGTCATAAAGGAAGATACGCTCGCGATTTACCGCCAGGGTCAGCGGCGCGACCTTGCCTTCCTGATTCCATATCGGGGCGCTGTTTGACATCTGAAAAGCCATCACGCGGCGCGGAACCTCATCCCACGCCCAATCACGATTCGCGCGCTGGGTGTTGTCCCAGACGTAGGTGTGCTTGGGGCGATACTCCTTCCACTTGTTGGCGGCCGGGCTGACGAGCGCATAGAGGACACCGTCTGAGGCCATGATCTCTTCGGTATGCTGCGTGCCCTCGTATTCGCGAATCGTCTTGCCGGTGGCGGCATCCAGTTCGCTCAGCGGAGCATCAATGCCGAGTGTGACATAAACGCGGTCGCCTATCGCGACCAGCCGGCGCGGGAGTTGGTTCGGCCCGCTCTTGAGCGGCCAGAGTTGCGTATTCCACTCGGCGATGGGGCGCTTCCACAGGATCGTGCCGTTGAAGGCGTCGCGCGCGACGAGGAACCACTTCGACGGCAGAAGAATCGCCGCCGTCGGGCCTTCATCCATGATATAAAAAACGCGGCCATTGGCGGAGACCATCGCGTCGAGGCTGGCCATGTGATCGTGATGCCGCGCCCATTTCGGACTGCCGACCCATTGAAGGTGGCGCGGCGGTCCCACCACGGCGTCGTTGGCAACGGCGTTGTTGCCCGCGTCATGCAGATAATGCGTCCATTCGTCTATCTCCTTGGGACGCGGCTTCACTGTTTTCGTCCATGCGCCATCCTTCTTGACGCAGGCCACGCCGTTGGGACAGAGCGCCCGCATCACCTCGTCCATGGAAATCTTTCCAAGGTCCTCGGCCACGACAAGGTTCACCAGATTCTCGGCGTAAGGCAGATGTTTGCCGTCGAAGCGGTCCACGCTGACCGGACCATAGAGCCCCAACGATTGGATTTGCTTGCGGGCCTTCTCGACGTTGGCCGGATCGGCGTCAAGCCCCTGAACCAGCCAGCCGTCGCCCGCCTTCAATGCGGCGGTCAGTTTTCCATCGCCGCAACCGACATGGACAATCAGTCCGCCCTTGACGCCGCTCGCATCGAGGATCTGCTTCGCCGCGTCCTGCGGTTGCGCTACGGCCGCGCAAGGAGTTTGCGCCAGCGCCAATCCCAGACTGAAGATGGCGGCGCCCGCCAGATGGATCATGAGCCTTTGTATCATGTTCGTGCATCCTTTCCTCTGAAATAATACCTGGATCGGCCTTGTTGCGTCAATGACAACCGGCGGCTTGGGCGCATCCCGACTTATAGCTCGGCGCCAAGCTTCATAAGATGCTCAGCGTTTCTATTCGAGCTGGCGCCAATCTGGATAGGGCATCCGCGAAAATGCCTGCTTGACAGCGGCTGGCGCAGGCGCAAAAGTGGTTGCGTCTGATCATAGAACTCAATCATCCAAAGGAGGCGGATATGAATATGCAAGATTCACTTGGAATGCCTGCGATGCGTCCTCAGTGTTGCGGGTGTGGCATGACGCGGCGCGAGATCATCAAGACCGGCGGCCTGGTGGCCGGAGGTCTGGCCTTGTCCGGACTGGTCTGGTCCGCCGTCAAAGACGCTGAAGAAAAACCGGTTCCGCCGCGCACGACACTCACCGCCAAACCCATCCTTATCTATAATACGCCACAGCGCAGGCCGCAGACCAGCTGGCGCAACTGGGGCGGCATCGAAACGGAGGCGCAGGCCAAAGACGAGATGGCGCGCATTCAGAAGGAACTCGATAAAATTCGCGCGAGCGCGGATTTTCCCGTGACGTTTCTGCCGGTCTCCGGCGCTCGCAGCGTGAAGGAATTGGACAGCATCAAAGATGTCGCTGGCAACGCCGACGCGTATATTGTCTATGCCGCCGGAGGAGGGGGGGACGCCTTGAACGCGCTGGCGAAATCGGGCAAGCACGTCATTATCTTTCTGCGCCACAAGTCCGGCCCCGTTTATCTCTGGTATGAGATCATCAGCCCGCGATTCCTGCATCAGCATACGGACAAGAACGCCGTTCCGGGCGTGGACCAGCACGACGTGGTCATTGATTCGCTGGACGAACTGGCCTGGCGGCTGCGCGCGCTGTGCGGATTGAAGAACACGGTTGGCAGCCGCATCGTCGCTCTGGGCGGCGCGGGCGGGTGGTCATGTCCCAAAGCGCCGGACCTTTCGCGCGAGCGCTTCAAACTCGATATCCAGACGTATTCCTACGAGGACCTGGGGAAACTCATTCAAGCCGCCCGCAACGATGCCTCCGCCGTCCAGCGATCCAAGGACCGGGCGCGCGCTTACCTCAGACAACATGGAATCAAGCTGGAGACGGACAAGGTATTTGTCGAGAAAGCCTTCCTGCTCGAACAGGTCCTGAAAGGAATCCTGGACAACGCCGGCGCGCGCATGTTCACCATCAACGCCTGCATGGGCACGATCATGAAATACGCCGAGACGACCGCCTGCCTGGCGTTGTCGCTCCTGAACGACGAAGGTTATCTGGCGTTCTGCGAATCGGATTTCGTGGTGATCCCGTCCGGCATCCTGCTCGCGGGCATTTCAGGCCGCCCGCAGTTCCTCAACGATCCCACTTATCCCCATGCCGGCGTCATCACGCTGGCGCACTGCACCGCTCCACGCAAGATGAACGGCGAGGATTTCGAGCACGCGCGGATTCTGACGCATTTCGAGTCCGACTACGGCGCCTCTCCCAAGGTCGAGATGGAGAAGGGGCAAAAAGTGACAAACATCATCCCGGACTTCGCCATGTCGCGCTTGGTCGGCCTGTCGGGCGAAATCATTGATCATCCTTTCCTGCCCATCTGCCGCAGCCAGATTGAAGTCGCGTATAAAGCGGATGATATAAGGGTGGCCGAGAACATGCCTGGCTTCCACTGGATGACATGCTACGGCGATTATCTGCGGGAGGTTGGATACGCGCTGCGCAAGGTGGGGATTGAGTGGGTGAATCTGGGGTAGGCCGCCAGGAGATCGCTTGGCATTCGAAGGCAGGCAGAATCATTGAGGGCAGAATCATTATGATTCTGCCCTCAATGATTCTGCCTGTAAAGCGAATTATTTCGGAACTTGCCCATTGATCCGGACGCGCGGCGGCGATTAATGTCCAATGCAAAAGCCTGTGGCGCATTGCATCGGGAGCGTTCGCATGAGGAAAACTAAAATCGTATCCACGCTGGGGCCGGCTTCCGAATCGGCTGAGATGATTGGCCGTTTAATCGAGGCCGGCGTCAACGTTTTCCGTCTGAATTTTTCGCACGGGACGCACGACGAACACGCCGTCCGCATCCGGCGGATTCGCGAGGAAGCGGCGCGGCGACAGGCCCCCGTCGCGATCCTTCAGGACCTATGCGGCCCGAAGATTCGCACGGGACAGCTGCCGCCCGAGGGAGTATCATTGAAAGACGGGGATGCCGCGATTCTTTGTTCCGCCGATGCATTGGACGAAGTTCAGGCGCGCCATATTACAGGCGCCTCCGGCGCCGGGACTCCGGCTAAAATCATCCCCGTCGGGCTGCCCCGCTTTGCGGAATTGCTGGAGCGGGGCGCGCGCGTTTATATCAATGACGGCCTCATCCGCCTGCAGGTGGAGCGGATCGAAGGAAAAGCCGCAGTCTGCCGCGTGACTTCAGGCGGCGTTGTGCTTTCGCGCAAGGGGATCAATCTGCCGGGCAGCGCCTCGAAGATCGAGGCCATCACCGAGAAGGACGTGAACGACCTCAAGATGGGCCTTGCCAGCGGCGTTGACTTCGTCGCGCTATCGTTCGTGCGCAAGGCCGAAGACATTCACCGGTTGCGCCACATCATGGAGGAATTCGGCCGCGTCGTGCCGATCATCGCCAAGATCGAAAAGACCGAGGCCGTCGCGATCATGGATGAGATTATCCAAGCCGCCGACGGCGTGATGGTGGCGCGCGGCGACCTCGGGATCGAAGCCGCCATCGAGGACGTTCCGCTGATTCAAAAGCGCCTGATCCGCAAGTGCAACGCGGCGGGCAAGCCGGTCATCACCGCGACGCAGATGCTCGAATCCATGGTGGAAAGCCCCATCCCGACGCGCGCGGAAGTCACGGACGTGGCCAACGCCATCTTCGACGGGACCGACGCCCTGATGCTGAGCCAGGAAACCGCCGTCGGCAAGCATCCGGCCGACGTGGTGGCCATGATGGCGCACATCGCCGAGCGCTCCGAGGCTTCGGCGGAATACGCCGAGCGCCTGCGGCCTATCGAGTCGTTCGACGATTCGGACGCCTGCCTGGATACGGCCGACGCGATCGGACACGCTGCCTGCCAGATCGCGAAGGACCTGAAGGTCCAGGGGATCATCGCCTGCACGATGAGCGGCTCGACGGCGCGCCTGGTCGCCCGCTATCGTCCGAGCGATCCGATCTATGCGGTGACGCCCGATGAGGAGACCTGGCGGCGGTTGAGCCTGACATGGGGCGTCTGGCCGCTGCTCATGCCGATGAAGGAAAATAGCGACGAACTCATCGCCGAGAGTTTGAGGATTGTGCGCAACGTCGCAGGAATCCAGCCTCCCGCACGCTTCGTCCTGACGGCAGGATTGCCAATCCAGCAGCGCGGTATTACGAATTTAATTCGCGTAATAACTATCAAAGGCTAGGTTTTCGGTTTTCGGTTTTCGGTTTTCGGTTTTCGGTTCACACTTCGCAAGTGGGCTTGGACATTGGGCATTCCCTGTTGGACATTGGAAATTCCCTGTTGGACATTGGAAATTCTCTGTTGGATATTGGATATTGGATATTGATTATTGGATATTGAACTACTGCCCTCTGGCTCTGCCTTCCTATGATTGACCTTCACACACACAGCAGCGCCTCCGATGGATCGCTCGCGCCGGTGGAACTGGTCGCGCAGGCCGCCGGCCGCAAACTGGGCATCCTGGCATTGACGGATCACGATACGGCGGGCGGGCTTGAGGAATTTTTCGACGCGCTGAAACATGCGCCTGGCTTGCGCGGCATCGGAGGCATTGAAATCAGCGCCGTGGGAACCCGGTCCGGCGGCGGCAAGGAAGCGCACGTCCTTGGCTATGGCTTTCCCGCCCGCATCAGTGAGCGCTTTGCCGCATTGCTTGCGGATTTTCAGGCGTCGCGCGAGAATCGCGGCGCCGCCATAGTTCTCCGGCTTCAGGAATTGGGATTCGATATCGCGATCGAGGAAGTGACGGCCGAGAGCAAGGGCGACGTGATCGGGCGCCCGCATATCGCCGCCGTCATGGTTCGCAAGGGGTACGTCGCAACCGTCACCGAAGCCTTTCACGAATATCTGGCCACGGGCGCCAAGGCGTACGTTGACCGCGACCGCCCCACGGCGTTCGAGGCCGTGCGCGCCATTCGCGATGAGGGATGCGCGCCGGTCCTGGCGCATCCGCCGCTGTTGAATCTGCCCGAGGATCAATTGAACAAGTTCGTGCGCGAACTATGCGAGGCCGGCTTGGTGGGACTGGAGTGTTATTATTCCACGTATTCGGATTCGGACATGGGCCTTTGCCAGAAGCTGGCGGCGCGCTATGGTTTGCTCACGACGGGCGGCTCGGACTTCCACGGCGCGAGCAAGCCGGAAATCCATTTGGGAACCGGCATGGGCAAACTGCGCATCCCCGACGCCGTCGGAGAGAAGCTCCTGGAAGCCATCTCGAAATTGAGTTTGGAGCAATCCTGAAAGGATTGAACTCCAGAGCGCAGGATAAGCGAAGCGCCATCCTGCGATAGAACCCGCGCCGAATTGCGACGAACCCTGAAAGGGTTCCACAAATGGCGACAATAGATCCTTCTCAGCGGTCTGAATGTGGAACCCTTTCAGGGTTCGAATAATTTTGCGGCATCATGCCACAGGATGGCGCTTCGCTTATCCTGTGCTTTGGAGTGAAATCCTTTCAGGATTTCATACGTGACCAAATACGATTAAGCCATCAATCGCTTGTGGCTCGATGCCTTCTTTCCGGCGTTTACAATAGCCATCGCGTTAATTCAGAGGCGTGATTTTCATGTTGCGGAACGCCACCGGGCCGTGATCGCCCTGCAAAAAAATCGGGCCGGAGGGTTTTTCCGTCGCGACCTTGCCGCCACCACCAGTACCGTGGGCGATCTCGACGTTCTCCTGCACAACCTGTCCGTTGAGCGTTACTTTCGCGAACTTGGCATTGGACGTTTTCTTGCCCGCGTCATCGAATCGCGGCGCGCGGAAATCAATGACCAGCGTCTGCCATTCGCCGGGTTTCTTGCAGGCGTTTACTTTCGGAGCGTTTTCCTGATAGACGGCGCCGCAATCGCCCTTGTCCGCTGTTTCCTTGCCGAAGCTGTCGAGCAGCTGTATCTCATAGATGTTGGCCATCTTGATCCCGGAATTCGAGCCTTTCGAGACCATGAACTCCGTCTCCAGGATGCAGTCTTTGTAATCGGCTTCGGTCGCCAGATTCACGCCCTTCTCGCAGCTGATGAGTTCGTCCCCGGCGCCGGCCACGGCCAGCTTTTTGGGATCGGAAGAATCGAGCGCCGCCTTGCCGACCTTCCATTGCGATTCCCCTTTGCCCACGACCTTCCAGCCTTTGGTGTCTTTTCCGTTGAAGAGCGCAACTGCTTTATCCGCCGCCAGCGCGCCTGCGGCAAGCAGCGCAAGACTTCCGAAGATGCAGGCCCGAATGCCCGCCGCCCGGCTGTTACTTTGATTCTTCCGCATGAGACGAATCCTTTCCATCAAGGTATGAAAATTCTGCGCCATTTCAATAGCGCCGCCAGAGCCAAACTGCTAGCCGCACAAGTGGCGGCGCCCATCTTATTCACACCGCCACCAGCTTCTGTTTGAGAATTTCGCTGGCGAGTAGTTTGACCGGCTTGTGCATTTTTTTCGCGCTGTCGCGCAAAGCAAAGAAGCTTTCCTCGTCCACCTCAATCTCGAAATGACGCCTCTTAATGTCTATCTCAAGATCCGCCGGCGCCAGGAATTCCTCATAATCGCTTAGGCTGTGAGAATCCCAAAACGCAGCGGCCTCTTCTTCTGACTTGAACTCATCCGGCAGCGTGTCCGCGTGTTTACCTGTGTTTTGCATAATATCTCCTCTCCGAATCGTCCATGTCGCGCGCTGAGATTGGCAGTGCTAGACCATGTTTCTTATCAATAAATAATACGATCAAACGTCTCCCACCGCTAATCTGCGCTAAAGCAGCGTAAACATCTTCTCCTTTTACGCGCCCCTTGCTCATCTTCTTGATTAATGGCTTGGAAAAGAGCGCCTCTTCCATTTCTCCTACCGATACAAAATGCTTCTCTGCGATCTTCTCGATGAAATATTCCTTCCACATGATGTCTGTTATCAGCATTGGACAGCTATTTCCGCAGCGACTGCATCTTCATAAAAGAACAATATTCGATGATTGCTAAGTTCATTTTATTTATTGACAAGACTTTCAAACCGATGCGGGCTGCGGTCAAGGCATATCTGTAGAGGAAGCATTGAAAATTTGGAGGAACGCTTAATATCCCTACGCCTTCCTTCGCGCCGGAAAGTTTTCATCCTTCCCACTTGACGCAGGCGACCGCAATAGGCAAAAATCAAACAATAGGTTTGGAATATGAGCCGTGCCCGCCGCTTATATAACTTTGCGTGAGGTGATAACATGACTGTAAATGGATCGAATCATCACAAGCACTTGAGCGAAAAAATGGGCATTATTGCGGCGATAGTGACGTTGGGATGCGCCGCCTATTGTACGCCCATGAGCTGGGGGCGCTCCTTTTTTGCGCCCAATCAGGATGAGCGGGAAACGACCGAATCGTTGGCAGGAAAAAGAGTGAGGGATGGCGCGCCGATTCCAACATCATCCACAATTCCGACTACCAAGGACTTTTTGCGTACTCGCTATGTATGGCTAACGCGAATGACCGTGGAAGCTTATGACCGCAATGAGAGTAAAAATCCGAAATGGAATGCAGAAGCGATAAAGTTTCTCCTCGCCATCTGCAAAGCATGGGCGCTTCAATCAGATGCGCTGCCGCCGGATGATCTATTGAAGATGGGCAAAGACTTGATTGATCGCGGATGCGATGAGCCGCTGGTGGTCTTCTGGCACGCCATGGCTCAAGCGCTGTACGGCCACGCCGCCGAGGCCGAGCCAACGCTGCGCCGGATGCTCCCGGTTTTGGAGAAAAGCTCCTATCCTCGGACGCACGTCCGCTATGGCGCCGATATGCTGGCGCAATTCTTCTCTCAGTTAAAGATCAAGAACAGCGCCGACTTCCAGGTCATGCGCGACAGGCAAATCGGGATGATGGCCGAGGCGGTGCGTCAAGGCGAATATCGTCCCGAAGAAATGCGCATTGCCTTCTCCCAGATCGAAAATGCCCACATGGAAGCAAAGAACTCCGAAGAGGGGAAATTCAGCCGCTACGGCCTGTTTCTGGAGAAGATCAAGAAAGTCGCTCCCACAGCCGATCCTTGGTTTTTGAAGATTCTCGAAGGATACTATGAGGTGGACATGGCCTGGAATATGCGGGGAGATGGATTCGCAAACACGGTGAAGAAGGAGGGATGGAAGGGCTTCCATGAACACCTGGTAGAAGCCGCTCGCGCGCTCACGGACGCTTGGAAGTTGCGCCCCGAGTTTCCCGAGGCGGCGGCGAAAATGATTAATGTGGCAATGGCCGGCGGAGGCGATGAAACGCCGCGCGTATGGTTCGATCGCGCCGTTCGGGGGCAACTGGATTATAGCGACGCTTACTCCAGTTTGCGTTGGGCGCTGCGTCCCCGTTGGGGAGGCTCGCACGAGGAAATCATTGCTTTTGGAACGGATTGCCTGGAGAGCAAACGCTTCGATACTTTGGTTCCCTTCCAGTATCTGATCGCGCTCCGTGATGTCGCCGGTGAAACTCCCAACGACGCCTGGCGGCTTCGCTTCCGCGCTCCGGGAGTGGCCGAAAACCTGGAAACAATCTACAAAGGCAGCCTTGCCGAATCGAAGATGGACCAGCATCGCGACAATATTTTGGCGCAATGGGCCGTGACGCTGGCATGGTGCGGGCGCTTCGAGGAAGCGAAAAAGAAATGGGAGGAAGTCAAAACGCCCATTCAGATGAACCAGGGATTCTGGAACGAAACGATCGGTTGGGGCGGCATGCCTCGCGAACAATGCGAAGCGGAAATCCGGCTGTTCACAGGACCGATGAAGGAGGAACTGCTGCAAGCCGAACGGATACTTCCGGGAAAGTTGGACGAAGCGCTGGCTGCCTTCAGCAAAGCGATGGAAGCCAATCGGAGCGACAAGGAGGTTTGTAGCTATTTGCGGGATCGAATCGCGCGAGCGAGATTTGCATCGCTCCATGCATATTCCATCGGCGAATCCAGTCCAAATTTGCTGTATAACTGTATCACGTGCGAAGATAATAATGACGACGACCTCGCAATGTTTCTTATTGAAAATGGCGCTCCCATGGATTACAAGAACAAGCAAGGATTCACGCCATTGCATGCGGCAATCGCCAGAAAAAAGACGGCGGTGGCCTTGAAACTCATCGAAAAGGGGGCGATTCTCAATACGGACAACAACTTCGGCTATACGCCCCTTTATGCGGCCATAAAGCTGAATGATCCACAACTCGTCCGGGCGCTGCTCGACAAGGGCGCCGATCCCGATGCCCTGAGCAACGTCTGGACGCACTTGGATTGGGCAGCATATCACGGCAATCTGGAGATCGTCAAGATGTTGGTGGAAAAGGGCGCCGACATCAACAAGTACACGGACGAGGTTACGCCTTTGAGTTTGTCGGTGTTCTGGAATCGCATGCCCGTCTTCAAGTATCTCATGGAATTGAATCCTAAGCTCGAATACCTGGACGAAAACAAGAATACGGTCTTGCTGACGGCCTTGCGCAAAAAGAACCGCGAAGCGGCAAAGATACTGATCGCAAAGGGCGCGAACGTCAACGTCAAGGGCAAGGACAAAAAAACGCCGCTGCAGCTGGCGTCGCAGCTGGGCTATAAAGACATCGTCGAACTGCTCAAAGCCCACGGCGCCACCGGCCCCACTGCCAGCCCGGCCGGCGCCGCCGCAATAGACGATCCAGACACGGCGCCGGGCAAACCCGCAAAGGCGGCGCCTCCCGCGGGTTTTTGATGGGCTCTCCTACAGCGCAGCATTCGCAAGGAAGAAAAGACTGATGCGAATAGGCGGGGCGCCAGCATTTGGAGGGCGGTTGCTTGCTGCCACTTTAGCTACGCCAATCTAAAAAAAATCGAAGCAAAAGCGGCAGCAAGCAACCGCACTCCAAATGCTGGCGCC
>JAPLSP010000728.1 GCA_026398575.1 Candidatus Sumerlaeota bacterium | reverse complement strand
GGTTCCCGTGAAGAATTAGTGGGTGAAAAGCGGCAATAATACCGAGTGAATAGCCGCGATTTGAATCAGCATGAGCCTGATCATCATTTGAGTTTTCGGAGGCATGGGAGGAAATGGAAAAAGCGGAATAACCGGCTCTGGGGGACGACATAGATTTGCCGCCCCCCGCGCCGGTTTGTTTCCACCACCTCAGCCGGTTATCCCTGGCGGGTTGCTCTCCAGCAGCGCCCGCTTCCGTTTGGCCGGCCAGAGGTATCTTCGATGCGTGACCGTCCGGGGTCAAGCCGCGTGTTCGCGGCGTTGATGGCGTTGCGCGTCCATCGAGGAAAGGAGAAAAAAACGAAAGCATCCGGCCGCGGTTTCTGCGATAATGACTGTCTTCGTAACAACCCATTCTCGCGGAGGGCGGCCAGATGCTGATTCAAAGTATCCTTAGAAAAATTGATCCGATCAAGGGGTTTGTTTTCGGGCGGGCGCGTTGGGGCAAAAAAAGCGAAACGCTGAGTCTTGAGATCACCGTTCGCGCGCGCAAAGGAACGCGGCCCGTATGTTCGGGGTGCGGCAAACCGGGTCCCGGTTACGATACGCTGCTCGCGCGGCGCTTTCTGTATCCGCCGCTGTGGGGGATCACGGTGTTCCTCGTATACGCGATGCGCCGCGTGAACTGTCCGGATTGCGGCGTGAAGGTGGAGGCGGTGCCTTGGGCCGACGGCAAGCATCCGGTGACGCGGACGTACCAGTGGTACTTGGCGCGGTGGGCGCAGCGCTTGAGTTGGCAAGCGGCAGCCGAGGCGCTGAACACCAGCTGGCATTATGTTTTTTGTTCGGTTCAGATGGCGGTCGAGTGGGGCCGGGCGCACATGAGCCTGGAGGGAATCACCGCCATCGGCGTGGATGAGCTGGCGTGGGCTTGCGGACATCACTATCTGACGGCGGTGTATCAGATCAACGAGGGATTCAAACGGCTGTTGTGGGTGGGCGAGCATCGGCGGGTCAAAACGCTTTTGCGATTTTTCCGGTGGCTGGGCAAGGAGCGGTGCGCGCACGTGAAGTTCGTTTGCAGCGACTTGTGGGAACCGTACCTGAAAGTAATCCAGAAAAAGGTAGGCCATGCGCTGCACATCCTGGACCGTTTCCATTTGGTGTCGCATGCCAACCGCGCGGTGGACGAAGTGCGGCGTCAGGAAGCGGCCGAGTTGCGCCACAAGGGTTGCGAACCGGTGTTGACTCGCAGCCGGTGGTGTCTGCTGAAGCGGTTCGGGAATTTGAGCATAAGCCAGACCTACCGCTTGCGCGATCTGGTGCGGCTGAACCTGAAGACCGTGCGCGCGTACCTGCTCAAGGAGTCGCTGGCGTTCTTCTGGGATTATGTCTCGCCCTACTGGGCCGGGCGCTTTCTGGATGAATGGTGCTCGAAGGCGATGCGCTCGCGGTTGCAGCCGATGAAGCAGGTGGCGAAGATGTATCGAGCGCATCGCGGTCTGATCCTGAACTGGTTTCGCGCGAAGAAAGCGTTTTCGTCGGGCGTCGTGGAAGGACTGAACAACAAAGCGAAAGTGGCAATGAGAAATAGTTATGGATTTTCGACCTTCAAATGCTTGGAAATCGCGCTCTATCACAAGCTTGGCAAACTACCGGAGCCGAAATTCACCCACAGATTCTTTTAAGGAAACTCCAATTTGATAGTATCTCCTAAATCTTCTGTATAACTTTCCGCTATTGATAAATGCTGCAAAGCCTCATCCAGACAGAATTTAGCTTTTTTAAATGTGATTAGAGCTTGCGCTTCCTCCTTGCGCAGATGCGCATACTGCAGTTGTTCGTCTGCGGAAAGATTACCTTTACCGAGTAATCTGGCGATAAAGCCTGCGGATTGCGGTTTGGCTGCCTTCAAACAGTTCTGGATAGTTTGCCATATGTTTTGGGCACTCTTATATTCCTTGCGCCTTTGCACGAATTCCAGCTTGGCCTTCTTGGTCTGCTGTGCCTTTTCCCGTTCGGCCTCAGCAATTGCGGTAAGCAACTCAGGAGTACCCGGCAACAACACTAGCCATTGTTTCAAAATCGCCAATCGCGCGTTGGGCTGGCTTTCCGGCGTTTGATCCAGTTGCTTTCGGAATGATTCAATCTGCTGCAAAATTTTCTGCGCGCGTTCAAGCGCCTGGCGAAAATCCGCAGCATTCGGCTCCAGCTCCACGCCGCGTTCCGCCATCTGCCGCAGTTCTATATATTGATGATTTGCCTCAGCAGGTCCGATATCTATACGAAGGCGCGCAATTTCAGCCTGTGCGGCAAGATTCGATCCGCATTTCTGGCAGAATTTCTGATCCACGCGGTTCTTGACGCCGCACTTGGCGCAGGACTTGAAAAGGCTTTCGAGGCTGGCGCCGCAGTGAACGCAATGCCCAGCTGTGAGCGGGCTTTCCTTATGGCACTTCGGGCAGGCGACATCATGGGATTCCACGGATGACTGCTGGGCGCATTGGAGCAGTTCCTGGCCGAATTCAGCGGCGCTCGACTGGCGGAGATCGGGATCATCTTCCAGCGCTTTGTCCAGAATGGGACGGATGGCGGCGGGGAGCCGGTCAATTCGGATTTTTTTTGGTTCCTCGCCGGTGAGCATGAAATAGATCGTGGCAGCGAGAGAATAGATATCGCTGCGCGCGTCGGCGGATTTCGCATCGCGCATTTGCTCGGGCGGGGCGTAGTGCATCGTCCCCATCGCCGCATGGGTCATCGTCAGGGAAAACTGCTCTACTCCGATTTCATCCTCCGCCAGATGCGCCGCAGCCAGGCCGAAATCCCCGATCAGCGGCCTGCCGTCTCCCTTGGCGATCATGATGTTGCCCGGCTTGATGTCGCGGTGGATAATTCCTATCTGGTGCGCCGCCTCAAGCGCATTGCATAACTGCGAGCCAATCTCACAGACCTGCTTTAGATCCATCCCGTGACCGAGTTCTTTTACTTCCCTGTATAATGAATGCCCGTCCACGAACTGCATTTCGATGAAGGGCACGCCTTCATCCATGCTCACGGAATGAATAGTGATTACATTGGGATGCTGCAGATTTGCGGCGGCCTGCGCCTCGCGTTGGAAGCGCTCCAGGTATCCGAAGGGACGCTTGATGGCCACCAAACGATTGAGGTCCTTGTCGCGCGCCTTCCAGACAACGCCCATGCCGCCCTGTCCCAGTTTTTCGATGAGTTTCAGCCTGCCGTTGGCCATCACGCCGCCAGCCGTCATCGCCTGGGTGACTTTCAGGGCGCGTTCATCTATCCCGTCTGGTTGTGATGTAAGCTCGCCGGCGCTTTTTTTCTCGGAGTCGGAACCCGGTTGAGATTTCAGAGATGGTAGTTCGCCGGCGCTCAGCGGCGGAGAATCACTGTAAATGGCGGCATTCTTACCCCTTCCATCCGGTGGCAGCGACGGCAGCTCTCCTGCGCTCAAAGGGGGAGAATCGCTGTGAATGGCGGCATCCTCTTCTGGTGTTTTGCCCATATCCGCTTCCATCCTATAGACTGTGACTCATTGTGTTCTTTGCCATGATGAAACCCGGTTGGCCAGTCCTTGTCAGGCGTCAGTGAAATCCGATTTCCGCCGCTCAGGCTGAGGCTATAATAAGAGTGATACGATAAAAAGCTCGAATTCCTTCTCGCGCCGTTGTCGCGCGGCGGGCTGCGATGAAAACCGAATACTTTTTGAAACGATACCCCCCTCAGCCTGCGCAGGCAAGAGAAAGGATCGGAAACAAACGCGCTCTACTGTATCCCATAAGCTTTTTTTGTGCTGGCAAGAGCGCGCCGCCTGACTCTCATCCGTCTGATTCCCGTCCTTCTGATGCCCTCCCATCGTCTTTGGGCTCGCCGTTCTCAGAGAAAGAAAATCGGGTGGCAGAGCATAGGATCAGAACCTGGCGAATGCGTCGGCGAAGCAGCAGTTCCGTTTGACTTCGCACTCCCAGATTACCGTGTCTTCAGGGAAGGCCGTCGCTGTCGGTGTATTCCAGCCGGACGAAATGCAGTCGTCCGCCTTCAACAGGGCCGTCGAAGGGTTCCACGGCGGCGATCAGCGCGCGGCGATTGCGAATCGTCGCCAGCATACCCTCGCGGGGAATGGGATCAGTGAGAGGAGATATGGTGCGAGCAGGCGGGTTTGCGTTTTGGGTGCCAATATCAGACATAATGCAGCCAAGTATCCCCACTTCGCGCAGAGATTCAAGGCAATAGACACAGCAATGGAGACGGTTTGTTTATTTGGAAAGATCATGTGGAATGAAAAAGAGAGGAATCTGTATTTTCTCGGTGCCATTCCGGCGTCATTGGGGCCATTTCTTTATCAGCTCCGATAACAATGCCGTCAAATTTCTTCTGCTCCAGAATCCAAGAGTCGGCTCTTATCTGTGACTGCAAACCGCACAAGCGTCTTGCGGTTCTTGCCAACTGCCGGCAGCCGCAACCGCACCCCCCACCCCTTAAAAGGGGGTGGGGGGTACGGTTGCTGCCAGGAGCGCCCAAACTGTAACCGCAACGAACCGCAACAGGACCTTTGCGGCTTACTTGGCGATCACATAGAATTTGTCGTTTTTTGTAACTTTGCCGCTTTCGACCGCCTCTTTTATTAATTTTTCGGCGGTTCGCTCCCCGCATTTAAGCCTCTGCTGCAAGTCCATCTTCAGCTGGGTCCATGACCTTGGAACTTGATCGCTGAGCACGGCCAATACTTTTTCATAGCCGGCAATTTTCTCAATGATCGGAGCATCACAGTCTTGAGGCATCTCATGAAACCAAGCCTCACTGCTGGCTGGGCGCTGCCAAAAGGCTGGGAAGCCATCATTTCCGCGGCAGCGGAACTGCCCTGTAACACGAACGATTTCGGGCTTGGTTTTTAGTGGACTCATTTTAAAGTCTGAGTCGCCCCATCCGCCGAACACGGATGACCCACGCGTCGTTCCTGCCTTGCCAAAATGGTGACTCAAAACAATGGCAAGATTATATCGAATTGTGAGTCGAGCCAGATAATCAAGCGCCAGACTCATTTCGCCCGCAGTGTTCTCGTCAAGGCCGACAAAAGTCATATACAGTGGGTCAATGATCAACACCTGCGGGCTAAAACGCTTTATTAATGTTTCAACGCGTTTCCGCCCCTCTGTGTTTTCCTGACCATCGCGCGCTGCTAGGTTGGGGCGTCCTTGTGCTGTCTCCATGAGGATGAAGTTATCAAGCGCCCGGTCACGATCAATGAAATCTGGCGCGGTCTGAATGATCCATTCAGAGCGCTCGGACATCATCTCATCCGAAAGTTCTGGTTGGAGCATCATCACGCGCACAGGAGCGCCAAACCGAAGCCCCAACCATTCGCAATTGCCAGAGGCAAGGCAGATTCCCAGTTCCTGAACAAGAAAAGTCTTGTGGCATTTCTCGGGAGCGGAAATTGTCACTTTTCCCCGGGGCGGGAGTATGCGCTCAATATGCCATGCAATTGGCGGACGCTTGACGGTAAGAAAGTCGCGCAAGCTCTTGGCCTGCGGCGCCGTAGGATCAGCCGGCAATGGTTTGGCGTCATCAACCAGCATTCGCAATCCTTCAAGCCCTTTTTCCCCCAGGACATTGTTGATGTCAAAACCAGCCGGCGCGTCCTCGGGCCAACAGACGATACATATTTTTGATTTCGAATATCCGGCCGCTTCCAAAGCCTGCGCGGTACCTGTGTTCGATTGGCGACCTCGTTCGTCCGCATCATCCGCCAAGACAATACGCATGGGATTGAGTTTGGCAACATGCTTGATCCATTCGTCTGACAGGGGATTTTCCCCTGACGAAAACGAAAGGACATCATAGCCTGCTGCGAACAAGGCAATCCCTTTCTCTTGTCCATGCGTAACAGCCAGCGGGTGAATATCCCCATGGCTCAGATGTACGGCGCCATCGCCACCCCAAAGCCAGCGCGAAGAACGCTTATGTTTCTTGGGGTCTCGCGCGAACGATTTGTAATGATAAGCTGGGGCGCCAGCCGAATCATGAACTCGATAGACCACTCCTGGACCATATTCTGAATGATTAAATAATCGCCAATTGGAAGGAATCCATTCAATTGCGAGCGAGTATTCATTCGCAAAAAATTGCAGCCGCTCAGGATTATCAGCAACTGGACGCAGGCCTTCAAAGATTTGATCTGCCTCGGCCTGTGACTTCCAAAGCGTATGAACCTCCTTCGCTTCGGATATCCTTGGCTGGCTTGTGTTTCTCGCCGTGTCTTGTGCTGTGCTTGGCGCCATCGGTATTCCATCGGGGCCGCCAAGGTCTTTGACGTTTGCGCCCAAGCGATGAAACCAACCAGCGTCCTTCCATCGCTGCGGCGATTCGACTCGGTTGCAGAGAGCCCATTGCTCTTGATCGCTCAAGCACCAATCCGGCTTGCCGCAGATCGGGCAAGGTTTGTCTTTCGACACCCGAAACTGAGGATCGCAGAAATTGTCAGGGACGATACGTTCAGTCATGATTGAAATCCTCCCTGTCCGAGTAGGTTGTTGACGGCGTCGCGGACTTGCTTCCCACGGCTGACTTTCTGTTTGGATTCGAGCAGTCGCTCGAAATCTTGCTTGAACACGCGCCCATGCGCGCGTCGCGGATGCGAGCCATTGGGATCAGCGGCATTCCGTGCCAGAAAGCTTTGCAGTCCGCGCTTGCTACGTCCGCAGAGGCGGCTTGCCTCGTCTAACGTGTACCACGCCGGATCAACGCGCCGGCGTTTTGCCATCGAGGAAAGGGTGTCCTCGATGCTTCTCACCCGCTCCAGCACTTCAAGCAGGAGAGGAGAATGTGTTTCGTTTTGCGTGTGCATGGTGCACACCTCCTCAAGGAATTTCATGCGCTGGTGCGGCCAGGCATGATGCTTGAGGAGTAACCGACGACATCAGTAATTAGAAAAAACCATGGAAAGATGGCTGGATCAAACCCGCATCTCGGCCAGTACTGGCGCGGCTTTTACGTATGATAGATTTTTGGAAAATCTTCCAGAAAAGTGGCCTTAAAACAATCGTGCCCGGCCTTGTGAGAAGCCGGGCGCGATGAAAGTCAACTTAGTGCGGTTCTTATTTTTCTAAGGTTCCGGGATGATCCTCTATGTACTTCTTGCGAAACTTATCTAAAGCCCATTTTAGATTTTCTCTCTCTTTATAGCTCATTCGGTCACTCGTCTGACCTTCTATCTCAGTGCGTATAAAATGATTTATGCTTTGAGGTTTGGGCTTGTGATCGTGCAAATATCTTTTATACTGCCTTTTTTCATCTTTCCAACTATAGTTCGTTCTCTTCTTGCGCACGGACTTATCCGCACGCGCATGGGGTGAAGCGCCTGGCGTTCCGTCTTTTTGCCCTTTGCCTTGCTCCTGTCTCCTATATTTTGCCTTGCGTTCTCTGGCTGCTAGCTCTTGTTCCCTCTGGCGCTCGCGTCTCCATTCAGGATCGGTGAAGTATTCGCATAGTAAGTAGAAAGGATTCGCACTGTCCTTTACACGCCAGTTTTCCCCGCCGGTAGGAAGATCGAGGCGCTCCATGATCGCGCTTACACGCAGATCAGTCTGAATCGCGCGCAGCAAATACGGTTCTCGCTGTCCGATTCGTTTTTCAATATCGAGCAACCGAGCAACAGTCTCTTTGATGTAGTTCATTCCTCCCGAGTGGAGGGCGAAGATTCTCTCGATGTCATTTGCCTCCAGCAAAAGCACGTTCAGGTACCGGGCAATATTTTGAAACCACGTACGCTCAAGGTGCTCTCGCAGATTGGCATCATTCAAAGAGGTTCCTGACAGACGATCTACAACCGGATCATTACCATGCCACCAACGAATGCATTCTGTTATCTCAAGGTGGATCTTTCGACCGTCCGGCAGTGGAATTTCCACCGGCAGTTTCCAGTTCCTTTCCCGTGCCTGCTCATAAATGGCTTCCCAGCCCATGATCTCTCGATTATAGTCTTCCCGCTCCTTCTGATTGTGCTCAGTTCTTTCCTTTTCTTCGAGATCGAATTGCTCCGAATACTCTCTGTATCGTCGAATCTCGCTCAAGATACGAATATCATAGCCGCAATCGCCTATCCAATCCGCCAGTTGCTTTCCGACAATTACGCCTGCGCTCAACAAGCTATAATAGTCCGGCGATACTATCGTTGTGACTGTGCCTTTCTCAAGCATCCGCAGCGCCCGGTGCAGGGCCGGATAGTGCGCTTTGATGATTTCTGATCCATGCGCGAACATTTCCTCGTGCGCCTGAATCATGGAGCGCAATTGAGCAATATGCCTTTCCTTCTGGCGCTGTCCTTCTTTAAAAGGTTCCGGTTCGCTTTTCTCCAATTGTGCAAGGCGCTCTTTGCCTTTGTTTAGGCAATCAACAATGCTTCGAATTCGCCGCAAAGGGGCTATTTTCTTTTTGATTTCCCGTAGCGCATTTCCCTTGGCTTCTTGGTTGGCGTCATAGTGTCCTGTCTTGATCGCCTCGATTCGCTTGGCTTCTATGACAAGACTCTCCATCTCCGGCAAGTTCTTTATCCAAGGTCCGAAGAATGCGCCCCCCATAGGGGAAAAACTATGTCCAAAAGAATTCCCATGCCTATCAATGCACGTGAAAGGTCCCTTTTGAGCAGGCCAGTTCTCTGTATCCAGGAGAAAATCTCGACTGGCGCCCTCCCCAATTTCCAGCCATCGCAGCGCCAATTCAAACGGAGTGATACATCCTAGCGCGCCTTCATCTTTCTGATCCTTGCTGCTTTTGGCATTTGCAGCTTTGGCGCTGCCATTCACGCCAATGCTAGATTTTTGGGGATATGAAACAACATCGCACGCTATTGGTTCAATCAACTCCAATCCCTCTTCCGCGCAATAGGCTCTGATTTCGTCCTCGATTTCCATCTTGAGCGCAGTCTGTGTTTTAGTTGTTTTTCGAAGGTCGTCAAATTCCTCTGGCACAAAGGAGTAATATCCAATCGCCTTAATAGATTTCTTTCCCATCGTTGCAGCTTTTGTCAAGTTCTGAGTCTCGCCGCTCTGAGCCATGCTATCATCTGTGGGGTGTATCATCTGCTCTGCGCCAAGCGCAGCTTTAACGGATTTCTTCATTGGAGTTTTGGCGACGCATGATTTGTTTTTTCGCTTTTCCATTTTAGTCTCCATGCCATTGTCTTCCTATGAAACAGAACTCGGACGCTTGCGCGCCGATATTCATCACCTCAAATCATGGGCATCACGCAGCGCTTGTCAAGGGCGCGCCATTGTCCCATTGGCTAACCAAAGAGGATACGAGATTCTTGTGCCAGATTTGTGCCAACTTTGTGCCAAAAAACGGGAAAAAACGGGTAAATTGATCTTTCCCAGTCAGTTAGCGGAAAGGGCGAAAATATTGAAATTTGGCTTGTTTTTGTAAGTTTTTTGATGGTGGGTGATACAGGAATCGAACCTGTGACCTCCGGCATGTGAGGCCGGCGCTCTAACCATCTGAGCCAATCACCCGTTGCGGCGTCGAGGGCGGAAAAGTTACTGCAATCATTGACGCCGGGTCAAAGGGAATTTTCCCGGGAATTTCCCAAAAAGATGAATTGCGGAATTTCAGCGCTCTTTGCCCGCACCAGACATGCGCCGGGGCGAGAAATGATTGATGGCGAGCAATGCAGACAAAGAAAACGCGGACGCGGGACTTCAGGAATCCCGCGTCCGCGTCTCAAGCATTCGCCATCCGTCTATTAATCGTCAGGCGATAGTTACTTGATACAATAAAACGCCGCGCAGCCAAGATAGCGCGCTGCGGGGCCGAGCTCTTCTTCGATGCGGAGCAACTGGTTATACTTGGCGATGCGGTCCGAGCGCGAGGCCGAGCCGGTTTTGATCTGGCCGGCGTTGGTCGCGACGACGATGTCGGCGATGGTCGAGTCTTCGGTCTCGCCCGAGCGATGGGAAACGACCGCGGTGTAGCCGGCCTTCTTCGCCATTTCGATGCAATCGAGCGTCTCGGTCAGCGTGCCGATCTGGTTGACTTTGATCAGGATCGAGTTGGCAATCCCCTGGGCGATGCCTTTGGAGAAAATCTTGGTGTTCGTGACGAAGATGTCGTCGCCGACGATCTGGATTTTTTTGCCCAGGGCGTCGGTCATCAGTTTCCAGCCTTCCCAGTCGTTCTCGCCCATGCCGTCTTCGATGGAGGCTATCGGATACTTCGCGCACAGATCTTTGTAGTATTCGACCAATTCGGCCGAGGTCAGCGAGCGGTTTTCGGATGCGAGCGTGTAAACTTTTTTGTTCTTGTCAAAGAGGCCCGACGCGGCCACGTCGAGGGCGATCTTGACATCCTTGCCCGATTTATAACCGGCCTTTTCGATGGCGGTCAGGATGCGCTCGATGGCTTCGGCGTTGGATTTCAGATCGGGGGCGAAGCCGCCTTCGTCTCCCACGGAGGTATTCAGTTTGGCGCCCTTCAAGACGGATTTCAGGGCGTGGAAAACTTCGGCGCCCATCCGCAGGCTTTCGGCGAAGTTGCTCGCGCCGATGGGCATGACCATGAATTCCTGAATGTCCACGTTGTTGTCGGCGTGCGCGCCGCCGTTGAGGATGTTCATCATCGGGACGGGCAGGGTCTTGGCGTTGACGCCGCCCAGGTATTGATAGAGCGGCAGCCCCGTGGCTTCGGCGGCGGCTTTGGCGCAGGCGAGCGAAACGCCGAGGATCGCGTTGGCGCCGAGCTTGCTCTTGGTTTCCGTGCCGTCCAAGTCAATCATCGTTTGGTCAATGGCGATCTGCTCGGTGGCGTCGAAGCCGATGATCTCGTCGGCGATGATCTTGTTGACGTTCTCGACGGCTTTTTTGACGCCCTTGCCGAGGTAGCGCGCCTTGTCGCCGTCGCGCAGTTCGAGGGCTTCGCGCTCGCCGGTCGAGGCGCCGGAAGGAACGGCCGCCCGTCCCATGGCGCCGCATTCGAGTGTGACGTCCACCTCGACGGTGGGGTTGCCGCGCGAATCCAGAATTTCGCGGGCGATGATGTCTGTGATTTTGCTCATGGGTTGCACTCCCTTTAATTGAATTATGTTAATTTTCATTCGACTCAACAATATGAATATTTTTTATCATATCCCCCTGGCCATTCGCTCCAAGTTTCTATAGAAATCAGAATCAATAAACTCAACCAGAGGGCTGAAGAATTCCTCTCGAGCGATATTATTCCTTTTCAAATCAGCAAAGCATTTGAGAAGCCATTCGATGGCTTTTTTGTATTTAATCCCAACTTCCTTTGTAAAATGCTGAGCAGGGATTACGGGAGGTTGCTCTCTTTTATGGAATGGGTATTCAGTATTCTCATCAATGGAGTCAATATATCCATATTGATTCTTCACGCAGCCATCTTTGCCTTTGGGAACCATCTCCTCCAAGTGGCGAATTGCATCAATCTGGCTACGGCTGTCCTCCTTCAAAATGGAAATGATATTGGAGAGCTCATGCCCAATCCTTCTCTTCGCTTCCTCATTTAGGCTTAATATAGCATGGCCTCTAAAAGCGTTATAGCGTTCTCCTTTTTTATGAAGCAGATAGCCTTTCAGCAACTTCTCCTCCACCTGCTGAAGTTTCGCCAATATGGCATGTACCAAGTTCTGCGACTCGAACAAGCCATCAGAAAAACGCGCAAACAAGACCAACGCACAAACATAATCTGCAATGGCTTGATTGCAGAGCGCTACTGCATATCTCTCAGGATCAACAAGTTTCATCTTGGTATGTATTTCGCCCAAGGAAGCTTCTTGCGCAATTGCGGAACCGATCCGTATAGCGTATAAAAATCACCGATTTCCAAAGACCGGATGATTATCTGAGATAAATCTGTCTTGCGTACGCAATTAATTTCCTTGATAGAGGACAGAGTGATAAACATACGTCCTTTAATTGGCAATTCCGGATCGGGCGCAAAAATATAAGTATCAAATTCAGCGGGTTTAGAAAGATGGTTCCCCATTGAAATATACAAAAGATGCACATCTTTGGCATCATTAATGTTGTACCATAGAACCCATCTGATATCATTCCCCAGCGATTTGGCAGCCTGGCTGCCGTATTTCTTCATTGCCTTGCGGATCTGTGCATTCTGAAAAAGAGCATTACGATGCGGATGCTGGCCAGATTTGCGCTCCAGGAAACCAAAAGCGCTCAAGATGTCTTTGATCGGCGCTTCAATGGTTTTGTCAACACTCATTTTAATTTTGGTAAAATGGCCATAGCCGATTTTTTCAGATTGAAGAGAGATGGAATTGGCTTTGCCGGCTTTGGCGACGCTGTTGATGGCCTGCTGCAGCTGTTCAAGCTGATCATAAGTGAGCGCCCTATCCCTTAAACTAATAGTAGCTTTGCGAACGGGAGCATGAATCGTTGCTGAAAGCATAACGGCCTCCTTATTGGGTTACAATAAGCGCGCTCCAATTATCTGCCATGAGGCGCGATTTCTTTCCAAAAAAGCTCGTGTTCTATTCCTTGTCCTATTCGTATCTGATGCTCAGCCATGCGTAGGATCCGATCTAAACTCGATGGATAATTCAATCTGCACCTATTTCTGCGGCGATATATGACTGCCTCCGGCGCTCTTTCCGTTGCCAATGCAACGGTGCGAATAGTGTTTTTCATTGAAGAATTTCGCTGCCGTATTTTGCCATGCCTGCTGGCCGATACATTTGTCATTGCCGTTTTCGCGAACAATTAGCGGTATTTTCGCGTTCTTCCAAAGATGTTGCTTCACAACCGGCGCGTAAATCAAGCGATATGGCTCGCGCGTGGTCATTGGAAAGCCAGGAGTATTAGAGAATAAACTTGCTCAAATCCTGATCCTCGATGATCCCCTTCAAGCGGCTGCGCACGAAGGCGCGGTCCACGCGCACGTTGACGCCGCGCATCTCCGAGGCGTTGAACGCCACTTCCTCCATCACCTTTTCCATCATGGTATAAAGCCGCCGTGCGCCGATGTTTTCCGTTTCCCGATTGACCTTGTAGGCCGAATTCGCCATCTCTTCGATGCCGTCGGGCGTGAATTCCACCTCGACGCCTTCGGTGGCCATCAGGGCCGCATATTGTTTCGTCAAGGCGTTGGTGGGTTCCGACAGGATGCGGACGAAGTCGGCCGCCGTCAGGTCGGTCAGCGTCACGCGCAACGGGAAGCGCCCCTGCAGTTCGGGAATCAGATCGCAAGGCTTGCTGACGTGGAAGGCGCCGGAGGCGATGAACAGGATGTGGTCCGTGCGCACGGGCCCGTGCTTGGTGAAGACCGTCGAGCCTTCGACAATCGGCAGCAGATCGCGCTGGACGCCCTCGCGTGAGACGTCCGGCCCGTGCGTCGAGCCGCGTCCGGCGACCTTGTCAATCTCGTCAATGAAGATGATGCCGTTCTGCTCGACGCGCGCGACGGCTTCGCGCCTTACCTTTTCCTGGTCGAGCATGCCTTCGAGCTGCTCTTCCCGGATGATTTCGCGCGCCTCTTCCACCGTCATGCGCGTCTTGTGCACGCGCGGCGGCGCGATCTGGTTGATGAGATTCTGCAGGTCAATGCCCATCTCCTCGAGCCCCGGCTGCATCGGCATGCCGAACATCATCGCCGTGGCGCCGCGCTTGACTTCCATTTCCACCTCGAAGTCTTCCAGTTCGCCGGCGTCCAGGCGTTTGCCCAGCTCTTCGCGCCCCGGCGCCCAGCCGGCCGCCGGCTTTTCCTCGAGGGGAACCACCTCGCCCTGGCTCGAGGCGACAAAAGCGGTCTGGCGCGGCGGCGCCGGCGAAGCCCCGGCCTGAGGGTTTTCCGGAGCGGCGGCGGAAGGACCGGCGGAAGGACCGGCAGCGGATTTCTCCACCATGTCCAGCAGCCGGTCGCGCACGCGCGCATCCACTTCGTCTTCCATCTCGGCGAACCATTCGTCGCGCGTCATGGCCACCGCCGTGTCCGTCAGTTCGCGGACCATGCTTTCGACGTCGCGGCCGACGTAGCCCACCTCGGTATATTTGCTCGCTTCCACCTTGATGAACGGCGCGCCGGCCAGACGCGACAGCCGGCGGGCGATCTCCGTCTTGCCGACGCCCGTCGGGCCGATCATAATGATATTCTTTGGCATGACCTCGTCGCGCAGATCGTCGCTGACGTGCATCCGCCGGGCGCGGTTGCGCAGAGCGATGGCCACCATTTTTTTGGCCTCCACCTGCCCGACGATATACTTGTCCAGATGCTGGACAATTTCTTTCGGACTTAAACCCAAGGGATCATCATTCATAAGACCGCCCGCCATGATTTGGTTTTCTCTCTCTGTCCGCCCCGCCTACAAAGGCGCAGCCTTAAAAGCGCCGTCAAGCGCTCCCTCGCCCTGTCAACGTTCCGCAAAGAAAAAGATCATAGCGCAAGCCCCTCGGGAAAATAAACCCAATTGTCCGGGCGCCGCCCGTTAATCCGTTTGTCCCTTGGCGCTATGAATCACAAATTCAGAGACGTATTTTTGCCTAAGGGACGAAAGCAATGCGCTCAGGAGCGGCGCCAGCTTTTGGAGTATAAGAGCGGAGATTCTCGCTCCGCTCTTATACTCCAAA
>JAPLSP010000773.1 GCA_026398575.1 Candidatus Sumerlaeota bacterium | reverse complement strand
TCGTGTGTCACTTCATAGTTATCAAAGGTTGCCTTTTCGGGAAGGATGGTTTCCAGCAGTTCCCGCAGCTTGGGGATATTCCATTGTTTATTGCCCAGGTCATAAATAAGCTGTCCCACCGTATCTTCCGGTTTAACCTGAAAGACGTCATAGAAGGATCGGCTGGCGGTGACCACCCGTAAATCTTGATCCAGAGCGATTAAGGGCTCGCGCACTGTGTCGATGATACTCTCGGCATATTCGCGGGCGGCGGCCTCGGAATATTTATTTAATTCCAGTTCTTTTCGGGTCCTTTCCAGCCCGATTTCTATCTCCATTCGCTCGGTGACATCGCGGAACACCATTACGGCGCCGACCACCTGGCCGTCGTGGTTGCGAATCGGGGCGCAACTGTCGTCAATCGCGCGCTCGCTCCCGGCGCGTGCGATCAACAGGATATGGTTAGCCAGGCCATGGACCGTGCCATGCGCCAAGGTTTCCCTGACTGGAACGGTGGAGGGTTGGCGGGTTGCCTGGTGGATGATGTGAAAAATCTCCTCCACCGGGCGACCGGCGGCTTCCGCCTGCGTCCAACCGGTGAGCCGTTCGGCCAGGGGATTAAGGAGCGTCACCAGCCCTCCCGCATCGGTGGCGATCACCGCATCGCCGATGGAGTTGAGCGTGACGGCGAATTTTTCCTCGCTGATCTGCAAGGTGACGTTGGTCTCCTGCAGTTGTTTATTCGTTTTTTCCTGAAGCTCGAGCAAATGCTTTGTTTCGAGATGAACCAACTGCTTGAGCCGCTTTTGTGTTTCTCGATAAATAAAATAGGCCGACAAAAGCGCAAACAGCAGCGTCAGCAGGCTGATGGCAGCGATGACGATAAACAGGTGGCGCATGTTCGATTGGAACACGGCTTCGCGCTGCTTGAGCGCGCCTTCCTCGATTTGGATGAAGCTGCCCATCTCGGCACGAATCGAATCCATCAACGGCTTGCCCTGGCTGCCGCTGATATTCGTCAGTACGTCAGCCATATCATCCTTTCGGCGTAACTCGATGTTTTGCGCCAGATACGCTAATTTGCGATCAATCAATGGAGCCAGTGCGTCCAGGTGTTGCCGGGCGGAATTGATTGAGGTCAGTTGACGTAATTGTTTCAGTTGGCCACGAATACCATTGCGCACCATCAAATACGGTTCCAGAAAAGTTTCATCACCGGTAAGCAAATAGCCGCGCTGACCGGTTTCGGCATCGATCAATGCCGACAGCAATTCGTTCGCGCCGTGGATCACAACGGAGGTATGATTCCTGGCCTCGGCCGCATCCTCGATCCGGCTGAAAGACCAGAACGATATCACCACCACCGCCGCCGCCGCCATCAGTAGCGCCACTCCAGCAAGCGAAGCAACAATTTTATGAGTCGTTTTCATGGAAAATCTGCCCTCTTTTTAAAGCATTGTCCCCCGGTATCAGATCTCTGCGTCACCATTCGCCGTGCCGGCGACGGGGACGGATGGATATCAGCCGGCCCGGCCGGCAGGGGCAACCGTGGAGGCAAGGCCGGAGGCGGCCCCGGCCCCGGCTTGGAGCAGACCCTCGATGATCGAGAAGGACGTTTTCATCAGTGTTTGGCGCAGTCCGGGCGAGTAGCCGACCGCGAAGCCGGCGGAAAGGGCAAGGGCGGCGACGGCGTAGGGGTGGCTGCCCAGGGAATATTTGAGGTCGAAGCGGGCGGCGGCCATCCGGAGCTTGAGCCGGGCGACATCGTCCTCCAGTCGCTGGAGTTCCTGGCGTTGAGCCCGGGCGGACTCTAGTTTCGTGACTTTGCTATTCCAACCCATATCAACACCCCCGCAACCGCTAAAGATAAAACGCCGGCAATGAGCGTCGCAAAATATACCGGCATGACTTGCATGAGCCCAAGCAAGACACCGGAGAGCATCAACCCGATTCCTCCCCCCAGGGCCAGTACGGACACTGCCAGCAGGGATAGGACAATGAAGAATTTATAAATCGGCTCGCGCGATTGATGGGCGTCGGTCTTGATCACGTCCAGGAAGGCGAGCAAAATTTCGATCAAAGCAGTCAATCCCTACCTCCTGCCCGCAATCGCCCCGATCACCGCGCCGGCCCCGAAGGCCACCAGCAGGCTGGTCAGCGGGTGCTTCTCAATGCTTTCCTCGACCTGCTCGCGCACCGCCCCGGACTCCTCCCGGATTTTTTGATAGGTTTGATCGGCTTGCGAGCGAAGGTCATCCAACTCGCCTTGTGCCCTATCCCGCAATTCGGCGACCTCCTCCGTCGAGGCCTCGGTTACGCGGCTCAGCAATTTGCCCAGGTCGTCCCGCATCCGCTCCAAGTCGGATTTTAGATTCTTGATTTCCTTGTCCTTGATTTTCGTCGCCTGATTTGACATGTTTTCCCTCTCTTCTTTACGGTGATGATGGCGCGGCAAAAGGCCGAAACATACAGGCATGAATAAACGATTTTCAGCTCAACGATCATGTCTATACTTGCGGTTATTAATACAGCAATCATCATGCCAGCTTGCCAACTTCCTGATATTCAAGCAATTATTTAATCCGCCTGCGGCCGGGGCGGAACTTGAAAGTCCGATTTCCCCAGGTTGACGGCCGGGGCAACGCTCAAAGCAGGAGTCCATCATGGTCATTGCCGGCGCGAAGTCATCCCCGAGGAAAGGAACTGCCCGGAAACTATGGACAAATTATGCAGTTGGAATTGGAGGAATCGGGTGAGGCATGAAAACGGAATTGGAAGGGCCGAAATTGAGGTTGGAGAATTTACAGTTCCGATTCTTGCTCGTCAGTCTTACGACCGGGGGTTTTATATTCGGCTTTCTCGATTTTATATTTGGTTAACAGCTTATGGAGTTGGCGGACGCCCACCCCGGCGGCCAGGGCGGAACCCTCGATTTTCCGTTTGTATTC
>JAPLSP010000693.1:4053-5224 GCA_026398575.1 Candidatus Sumerlaeota bacterium | reverse complement strand
CACCAGAGCCGCGGATTTTCCATCACCAGCTTTGGGTCCACGCGCACGAGCCTCGTCTCGTTCGGCGCGAGTTCCACCGGCTGTTCGAAACGCACGTCCGTGCCGGCGATGCGCCCGCGCAACACGCCGCGCACGGGCGACGTGCCGGCGTTGAACAGTTCCGCCGACACCGCGAGCGTGGCGCGGCTGGTGTCGGGCAGCGGCAGTTCGGTCACGACAAACGGATGGCGGATGTCCACCGGGCCGGTCCAGTCGAGGAATACCTCCTGAAGAATGCCCATGTTGCGGTCGGGCACGGTCATCATGCAGTCATAGCCGACGCTCTCGATCATGGTAACGTCGCGCTCGATCTCCTTGTGCTCGCCGCGGTGAGGTCCGAAGACCACCGTCTGCTTGTCCGGCTCGCCCGGATGGTCCACGGGATGAATCCTGATGGCGAGCGCGTTGAGGCCGGAACGCGCGTGCGCGGTGATGTCGAACCGAAACCGCTGAAACATGCCCGCCATCGTGTCTTTGTCGGCGATGCGGGCACCGTTGAACCACACGTCGGCGCGGTAGTTGATGCAGTTGAAATTCAACCACAGCCGCCGCCCCGGTTCGACCGCCGGCAGCGCGAACTCCGTGCGATACCAATACGGGTCGCGCCACGGGTTCCGTTTGTCCGGCAGGTAACTGAACTTCGCGAGGTCGTGCTTGCGGTTGAACTCGTCGGACGAATCGGGGATGCGGTAACAGTCCAGCCCGTTGCGCGGATCGGGATAAACGCCGTTCTTCACCAACACACTGAGCGCCGAAGCCGGCATGGCCGCCTTCAGCCATTGCTTCGGCGCATATCCCGGCGTCGAAATGCGCGCGCCATCCTCCTGCGCAAGGACGGACGACTGCACGAGCCAATTATCGGCGAGAAATTGCCGCTGCCCGGTCTGCGTCGTTTCGGCAGCGCCGGCAGTGTCAAGAACGCCGCCGCAAACGCACAGCAGCAGGCATAATAAAATTCTCATCGGCAGCATCATGCTGGCTTTCCATATTTTGGGAATGCTTGCCTTTATTTCAGGCGCTGTCGAAGAATGCTAAGTGCTCTGAGTCATAAATTCGGTGACACATTTTTGAAAATGGATGAATGTAATGCAATTGGAAGCGGCGCCAGCATTTGGAGTGCGGTTGCTTGCTG
>JAPLSP010000693.1:0-4047 GCA_026398575.1 Candidatus Sumerlaeota bacterium | reverse complement strand
TGCGGTTGCTTGCTGCCGCTTTTGCTTCGATGTTCTACTAGATTGGCGTAGCAAAAGCGGCAGCAAGCAACCGCACTCCAAATGCTGGCGCCCCACCTATCCTCGTTAATCTTCTCTTCCTTGCATGAATAATTGCGATGAATATATGTCATCAGATATGCGAACATTAGCGCTAAGGTTCTACTTCCCATACCCATCCCAGCCATACGGATCCTGCGCCGACGTTACTTCCCACGGGCCGACGAAGAGGAATTGCTCGGCGTCGGCCGCTCCGCTTTTGTTTCCCGTGCGCCAGAACTCGTGATAGAGCTTCGGCGTGCCGTTCGTCGTCGCGCAGCCGACCCAGACCGGCGTTGGCCACGGCGACCATTTGCCATTGACCGTCAGCCTGCGCATGAAAAACCGGTGGATGTAAGACGTTGGGCCGGTCGTCTCGTAGTTCATGACGAACTCGTACCAGTCGCCGCTCGTGAGCACGTTGTGCGCGGCGGCGCCGGCGGGCTTGCTCGTCACGTAAACGCCTTTGAACGGCCCGGCCGGCTCCGGTGGCGGCGTCCCGGCGCTCACGTTCGTCATCGGGACTTGCACGGCGTCCGGATTGCCATGCCGCGGAACGCCGTGCGCGAGAAAGCCCGATGACGTGAGGACCCAATCCATCCGGGTCTTGTTGTCCTCCGGAAAGAGGAAGATGAGCTTGAGCGTCCCGTACTCGCCCGGCGTGCGCGTCTTCGCGGTGAAGCCGGCAGGATCCGTTCCCCGGAAAAGATACGTCGTCCGCGCCCACACGCGCGCCGAGGGTTTGAAGGTCCGATGGTCCTCGATCGTCGCCGCCGTCCCCGCCGGCGTGCGATACCGAACCACCTGCCCGAACACCCCATGCGGATCCGGAAAAATCCCCAACACCGACGGATTCGACGGAACCGCGCTCGACCCAATCGAGAACCTGCGGTCTTTAATGAGGTTCGCCCACCCATTATCCGCCGTCCCATCCACAACCACCCCCTGCCACGCCTCGCCAACAAGCAGCTCCCCGCCAAGCCGCGCAGGATCATACCCGGCAGGCAACGTCGCCGACGTCGCCGGCCGCGCCGCCTTCGCAGGTTCCTCCTGCTTCTCCGCGGCGAACTCAACGAACGCCCAAGTCGAAGCCAACAGCGCGATTCCCACACTCGCCAAACGATAGTTACAACGCATATTCACCCTCCTCAGGTTGTTCTTGGTCCGCAGGCGGCGCGCAGGCGAGGGCACAGCGACAATATTGGCTGCAATTCCATGCTAGCTACCATTATCCAAATCGAATAGCTCATCATCGTGTGTTCTCTCAGGAGGCTTTCGCATCGGCTCTGGCGCCTCGGGCAAATCCACAGCCTTGAAACAGTCTCCGGTGACAACGGCTTCTAACAGTTTTGCCTGCTCGGGATACCCCTCAACGGTCGTTTCCAATACCCAGAGCAATTCGAGCAGTTCGGTTGTAAACTGGCTGGTCCAATGTTCGGGACGAATATCGTCAAGCGTCGAGGACTTCTTGCCCGCACCCTTTTTCATGCGGTACTTAAGCCATGAGCGAACAACCTTAAGGCCTGAAACCTCCTTGTCTTAGGTGTGCAACCAGAGCAGCCGCGCTCCAATTCCGCGAACTCTTTCGAATAGCGCAGCATTCTTGGTTATCGGCACGCGAAGCTCGCGGGTTTCTAGCTCTTTTGCATAGCGCCTAGTGAAGGCCGGTTGTGCCAGCATGCCATAAACGTATGCCAGGAAATCCTCCGGCGTAACGATGCGCTTAAGCATTTTGCCGAGCAGACCGAGCAGGGCTGGATGGATATTGGCTGCCGAAGCGTTGGCGGCGCAGAACAGTGGGAGAACGTCCTTTCCACCGTATGAGCCTCGAAGATGATGGCGATCGGGAATCTGAGAGCAGGTAGTCAATGCTGGCCCTCCGCCCAACGGGTGGTTAAATAGGCTTGTAATATAAATCTGCTTCGGTCCATGGGCGAACCAAAGGTCGGGGCGAGGCCGGGACATCAATCGAGCGTCTGCAATGATCATCTGCCTGTCAAAAGAACGGAAACTGTACTTGCGGATTGGAGGCGCTGGCGCATCTACATGAAGTTGGTCAATTGGCATTGAAGAAGCCATTGATGACAGCGCGACAGAATATATCCCGGAAACCATTCTATCGCCTGTTTCGCGAAACAATTTGCCGCGATCATTCGCACTAAGAAGAGCTCGCCAACGTCGTCTCAATGTTTCTTCATCTGGCGCAATTGGCCATGTTCTCTTGCATTCAATACCCGAATGCTGCCATGGCATAAGGTTGGTTAGAAGCGGCCAATCGAAGTAGGCGCCCTTGCCTGCTGGGCGAAAGGGCGCTTGCCAGTCGTCGGGGCAGTTCTGCCACTTAACCTTTGCCAGACCGCTGATGCCGTCGAGTGCGGAGAGCTTGGCCTCGCGAGTACCCTCAATGCGGGCATAGTGAACTTTCGCGGGTTTTTTTTTCTTCGTTTTTTCTGAGCGCAAAGCAACGGCGATGACGACGGGCGTTTGGATGGCGAATACATTGTCGCTTTTGCGCGTGCCGCGTCCTTCTCCGCCTAGATCGAGAATCCAGACCTCGTCGCAAAGTCGGCGCATATGCTCGCGCATCCCACAGAAGGCGTCACCGTCGAGGTAACTTGACGCGCAGATGAAACTGACCACACCCGGTCTCTGGGTGGTATCGTGCTCGAAGACCTTCCAGAGAGCCCAGCGCCAGAAATAGACATAGAGGTTGTAGAGATTCTTTACATGGACGCCGTGGCCGGCGGCAACGGCAGGGGTGATGAAATCCTTTAGAATGGATAACTGCTGTCTTCTTTCGAGCTTGGCTTTAGCGGTCTTGAGTTTTTTTTCTTTTCCTTTGATATCCCTAATAACGTCGCTGGGCAGAGGGTCACCAAATCGAACCCATCCACCGCACCGTGACAGATTATTTTCATCCGTCACATCAACTGCTTGATGCCGGTCATAGGGCGGATTGCCCAGACATACAATGACCGGGACATCGCTCTTGACTTGGAGCGCCTTGGCGTGTTGCTCGGCGATGGGGCGGAGAAAAAATGGCAGATCCATCGGTACAGCGTAAGGGCTTTCAAGCGTGTCGGTCAGGTAAACGTGCGTTCCGTCGGCGGGCAGCGCTGCACCACGGTCGCGCAGAGCGCGGCTGACACGAAGCTCCGTCACGGCGTAAGGGCCAACCATCAATTCGAATCCATAGAGATTGGCAGCGAGGGCGGTCGCCTGTCCCGCCACAGCGCCTGCGCCCTGTTCGGCCTCGATACGGCCAAGGGCGTGTTCGATGACACCGAGAAGATAGGTGCCCGTACCTGCGGCGGGATCGAGTGTGACGACGCCGGGATCGGCAAAGCCCAGCGGTTTGTTCAGGCGGTTGACGAGCAGGTCGTTAATCAAACGTACCTGTGCGCGGACAACCTTGACCGGTGTGTAGTAGGCTCCGGCATTCTTGCGCAGCTTCGGATCGTAGGCCGCAAGGAAGTCTTCATAGAAATAGAGCCAGGGGTCTTCGGGACCGGTGAGCGTGGCGGGAGGCACGGCAGCGATCACGCGTAGGAGCAAATCGAGGGAAACGGCCATTTCGGTACGCGCATTGGAATCAGTCAGGACTTGCAGCGCGCGCGACAGTAGGTTGTGCTGCGCAGCGAGGGCGGATTCGGCGCTTTCGAGCGTAAGCGGATCAGCCCCTTCGCTGCGCCCCAGCAGCAGGGCGAAGGCAACGGTCTGAGCGTAAGCGTCGGCGAACTGCTCGTCGTCGGCATCGGGGAAGAGTAATTGCCGCCAGTCCTTTGCGAGCTGGACGAGGGGCGAAGCCGGGTCTTTAAGCGCATCGGTTACATCTGCGCGCAGCATCCGACAGAGCGGGGCTATCAGGGCGGCAAAGCCTTTCAGATCGATCTTGCCCTTGCGATCTTTAGGGATTATGGGTTCCCATAAGAAGAAGATGTGCAAGAGGCGTTCGACGGCGTCGGCGTCCTGGTTACAGTCGGTGTGGAC
>JAPLSP010000264.1 GCA_026398575.1 Candidatus Sumerlaeota bacterium | reverse complement strand
GATAAATATGGGCGTGGTTTGACTGTGTTTTATGTATACGTAAAGAGATGTTAGAAAACCGCTTGTAACCCCGCCTCATTCAACGATCTAATTAATCGCTGGTAACGAGCGAGGTTGCGATTCTCAGTAAACTCGCGCTAGAGCTCGTATTCGAGAGTGGTGAACGCCGGATATTTGACATGAAACCTTACTTATCGCTCGGCGTTTTTACCCATCTGCAAAATCGCGCTGTCTTTAAGGCTGCGCGAGTAGTGGCAGGTTCTGTCGAATGGCCTGGCGATTTGGATTTAAGTTATGATACACTCTATCTCGAAAGCCAACCAATTGCGGCTTTGGCAGTTGCAGAAAAAGCGCTGGCGGCTTGAGGCTTGGAGTTTGAAGGTGGGCTGCAGATGTCGGAGTGGTCGGACCGGTCGGACGCGTCGGACCGGTCGGACGAGTCAGATGCGACGGATACCGCGAGGGGCTTTGCCAGCCCGGCGGACGCCGCCGGGGCCGCTGCCGACGCGGCGGCCGAGGGAGTGGATGCGGCCTTCGAGGCAGAGTTGACATTGCTCGGCGGTTTCGTTGATGCAGGCCTTGGCGGGATAGATTTCGTAGAGCACGCGATACTTGGGCGGCGTTAGGTTGGGCATGACGATGTTGGCGCCGCGCGAGAGGCCGAGCTCGCGGCCGGTGGCCTTGTTTAGCGTTGCGAGCGCTGTGGTGCTGGGGATATTGGCCCAGGGGCATATCAGGCGCGTCAAGGCGATCATCTTATAGGTCATCAGCTCGGTGTTGGGGGCTTGGGATTGCGGATTGCGGATTGCGGATTGCGGATTGCAGATCAGGGCTGACGATTGACGATTGACGATTGACGATTGACGATTCCTGTTCTTGATTGGGCGATCTGCAATTTTCCCTCCCTGGCTCCTGATGCCTGAATCCTTTTCCATTGCCTTGGAACTTGGAGTTTGAGATTCCAGATCGGCCCGGGAGGAATCGTCAATCGTCAATCGTAAATCGTCAATTGGCGCTCCAAGCGGGGTTTCGGGGTGGGGGATGTAGGGGCCGATGCCGATCATGTCGAGGTCAAGTTCGCGGAAGAGCAACAGATCGTTGACTAGGTCTTCGTAGGTCTGGCCTGGAATGCCGATCATGACGCCGCTGCCGGCTTCGTATCCGAGCGACTTGAGCGTTCGCAGGATGGCGCACCGGTCGGATTTTTTTCCGGGCAGGCTGGGGTGGATTTTTTCGTAGAGCGTGTCGTTGGAGGTTTCAAATCGCAGCAGATATCGGTCCGCTCCCGCCTCGCGCCAGACGCGCATATCCTCATCGGAGCGCTCGCCCAAACTCAGCGTGACCGCCAGCGGCGTTTCGCGCCGGATGAGGCGAATGACATTGGCCATCCATTCCTGGGTGACGCCATAATCTTCGCCCGATTGCATGACGACGGTTCCGTAACCGAATTCCACGGCTTTGCGAGCGCATTCGAGGATATCGTCTTGCGTCATGCGATAACGAACGATTTTTTGGTTGGGCGCCCGCAGGCCGCAATAGGCGCATTGCCGCGCGCAATAATTCGAGAATTCGATCAGGCCGCGCAGATGCACTTCATCGCCGACGTTGGCCTTGCGTGTTTCGTCGGCGCGCCGCCAGAGCTCTTCAAGCCGTTCCACGTCGCTTTCGAGAAGCCAGGATAGGATTTCAGTGTGGTTCATGTTTTTTTTCCAGTGGTTTGGCCCAACGGCATCAAGAACATCAAGGACATCAAAGACACCAAGGACGCCAGATGGGGCAAAGGGTCAGGGGCCGCATTTTGCCAGGAAAGCCCGCGCGATTTTTTCCGAGCAGGCGTCCACGTAAACGACCGAGAGCCCGGATTGTCTGAGCAAGGCCACGCCGTTCTGTGTTTTGAAAACCCACAGACCATCGCGTTCCTTGACCGCTTCGGTTTCCATCAATCGTTGGGCCGCGACGGAGCGCATTGCCCGCGCGAATTCCGCGGCGTCCTGCTGGGTATCCCATGCCGTCAGCCAGACAAGCGCATAAGCGCTCTCCTTGATATCGCTCTTGGATGGGCCGTATAAGGCGAACCGGTCGCCGCCCCATCCCTCGGATGCCGTTTGGGCTTTTCCATAAAAACTCGCCTCCAGGAAGGTGCGGATTCCGAACTCACCCATGCAGTTATGGAACCGGCATTTCCATCCTTTGGGCGCCGCTTTGTCCAGAGGTTTGATGTCTATCTCCACCGGATCGTCGGGCTTGGCTGCGAAATATTTATCCGGATGGAGAATTTGCTCGGTTGAACGCGGAACGCTGCGCATGACTTTTTCACGTTCGTTTTCAACAATCGCCTTTTGCATGAAGGTCTGGCCATCCACATAGGGGAAGATCAGCTCGCGTTGCAGGAAGTAAGGCGCCGCCTCCAGCTGGGGCTGGCCGGCGCCCATCGTCACCAGCAGGCTGGGCAGTTCCTGTATCCAACGCTTGCTCTTGATGTATGTCAGGGCGTATTCGGTCATCAGAACGGTGGCGTCGCCTTCGAGGACCGCGGCGGCGGCCAGGACGCGATCGTCATTGTTATGCTCTTCCAGGGGCCATTTCTTCAGATCGTAATACTGGTCTTGCAGCGCATGGCAGATTTCGTGCGCCAGGATGGTCTCGGCCAGCGAGGTTTTGAGGTTGAAGGAGGTGACGACGTAAAGGCGTTTGGTGTCTTGATCGTAAAGACCGGCCACCTGTTCGCTATAAAGGCCCACGATGATTTCATCGAGCGACTGTTTTTCGGACAGCAGCCGCAGGCGGCGCAAGGCGAACTCGATATCGCGGCGCTCGTCCGGCGGCATCTGCTTTTCGATTTCCCTGCGCACGAGCGCGCCCAACTGCGCCGGGGTCAGCGGCTGATAGACCACCGGCGCGCGCGAGGCCAGGCTCCGCAACTCCGAGACGTGTTCCTGGACCGTGTGGATCATTGCGGCGACTTCGGACGACGGCGCTTCGGCAGCCTGCAGCGATACTGTGGAGGTCGTTGCGCCGGTCGCCGGTACGGTTTTCGAGCCGCCGGGGGCGCAGGCATAGAAAAGCGTCGCCCATGCGAGGATCAGCAGGGCGGCGATGGACGCGCGCCAGTTTATGCGGGAAGCAGGGATCATAACGCTAAGTGTCCTTGGCGATAGTTTGGAGGCCGTTGATCGCGGAATGTCATATCGTTTGGCCGGATTTGCTTCGGTTCCTATCGAACGGCTCGATGTGGATCGTCACGTCCGTTCCCGGCAACTGGCTGCGCACGTCGCGCGTGATCTCGTCGGTGATGTTGTGAGAATCCTGGACCGTCATCTGCGGATCCACAAACAGATGGAATTCGACGAAGCGCGTCGAGCCGGACTTGCGCGTGCGGAAACGGTGAAAGCCGTGCGCTCTCGGCCCGAGCGCGTTCAGATAGCTGCGAATCCAGGCATCCTCTTCCAGCGGCAGGGTCGCATCCAGCAGATCGCGCCCGGCTTTCAAGGTCAATTCATAAGCGGCCCGGATAATCAACATGGCGACGGCAATGGCGGCCACGGGGTCCACCCAGTGGAAATGCCGTCCCGGGAAGATCGTTTCGCTCACGCCAATCAAGCCCAGTCCTGCCATGACGCCGAGACTTGTCCACACGTCCGTCCTCAAATGCCAGGCGTCGGCGATGAGAGCGGGGGAATCGGTGGCCTTTCCGACGCGGAACAGCTGGCGGGAAACGAAATAATTGACGGCCGAAGAGAAGCACATAACCGCAATGCCCCAGCCGACCTGCTCCAACGGAGAATGGGGATTCAGCAATTTATGGACGGCCTCGTAAATGATCCATCCAGCGGCAAGGAAAATCAGCACGGCTTCGACTGCGCCCGAGATATTTTCAATCTTGCCATGGCCGAAGGGATGCTCGCCGTCGGCGGGCGTTTCGGAAGTTCTGACGGCATAATAAGCGATCATCGCCGCCAGCAGATCCACGCCCGAATGGATCGCTTCGGAAATCACGGAAACCGAACAAATGCAAATACCCACGATCAGCTTCAATACGACCAATGTCGTATTGGAGATGACCGAGAGCATGGCGACTTTGGTTTTGATGGCGGTCATGATATGCAATATTTTTTCAAACGCCGTTTGAAAAAATATCAACGCTTATTTGCCCACTTCCTTGCTATTAACGTCATTATAAAAAACCGTAATTTTCTTGGCCGCCGTCAGAGGCGTGACCCTGGCTCGCTGCGAAGGTTTTGCGTCCTTGCTGGCATAAATGCGCGCAACGCTATCGGCAGTGATGGCCGCTTTGGATTTAATTCGCAGCGTCCGGCCGGTATATTTCGGCATCAGCCGGAATTCATAGAGATCGGAAAAAACGCGCTCCGCTCCGGCAAGGAAAACGGCGTGGAGGCTTTGTTGAGCGACGATTTCCGCAATATCCGAGGGCATTGACGTATCCAAGCCCGAGGCTACGACCAGGATTCCGAGGGATGGGGACTTATCCACGCCGCTGGCGTAGGACGTGGTCAGGAGCGCGCCGGACGTAGGCTCATCGCCCAGGCAGCCGGTAAGGTTGATTCCGCCATTGTCCAACAATCCCGCTTTGTAGCGCGCAGAAATCGAGGCAATGCGGCCATTGACCAAATAGTAGCCGCCTCCGTAGATTTTGCCGCCGTCGGCGATGATGGAGACGCCGTCTTCAGTGCTCTGGAACGAATAAACTTTAATATCGCCGGGCCGAAGCCGTCCGTTGAGTATCAAGCCTGTGGCGCTGAGTTTCTTGATGCCGCCGGAGATAATAAACGGCGTAATGCTGGCGCCTTTGGCCGTGATGGAGGCGGCTTTGTAGATATCAACATCCCGGGCGCCGCCCGCCGCTCCGATCAATCCCGACATTTGGACTTTCCGGATTCTGCCGGGCAATGTGAACATCTTGCTGGCCAGGACAATGGAACTGAACTCCTGCTTTGGCGCGGTAAGCGTTCCCAGCCGAATGCCGTTGAGGGCAAGCGACGCCTTCCTGAATGTCTTGTCGTCCGCGTTGATTTTCGTTACGTACTCCACGTCGAGGGGAGTGGGGCGGGCCGACATTTGAACCAGTCCGACGCCGCCGCTGGTCACGATGCTGGCGACGACCGCCTGAAAGGCCGTGAGCCGGGTGATCGTTTTGCTGGTCGTGAGTTCATTGATGTCGCCTTGCGTATAAAGATAGCCGAAGCCGCCGGATGACGTGACCGAGCGAATCGGCGTGGGAACGCGTTTGAGATTTTTGACCTCCGGGCTGAGCTTGATCATCAACGTATCTTTGCCCGCCGGTCCGGGATGCAATACTTCGATGCTGCGGGTGGTAATGAGGAGGTCAGCGAGCGCGGAGTCGGCCCTGTTGCCGTCCTGCTTGAAAATAATCGTATAGTCCTTGCTGATATCGCCTTCGGCGATCGAGGTGGCCAGGAAATCCTGCTGCGCCGAAGCCGTCATATTGAGGAAGTTTTGGTTAATGGGCTTGAACGTATAGCCGGGGGCCGACGGCGTGAGCCATCCGGAGAATCCATCGGGAACAACAAAAGAATAGCTCCCATTTTGGAGGTAGAGCGTTTTTACCTGATTCCCGCTCATATCCATAAGCTGGAGCGTGACGGTGCTTGGCCGGCTTGGGTCTATTCCCGAAATGACGCCGGAGATCGTGATGGTTGTTGGCTCAAAATAATACGCCGTCAGGATGTGGTCGGTGTTCATGACCACTTGCGCCGTCGCGGTGGCGCCGCCGTCGAAATCGGCATGGTCTTTCTGCCATTTGATGAATTGCGCGTTGTTCCCGGTGATCACGGGCGCCGTCAGCTTGACGAGCGTGTCCTCCGCATATTGCAGCGCCAGGGGCGTGATTCCGCTCGATTTGCCGTCGGCGTCCGCGGGATTGACGGAGACGGAAATATTCATGCTCGCATTGCCCGACTCAACGGTCAGGGTTGGAGTCGTGACCGCGGGAGGCGTCTGATAGATCGCGATCAAAGTATGAGAGACATTCATGGCAACCAGCAGAGAAATGCTGTTGTTTATCACGCCATCGGCCAGCCAGTACTGGAAGAAATTACCCGAAGCCGAGGTTGCCGCCGTCACCGAAACGACCGCATCCGCATAGTAGGTCAGCGTCAAAGGAGTGAATCCGCTGCCCTGATGATTGATATCCTCGGGGCTGATTACCATATATGCGCCGACGTTGGGGTTGTTGGATCTCACCGACAAGGTTGTCATGGCGGCCACAGGCTGCGTCTGCGCCTGCAAACTGCCGATGGGCAGCGCCCAAAATGCGGCGGCGATAACGAGCACGGCGCCTTGCCACTGGCGACGGCTTGGAGTCTTTCTTATCTGCATCATCTTTCCTCCTTGGTAAATACTATTAATAGACGTCAGGGGCTGCCGGATAGTGCGCAGTGTTCAAAAGCTTTTTCTAGCCCCGAGACGCTGCTGGACGCAAACGAATTGCGTCCGGGGCATCCCTAAATTCTTCAAGGGAGATGCATTCAACGCGCCGTTCGAGGATTTGACCGGAGAAGTTTATTCAACGCGCCACTCAAGAATTCCGCCGGAGAAATTCGGCGACAATTGCGCCTCAATGCGCAGAGCCGTGGTTTCAATCGGGGTGAAGGCGCCACGATTATATTGATTGAGTTTGACGGCATATTCCGAGGCGCCGGCCACGGGCTTCCAGTCCGCGCCGTCCTTATAGAGAAGCCGCCAGGATTGCGGCGCGCGGCATTGGCCGCGGCCCGTGTCGTCAAACCAATA
>JAPLSP010000634.1 GCA_026398575.1 Candidatus Sumerlaeota bacterium | reverse complement strand
ACCCATCCTTACAACCTGGTCAGTTCGTGGCCTGGGGTACCCCCAGGCCACGAACTGACCAGCATCCTGACCGACAAGGAGCGGCATTAAAGCTACCTTAAAGAACCCGTTTTTTTCTCTTGACACTGGGGAGTACCTCACGCTTCGCGTCGCGACATCCGCGTTATCCGGGAAATCCGTGGTTAAAATCCCACCACGGATTTCGCGGATTGCACGGATAGAAGGAAACGGCATCATGCTGTCGTTTGGCGTGCGATAAGGGGCTATTTCTGCGATAAAGGGCGGCGCATGAAGAGCGCCGCCGTGATCGCCGCAGCGCCTGCGGCTTGACATCATTCGCTCCGCTTCTCATACTTCTCTCAACGGGCGCCACGGAAGCGGGCTCTGCCTAAAAGCGCCCCGTCAGCGACAAAGGGCTGGAGTTGCGCCAAAGCGACGCAAGGCGATAGAACGCCGTTCAGGCTCACATCGCCCCATAGCTCATCGGTTTTACGGATTCCTCGTATGACTACAAAAACGAAACGCTTCAATCGCTCGCGCTTTATGATTCTGACGCTAATTACGCTGCTGCTTCCCTCGGTAGCGCTGCCCGCCTCGTCCGCTTCATCCACCTCGTCCACCGCGTCCACTCCGTCCACTGCAAACGCCCAAGCCATCACCGAAGTCGCCGCCGGCAAGCGCTCCGAGGCGCGGGCGTCGTGGTGGGGGTTCGATCCTGCGGACGCCACGGCGGCGTTGCAGGCGGCGATCAACTCCGGCGCGCGCAAGCTCATCATCGAAAACATGGGCGCGCCGTGGATCACCGACAAGATCATCCTGGCGGGCGATCAGGAGATCGTTTTCGAGAAAGGCGTCGTGGTACAGGCCAAACGCGGCGCTTTCCATGGAAGCGGCGACAGCCTCTTTTCCGCCACGTCGAAGAAGAACATCACGCTCACCGGCCACGGCGCAACGCTGCGGATGTGGAAGCAGGATTATGACGACAAGACGCAATACACGCATGCCGAGTGGCGCCACGCGCTCAGCTTCAAGAGCTGCGCCGGCGTGCGCGTCGAGGGTTTGACGCTGGCCGACAGCGGCGGAGACGGAATCTACCTCGGGGTCGCCCAGAAGGGCGTGCCGTGCTCGGACGTGGTCATCACGAGCGTGGCGTGCGTGAACAACTACCGTCAAGGCATCAGCGTCATCAGCGCGCGCAACCTGCTCATCGAGGATTGCGTCCTGAAGGACACCGGCGGCACGGCGCCGGAGGCGGGCATTGATTTCGAGCCGAACGCGCCGACAGAGGAACTGACCAGTTGCGTGATGCGCAATTGCATTTCGGAAAACAACAAGGGCGACGCCTACACGTTTTATCTCCGGCCGCTGCGCGCCGATTCCAAGCCGCTGTCCATTCGCCTCGAAAACTGCCGCGCCATCGGCTGCCGGCGCTCGGTTGCTTTCGTGACGGGCAATGACAGCGAAACCGCAAGCGTCAAAGGCGCGATGGATTTCATCGCCTGCCGGTTCGAAGGCAGCCGGCAGGCGGCTATTTCCATCAGCGACAAGCCCACCAGCGGCGCGCGCGTGAGTTTTGTGAATTGCGAAGTGATCAATCCCGCCATCGGCCAGCCAGGAACGACGCCGATTGTGTTCTCATCCGGCGCAAACGGCGTGGGCGCCATCGGCGGAGTCCGGTTCGACGGTTGCGCGATCTTCGATTCCCAGAACCGGTTGCCGATGTCGTACCAGGACATGTCGGGCGGCGTGGCCTTGAGCGACATCACCGGCGCTATCACCGTGAAGCGCGACGGCCAACAAACGACGCATCAACTCACGCCGAAGCTGATCGCCGAGTGGATGCCGTTTCGCTCGTTCAAGCAGATCGCGCGCTTCAATGCAAAGGACTCGCGCTACGAACCGGTGTTTCCCGACGCAAAACCCGGCGCAAACTCTGACGCCAAACCTGGCGCAGTCCGGCGTCCGGCGCCTACCACCGCCCGCCAGCGCGGGCTTTCGGAATGGCTGCTGTGGGCCGAGGCCAACGAGCAGGTGTCGTTTGACGTGTTGATCCGCCCCGTGGGCAAAGGCGAACCGAAGCCCGTGCCCGTGAGCGTTATTTCCCCGTCCGGCAAGCTGACAAAAATGCCCGACGCGCGCGGCGAAAAGCAAACCGCCTACGAGTTCAAGGCTGCCGAGCGCGGCGCCTACAAGATTGTTTGCGAGCCGCAAAACTTTACCGCCACGGTGAACTCCGCCTCCAGCCGCATCTGCCTTTATTCGCAGAGTTCGTCGTTTCATTTTCTCGGCACGACCGGACAGTTTTATTTCTGGGTTCCGGCGGGCGCGAAGGAATTTGCCGTGAAAGTATCCGGCGGCGGCGGGACCGAATGCGTGAAAGCCGCCCTCCTCGATCTCACTGGCGCCAAAATCGAGGAGAAGGACAACATCGCCCAAGCCTGCCAGTTCTTGGCGGCGCCCGAAGACGCTGCGCGCGGCGAAATCTGGAGTCTCCGCCTCGACAAGCCCACAACGGGCGTGCTCGAGGATTTTTTCGTGCAACTGCAAGGAATCCCCCCGCTGCTATCGCCCACGCGTGAGGGGCTACTGAAACCGGCGAACTAGAAAACGTATGACATCCAGTTAAAGGAGAATCACAATTCAGCTGCCAAAAAGATGCGGCGTCAATTCTGACAAAACAATGTTTGACAAAACAATGAGATTATATTGCCATCGAATCGGGCGCGTCTTGCGGCGCAGCTGCTTATTAAGCACAAGACCGTTGTTGCTGGGAGATGAAAAGAAGCATCTGTCCCGCTTGGCGCCGAATGGTAGGCCGTCCCGCTC
>JAPLSP010000737.1 GCA_026398575.1 Candidatus Sumerlaeota bacterium | reverse complement strand
GCGCTGTCCGGCAGTGGACCGAACATGCGCAGGCCAAGGGCTGGACGGGAACGAGTTTCCAGATTTATCTCAACCACAAATACAGCTACAAGGGATGCAATGCGCTCTGGATTCTCGAGGAATGCGTGACGGCGGATGATTTCCGCGCGGTCGGCTTCTTTCATTCGCTCTTTCGCGCGGGAGCGGAGGAGGCAAAGGCGGCGTCTCCCTCCGTTCGCTGGCATTTCCGGCTCGATATTAGCGACCGCTGGGGACAGAACTACGGGCAGTTGGACACTCTCATCAACTGGTACTGCATCAACAGCGGCTCGGGCGACTGGCATTGGCCCAATATCCGCTATCGCAACATCCTGCTCGGCGGCGGCGCGCAAGGCGGGAGTCAAAACGGCGGCGAGCGATACGTCTGGTATGGGACGGGTCCGGCGCCGCAGGATTCCGGCGTGGGCCACGCGCGGCGATTCCTGCAAGCTTGGGCGCAGGGGCTGGACGGCGGCGTTCCTTATTGGGATAATTTCCAGACCGATTGGTCCAAGGCGCAAGCGCTCTCGGTGGTCTATTCCGGCAAAGACGTCCCTGGATTCGGCCCATACGAAGGCCCGATCATGAGCGTTCGCGTGAAGATGATGCGCCAGGCGCAGCAGATCGTCGAGCTGGCCAATGTTCTCGCGGCGCGCCCCGGCTGGAACCGCGAACGCGTCGCGCAGGCGATCTTCCAAAAATACGGCGACGGCAGCTGGAACCGCGGCTTCAGCGGGTTGGATGAAGCGGGAATCTATCGTCTGAAAGCGGATTTATTGGCAGCGCTGAAATAAGAGAGGATTGACACGCGGTCAGAAAGAGCCTTATGTTTTCCTACAGAAAGGTATGAGACAATCTCTTGAAGGTCTTGCGCCAGAATGAAGAAACCATCGGCAGACATAGATCAGGAATTGATTGAGCGGATCGTTAGCCGCATTCGCGATGTAACGCATCCGCAGCGCATTATCCTTTTCGGCTCGGCCGCTAGTGGCCAGATGAACCGTGATAGTGACATTGATCTGATAGTCCTTGAAAACACTATCACCGATGCTCAGGCGGAATGGCTGACTATTCAGAAAGCTCTTCGGGGAATGGGCTATCCTTTCGATATTATTGTGATGGAAAAGAACCGCTAAGAACAAACCAAGGATATAGCAGGCGCGATTGCCTATCCTGCAAACAAGTATGGGAAGGTGATTTATGACGCCGCCTGAAAAAGCCAAGTGTGAAGTAGTGCAGCAATGGTTAGCCAAGGCAGACGAGGATCTTCATGCTGCTGGATATTTGCTTGGTTCGGACGCTGCGTTTTTTGGCATCGTTGGTTTTCATTGTCAGCAAGCGGCAGAGAAAGCCATCAAGGCATGGCTGACATTCAAGGGAATTGAATTTCGCAAGACGCATGACATCGCGGAGCTTCTGGATAATATCGCATCGCGAGATCAATCTGCCCGAAAAACTGTGAGGCGCCTCCGGCAGCGCAAACCGGAAATCGCTGGCGCCTTCTTGCGGCGGATTTTCAAAAGGAATCTTCTCGACGATCTCCACGTCGCTGGTTCCTTTGCCCTTTGTGAACCAGAACAAGCGCAGTTCGATCATCTTATCCTTCGGTTCCAGCCGCCAGGAAATCCTGCCCTTGATCTCCTCGCCCGGAAGGAAATGAGTCTTGCCGCCGTCTATTTGGATGTTCAGATCGCTCATGATTTTTCCGCCATTTCCTGCCACAATATCAATACATTTCCATTTTTCAATTCAATGCAGGTCTGTTTTTGGAATTGGCAATTGTTTTATCCATTCTCCAGTATGGCGGCATCTTCCCAAGTCAATTGTATCAAATTCATCATATCCCTTTTTCTTGATAACGCCAAATAGCCTTAACATCTCATTGGCGACTTCATGTCCTTCACTTTGGAAAATTCTTTTCTGTTTTTCCCAAATAATTCCCATTTTCGAACCATCGCCGCCGAAATAGTCAATGTAAATATATCCAATTTTATCATCAGTTGACCCCGCTATTGCATCTTCAATAAATTGGATTAATTGATCGAAGTTGGTATATGAAATATTGCAGATTTGTTTCAATTTATTGATAAATGTCTCCGTCATCGGAATCATAGATATGTTTTGCGGGAGTTCAACCACTTTGGCATTCTTATACAATGCCGATAATTCTGCTATAGCTTTTGTATTGCCGATGAGCGCCTGCAGAGAATATCCCATTATTTCCTCTTTCCTGGTAACGAATAAATATTCCGTTTAGTTTTTCGCAATCGAATCTGTTCAATCATTGGATTTTTATTTGCATCGCATATTGATCTTTCATTGCCAGCATTGCCTCGGCGTTTCCGCGCGCGTCGTCCAGGGGGTTGTGCGTGTGCTTCGTGACGCGCAGATGCGAGAAGTATCGGGAGGCATCCCTGGTAAGGCCTCTGTACATGGAACTGAGATTCGTCGCACTATGCCCGAAGGGATTGGCGCCAAGAAAATGATGGAAGTAATAGTTGACGAACTGCCAATCGAATCCCTCATTGTCAGAAACAAAAATGGGCCGCCCTTTGGAATATTTCCGAAGCCATTCCCGGAACGCGGTCATGACCTCTTTGGGATCACCAAAACCCAGGGTTTCTTCCCGCGAAAAACCGCTTATGCTGAGCGCCTCGGGAAGCCATTCTTCGGATATAGGATGCAGCTCGCCATAAAAAGTCTTCATCAGCCGCGGCTCAACAACGACCGCCCCCAAAGAGATCATGGAATAGTCCGCCGGTATGGGGCCATCCGCCTCAACGTCCACCATGATGTAGCTCAACTGACGATCTCCTTGGATCAAAACACTGGAATGAGGGGCAATACATCCATGCGCGCAGATCTGCCGCCGCCGTCCTGCCTTGACCGGCCAGCATTATCAAACTAGAATTTTTCCGCTGGGAAAATACCCTCTTGCTAATGACCAAGTCAATCCCTTAGAAGCCGCCGAGACCGGGCTGCGCAAAAAAACTGGATATGAAATTTTCCGCTTCATCAGCAAAGAAATGCTTGCACGATATCGTGGCGCCGGTCAGCCCCCGGCATAATCCCGCGTTGGCGGTGGAACTCAAAGCCGCGCGGCGTCATCTGCTGCATTCCTGGCCGGCCTGGTTCTTTGCAGTCTTGATTGCCGCTCATGCCTGCTATGGATGCTGGGGCTGCGGGCGGGGTGGCGATTGGACGCATTGGGGGCTTGACCCATTTAATGGGCTGATGCATGTAACGCCGGCTGGATTCATTACGCCCTACGACTTTCAGTTCTATTTCTTCCACCTGTGCCTGTATTTGGGGCCGCTGTTCTTTGCGATGCCGGACTGGACGCGGCGAAGACGGGAAGGGCGGCTGGAAGAATTGATGTGCACCGCCTTGAGCCGATATGAACTGCTATGGGCCTTTATCCTGCCCTGGTTTCTCCGAATCTTTGCCATTATTTATCTGCTATATCTGACCATGCTGCCGTGGTTCAACTGGTGGCTCCTGCGCTTTGGCGAGCAGTGCGGGAATATGGCTGAATTCCCGAAGTATTATTGGACTTCATGGCATTGCTATATAACGCTTCAATACTTCGTGACAACGCTGCTGTTCAATCTGGTGGCGGTCGTATGGGTTTCGCTGCGCCGGCAGAGAAGCGCGGCGCGCACCCTGTCGTATCTGATGGTGACCGTGGCGTTGGATTTTCTGGCTTACACGATTTGTTCCTGCTTTTATCCCCCGTACACCAGAGAAGGTAACAATGTTCTTATCTGGTTATTCACCTGCATCATTCCCTATTTCTTCAATTTGTCTCTTCTGAGCGCCCATTAGTGGGGATGGTTCGCTGCGATCTTCTATCCTATGAAATGGGCGATAATCGTCTGGATGATACGATCTATCTCGTGTCGCATTCCGCGCGAACACTGGATGCGGTATTCAGGTATTGGATAAGTGCGCAACGGGCGAGGAGAGCGCCTGTGATCTTGAATCAGATTTTGCAGGCTGCGCCGGCCCGCAAGTTTGCACACGTGACACTGATGCTTTCATTATTGAACAAAATATTGGGCAGAGCGAAAAAAGAGCTTGACAACAAAGATTGCATTCAGTCAAATTGATTTTGTTTTCAACAAATTGATAACCTAGGCGCAGGAGAGAGACATGATCGATTCAATGAAAAACATTAGCAAAAGCCGGGTTTTCCTACATCCCTTTCATCGTGTTTTGATCTTTGCAGTTCTTGCATGCCTGGGTTTGGTCATGAGCGGTTGTCGTTACGCTCATAACCGACTCTATGATTTCTGCGACATCTTCCAAGCTGGCGTCGGCGTCACTTCACAAAACCCCGATTCTGGCATGGTCCCCCCGGCTATTGGCGTTCATGTTCAAGCATCTGAATTCATGAACTTGGGCGCCGTCTATTTTAACGGCTCGACCGCTGAAATGGATGGGCGCGGTTTCTTTGCAGGGCCGGAAAGCAGACAGCGCTATGGCCTCTTGTGCTTTCAGAGACTGAAGATTGATCAGAGTTATACCAGCGGTTCCATGAACTATTTCAAGCAATCGCAAAGCCAGTGGACCAAGCGCATGAATTCCCGCGCCATGCGATGGAGCGAGGCCCCGGCCAAGGAATTGGACTATGACTATTGGGCAGAAGATATTCATGAAGGATACCCGATTTTGTATCGCGGCTGGCAGTATTGGGAGAATATTGGCGTTGAATTTGCCCTGTCCGAGCCGTTCCTGACGCACTTGGGATTCGATGTTCGTTTCGGAATAGATCCGTCAGAGGTTAGTGACTTTGTTCTTGGCTTCTTCGGAGTAGATTTCCAGTCCGATGATTTGACCGAGGATGAATACGAGGAGATGGTTGGTCCCCAATATCTTCGCGGGAAGGAGGGGTTCGTCGTTGGAAGGCTCCGAGTCAAACTCGACGAAAACACAGGAAAAGATTTAGAGCCTTTGAATTCCATGGGTGTGGAGATCGCCTGCGTGAGAAATGGCGAAATGACGATCATTCAGACTGCAACCGACATCAATGGGTTCTTCGCAATACCAGACCAATCCATGGATGCGATCTATTATCCCTACTCCTTCTCTATCGCGGGAAAGATTACGCGCCTGCCTATTCCAGCGCCTAAGGGTCCAAACTCCAAGGCAGTTGCCCTTTATACTCTCTTCAGCTCTACGCGAGAATTTTCGCCTGCAATTATTGACTGTGGTGATACCTTGGTGCATGTCAAAAGCTCGGACGGAAAAGGAAAACTAACAATAGAGCGGCGATACGACAATGCAGGCTATACCTTGGATGCAGACGCAAAGGAGTTGATCCTGCCGATCAAAGAATCCTGCGGATATCCCGGCCTCACATACTTCTCATTGTACGGATCTTCAGGTATTCGCTCGACAGCGCGCAAGGCGGCCGAAGAAGCCTTGTCCAAAATCCAATAGATAAGAAGTGCGCCGCGAAGTCGTGGAACGATTGAACAAGTATATTCGCAACAAGGGGATTGTCATTGCCAATTCCTTCCTAACCCCAAATGTGGAGGATAGCCGATGTTTTCGATACACAAGACCTCTTACCCCCTCATGCAATCAATGTTACTCGTTGTCGCTGCCTGTTTCGGTCCTGCTTGGCTCTGGGCGGCTAACGCTGAGATTGATCAGATGAAACAAGATGCCGACGTTATGGCGGCTCTCTCCGATGCCGCCTATACAGACACAAAGGACTCCTCAGGTGAAGTACTGCCTCCAGGAGAATGGGGGCGAGACCATGAAATTGTGGATAAATCTATTGGATTCTACGCTGTTGTCTTTAAGAACAATGACAATCCACCCAAGAGAGTACTTGCCTTCCGAGGGACGGAGACTAACAAGGGGTTTTGGGAAGGTAACAAAGACGTATCCACTGACGTGAAAAATGCGGCTAGCGTCAGCACAGAGCAATATAGGATGGCGGCTATGGCAGCCAAGGACCTGAAGAAAAATTACCCAGATTCTCCTATTTTTCTTACTGGACATTCCCTAGGGGGGGGGCTTGCCGAGTACGCGGGTGCCTTGACAGGACTTGAAACAGTTAC
>JAPLSP010000635.1 GCA_026398575.1 Candidatus Sumerlaeota bacterium | reverse complement strand
CGCGTGGATGATATTGACCTGGCGAACAATGCCGTCGTGGTGGACGAACAGCCTTGCGCGATGTTATTGGTCAAACGCGGATTCCAGGAAGTGGATATTCCGCCAAGCGTACTGTCGCTGGACGTGGCGATTTATGAGGTGGACGCCCAAAACGATCTCGCGATTGGATTCGACTATGAATCGTGGAAAAACGGCCCGGGACGGGCGCTGTTCGAGGCGATTTTCTGGGATTTCAGCGGCTCGCAGCGAGAACAGTATTTCCCCGGCGCCGTTCCGATGGATGGAGAGCGGTGGGGCCGGTACTACTCCCATGACGTGACGCTGACCACGGCGTATATTGACTTCCTGCAGTCGCGCGGAAAAGCCAAACTACGCACGAAAGCGACGCTGGTGGCCAAGAGCGGGACGGCCGCAAGGGTGTCGGCGGTGGACGACGTCGTGGCGTTCAACGTGAAGACCACTTCGCGCCAGTCGCAACATGTCCAGGCAGGCCGGACGCTGCCGCTGGCGGACGTGTATAACTACTACCACCGGACCAATGCGATTCATCCTTCGCTCGGATCGCTTTTGGAAAAACAGTATGGCACGCCGTCCCTGATGACGTCCGCGCAAGTCGTCGCTTTCCTGGCCGGTTTCATGACGAACACGGCCAAACTCGACAGCGCCACAGTGGCCAAAGCGCAGGCTGAATTGACGGCCAAGGCGGCCGCCGGCCCCCTGACGCAAGAACAGATCAATGCGACGCTCGTTGCCACCCAGTCTTCGATCGCCACCTACGCCGACCGTTCGATCAAATACGAAAACGTGGACGAGGTGGGAGTGGCGGTGTCGGTCCTGCCGGTTGTGGGCTTGGAATCGGCCGAGTTGGCGTTGGCGATAGACGTGACGGAAGTGACGGGCCTGACGCCGTCGGGCGCTCCGATCATTGACCACCGGGCCTTTAATTCGCAGTTTGAAGTCAAGGATGGCCAGCCGATCGTGATGTCGGGCATCAAGAAGAGCGCCAAGGTGATGAACAAAAACGGAATCCCCTACCTCAGCGACATCCCGCTGTTGGGCTATGCGTTCGGCCGCAAAGTTGATACCAAACGCCAGGCGGATGTCGTCGTCGTGCTGACGCCGAAATTCCGCACCCATTCGATGAAAGACACCGAGCCTGCCGAAGAGGTCAAAGTCGCCGGTCAATTGGCCAAAGGCGAGTATAAGATCGAAATCCCCTGCACGTCCTTTGGCTTCGACCAGTGGCTCCTCGACAAAGAGGCAAGATTGAAATTCTGAAACTCCGCGGCGCTCGCGCAAAGGATGGTTGGTGGATATTCATGAAAAAAAGAGCGGTGGTTATTGTAGCGTTCCTATGTCTTGGCGCATGGGCGTCCGGACAGGAAAAAGCGCCGGTTCGTCCGCCCAATGTGGCGAAAGACAATGTACTAAAAAGCAATGCGGCGAATGGCAATGAAGCGAAAGACAATACGGTGAAAGTCCTGCGCACGACCAACAGAGCGCAGACCAATCGTTTTGTATGCGAGACGTTTGAGTTCAAAAACCTCAATCCTTTCAACATTGCCGTTTACCTATGGATGGCCACCAGCCATGAAGAAGGCGGCATCTATGCCTTCGCCAATCCCGATGGTAAAACCGGCTTCCTCACGGTCATTTGCCCGGAATATCAGCTCGAGTCCCTGCGCAAACTGGCCAAGGAACTCGATCGCGAAGATTTGAGCCATTCTTCCGGAAACGTGCGCAACTACTACCGGATGCGGCATCGCAACGTGGACGATCCGAATCTGCTTAAAGTCATCTCTTACTGGACAGGAACCTCGATAAGACTGGCCAGCGATTCCGAAACCAATTCCCTCTACATCGAAGGCGCGCAAACGGGCAGCGAAACATTGATTAAGGAATTGAGGGAGGAATTGGACCGGCCGCTGACGCAAGTCGAAGTGACGGTGAAAATCTATGAAGTGGCCGTCAGCAGCGACGGCGCCATGGGTCTGGACTTCGAGGCGTGGAAAAACGGTCCAGGCAAGGTCCTGTACCAGTTGGCTAACAAGGCAAGGCGCCTTGCCTATTCGCGCAGCGACGGCTCGATCAGCGCCAACACCAACGCGCAGGGCTTTTACCTGGACTATCCGACGGCGTTTTTCGATTTCCTGGCCGAAAAAGGAAAAGCCAAAATTCTTACAAGCGCCAAGGTCATGACGATGAACAAGGCGCAGGCGCAAGTGGTGGCGGGCGACCGCATCCTGTTTTACCAGGAGGCTGAAGCCAACACGCTGAAGCCGGCCACGGGCGACGTCACATCGGATCGCGAAGTCCAGGGAACGCTGGCGGCCGCCGATACGGGCGTGACGCTGAACGTGACGCCGACGGTGGGTGAAAAAACAATCAACCTGGATCTGAACCTGGTGGTGAACAACGTGTTGGGCTATGACGCCACGGGCGCGCCGGTCATGGCCGCGCGCACGATGGTCAATTCCGTGACGGTGGCCGATGGCGGGGAAATTGTGTTTGGCGGCCTGGTCCGCAAGCGCCATCTCGGGATGACGCGCAAGGTCCCCGTGCTGGGTTCGCTCCCGGTCATCGGCTATCTGGTCGGCGGCGAACAGGAAATCAGCCGCGAGACTACGATCATCACCGCCGTCACCGCGCGCCTTGTGGATAATCTCGACGACAATGTGACGGATGATGACAAGCTCGTCCAAAGCCAGGCCGAAGGCAAGTCGCCGGTGGTGCTGCCGTAAGACGGCGGGCGCGGCTGTAGGCGCCGGACGCAGGACCGCACTAATGGCCCCGGATTAGTAGTGCGGTCCGGCGTCCGGCGCCTGCAACCGCCTGTCATTTCGGAATGCGCAAGCGGCGGGCGCTTTATGAAACAGTGGATTTGCTTTCTTTGGATTATAGGCGCCGTATTCAGCCAGGCTTGGCCGGCGGCGGATGAAGCCTTCATCCGGGTTGAGAATTTCAAGAACGGCGAGACAATCCGCTATCCCGTGGCGCTGATCCGGGGAACGCTCGGCGATCCCCAAGCGGACGCCATTGCGGCGATCAATGAAGCTTCCCGCCGCCCCAATCGCGAAATCGCCGGCGCGGCGCGCAATGGGCGGTTCGTCGTCCTGAGCGAGCTCGTCCCCGGCGAAAACCAACTGGCCGTGCGCAGCGGATCGCATCAAACCTCGCTGACGCTGAACTACAAGCCGCAAACCAATCCCTATTTCGTGCGCGTCATTTACCTGCTCGATAACTCGGGCCGCACGGATTATCCAAGCCCCCTCTCCGACGATCCGCAGAATTATCGCGACAAAATAGACACAGCGATGAAGTTGATGCAGACGTTCGCCGCCGAGAGCATGCGCGACTTGGGGCATGGGCGCTATACGTTCAATCTCGAGTTGGACGCCGACGGCAAAGTGATCGTTCACACCCCAAAGCAGGACAAGCCGCGCGAAGACTACTTCCCGTTGACCGGCCTGGAATGGTGGCGCAAGGTTTATGCCTTTCTGTCGCCGCGCTACCCCATGCAGAAGGCCAAGAACGTGGCCATCGCCAGCTATACGACCTGGGACCCAAAGAACAAAAAGGCTCTGGCGCATACCGCGCTCGGAGGCGGCGGGCTGGGGCTGTTCGGCAGCGGCGGACTCTATACCTGGCCCAACAGCCTGAACGACGTGGTCCGCGCTTTCTCCGACGCGCGCGTCGTGGACGCGTCCAAGGCCTTCGACGACAGCGCCTTCCGCCAGACCTACTGGGCCAACGCCTCGACCGGCATCGGCGCCACCCTGCACGAACTCACCCACGCCTTCGGCCTGCCGCACGATCCGGACCCCCTCGGTATCATGAGCCGGGGCTTCGACCAATTCAATCGCATGTTCACGCTCGTCGAACCGCCGCATAAAAACTCCCGAGAACCGTTCGAATTCAAGCCCGATCAGATCGCCCGCTGGTCGCCCGCCGCCGCCGCCGCGCTTCGCTGGAACCGCTATTTCGCCCTGGACGATATTCCGCGCATCGAATCCGATCCGCCGCGCATCCAGCGCGCGCAGGACGGAGGCGCCGCCATCATCGAGGCCCCGCACGGCCTGCGCTTCGCGGCCGTTTTCGCCAATGACGGCTGGCAGGATTATCGCGCCTTCCCCGAGACGACGAGCGCTCCCGCGCGGCTTCGATTCCCGATCGCGGAGTGGACGGAATACCTCGGCGCAGATACTTACGAGCTCTGCGCCATTGACGGCCAGGAAAACTGGTCCCGCTGCAAAAGCCAGGATTTAAAAGACGCTGCGCCGGCGGGAACGGCCAAGCAGCCCACCGACAAAACTTCCGACACAAAAATTCCTGACATGAAAAACGCGACGCCGGACACCGTCCTATGGCGCCCGAAGATCCCTGTGCGCGCATGGCGGTTTGCCTCCGTCACCAAGCCCTGGACGGATCACAAACGATTCGCGAGTTTGAGCGAAAACGATCTGAAGGAAATCGCGGCCTCGGCGGCGCAGGCGCCATTGATGCATACCTCGGGAACGCTTGTAAACTTTGCCGCGCGATTTCCGCCGAACAAACACGAGAACATCGCCGGCTATGCCCTGCGCGCGATTCAATCGCCCCGCGTCTGGAAAATCCGCCTCTACACCGGCAGCGACGACGCCCTGCGCGTCTGGCTCAACGGCAGCCTGGTTCAGGAGGCTCTGACATCCCGCAGCGCCGCCCCCGACAGCGAATGCGCCGAGATAACCCTCACCACCGGAGAGAACCAGTTGCTGGCCGAAGTCTCCCAAATCCGCGGCGGCTGGTTCCTCTGCCTGCGCCTCGAAGACCTGGACGGCGCCCCCCTGCGCCTGACGGATGAAGGCCGGCTGGAACGGATGGAATAACAGATGAATGCGACACTCGCTGGAAACGCAATGGTCCACCTGAATCCTGTTTCGACCTCGCTAAGAAAATCGGCGTTGAACGCCGCCGTCTGTCCGGCTATTTCTTTCCCAGGATGCTAGCGGTTCTTCAATTTTGAAAGAGCGCTAGCAGGTTCAGCGCTGCTGTTGATAGGAGGCGCGGGCAATGGCGAACAAGAATTTGTTTAAATCCATCATTGGCAAAATGCTTCCAGGCGCTGACGCGCGCAATGAAGCAGGCGGTCCCGCCTATGCCTTTTCGCCGGAGCATGCCTTGGCGCAATACATCGCGACGGGATGCATGAACGGAACCTTCTATGCGGACGCCGAAGAACAACTGGAATCCGTATTGGCGTTTTGCCAGACGGTGGCGCCGGAGTTCATCGCCCGCGCGGCCATCTATGCGCGTGAACGCGGGTTCATGAAGGATACGCCCGCGCTCCTGGCGGCCATTCTGTCCGTCAAGGGGCCGGAATTGCTTCAGCGGATTTTCCATCGCGTGATTGACAATGGACGCATGTTGCGCAATTTCACGCAGATCATGCGCTCGGGTGTGACGGGACGAAAATCGCTTGGCAGCCTGCCGAAACGCCTCATTCGCGAGTGGCTGGCCTCGCATGATGATATCGCGCTGTTCAATGCCTCGGTCGGAAACGCGCCGTCGCTGGCCGACATCATCAAGATGGTCCACCCGAAGCCCGCGGCCAAACAGCGCGAGGCGATGCTGGGCTACTTGATTGGGAAAGAAGTTGATCAGAGCCTTTTGCCGGAGCAGGTCCGCCGGTTCGAAGCCTTCAAGCGAGAGCATACCGGCGCCGCGCCCGATGTGCCGTTCCTGATGCTGACCGCGCTGGAACTGAGCCGCGAAGATTGGATCGGGATTGCGCGCAATGCGTCGTGGCAAACCATGCGCATGAATCTGAACACGTTTGCCCGCCACGGAGTCTTCGAAGACGCCGAAACCGTCCGGACGATCGCCGGTCGGTTGCGCGACGCCGAAGCGATCCGCAAGGCGCGCGTTTTCCCGTACCAGATCATGACGGCGTTCCTGGCGTCGGACGAACGGACGCCCCATGAGATTCGGGAAGCGCTGCAAGACGCCATGGAGACGGCTACGGAAAATGTTCCAGCCGTGGAAGGCAAGATATTCGTTTTTCCGGACGTGTCCGGCTCGATGAGCAGTCCTGTGACGGGCTTTCGCAAAGGCGCCACGACTGCGGTCCGCTGCGTGGACGTGGCGGCGCTGATGACGGCGTGCATTCTGCGGCGCAATCCTGCTGCGCGCGTTCTGCCGTTTGAAAATGACGTCGTCAACATAAGTATCAATCCGCGCGATAGTATTATGACGAATGCCAAGCAATTGGCAAGCATTGGCGGCGGAGGCACCAACTGCTCGGCGCCGCTGGCGCTGCTGAACCGCGAACGCGCCCAAGGCGATCTGGCGATCTTTATCTCGGACAACGAGTCGTGGGTGGACGCCGGAGCGAGCCGCCGTGGCACGGCCACATTGCAGGAATGGCAGGCATTCAAACAGCACAACCCGCAGGCGCGGCTGGTTTGCCTCGATATCCAACCCTACGGGACGACTCAGGCCGCCGAACGCGAGGACATCCTGAACATCGGAGGCTTCGCTGATTCGGTATTCGAGGTGATCGTAGAATTCGCAGCAGGGCGCCTGGCAACTGCTCACTGGCTCGAGGTTATCAACCAAGTCGAGATTTGATTTGGAAGCTCGGGGTTAAAGGCTCGGAGCTCGGGCGCATCCCGACTTATAGATAGACGACAAGCTTTATGAAATACACAGCGTGTCTATTAGA
>JAPLSP010000243.1 GCA_026398575.1 Candidatus Sumerlaeota bacterium | reverse complement strand
GCTGAATCAGAATTATCCCAATCTCGAATATATCATCATTGACGGCGGATCGGCGGATAGAAGCGCGGATATCATTCGCAAATATGAGCCGTATCTCGCCTATTGGGTCAGCGAAAAGGACCGGGGACAGACGGACGCGGTCAATAAAGGATTCCGGCGGGCCACCGGCGATTTGCTGGCCTGGCAGAACTCGGATGATTTATTTCTGCCCGGAACGCTTCACCGCGCGGCAAGCCTTGCAAAGCGTCATCCCCGAACCGATCTTTTTTATTCCAGCATGTATATCATCAATGCCGACGACCAAATCACCGGCTCGCTACGAATCTGCCCCGTCAATCTCAGGCGCTTTGTATCCGACGGTATCTTCCCGTTCAATCAAGCGGCGTTTTATCGCAGGGACATTCTCGGAAAAATCGGGTATCTGGATGAATCCTTCGTGTTTTGCATGGATTGCGATTTTTTCATCCGCTTCTTCCTGGACCCGGCAATCCAAACGCGCTTCTCGGGGGGATATTGGGGCGCCTTTCGCGTCCACGAAAGCAGCAAAACCACCACCATCAATGAGCAATCCCTCCTCGAAGGCAAGAGCATCCAGAAGAAATACGGCGTCGAGCGTTTGGGCACTCGCTGGAATAAGACGCTATCAGTCGCATATCGTTTTGCAAATTATGCCCTGCACGGAGACTTCGAACACCTTGCCTATATTTTCTCCGCCAAGATGCGGCGTCCGCGATAGCCGCGCGCCGAAAGTATCGCGCGTCGAACGGCAACATGTTGTCGTTCATGGTAATCCGTTTAATCCTTTAATCCGTGGTGGTACTTTTTACCACGGATTAAAAGATTAAACGGATTTTGCGCCGTAAAATGGCATGTTTTGCCATTATTCCACGCCGAACGACAACATGTTGTCGTTCGTTGCCATCCGTGTTATCCGCGAAATCCGTGGTTGAAAATTAATCATGGATTTCGCTTATAACGCGGATGTCGAGCCGCGAAGCGCCATATTACTACGAGCGGAGTTTGCCAAGATCCTGGATCTTATTTCCGGACGCCTTCGACGATCACGGCGTCCTTCGTTCTTTCTTCAAGTTCAACCGCTTGGATGTCGGGGATCCGGCTGTCGAACGGTTTTCTCGGGGCGCACTCAAAGCCAATTTCCGAGCAAATCGCCGTCAACGCCGGCGTGTCATACATGCATCTATGGGGAAATTCCATGAAAGGGGCCAGCCTCTTTTTCCATCCGCGATGGGGCGTCGCATAGAGCACGCCCAAACTCTCGACAAACTGATCCGCCCTCAGTTTTCCGCTTTGATAATCCGCCACGATGCAAGCCAGGTCCGGCACAACGATCCGGATGATCCCGCCAAGATTCAAGACTCGATGGCATTCCTTCAGGAAAAAGAGGCCTTCCTCGCGCGTGAGATGCTCGAGTGTATGGGAACTATACGCCATCTCAACCGAGCCATCGGGCCAGGGGAACCTTTTGCGCAGATCATGGAGATATATCCGCCGGTCCCAATCCATATCGAATATTTTGACCTTGCGGTTGATGAATCGAAACAGCGGCGCTTTCGCCAGCTTGGCCCCCAGAGCGTAGTCAACATTGACCCACCCCTCCAGAATCCGGGCGCCACACCCTAAATGAAGTTTCATGGATATGCTCCGCAACAGCACATTTTCCAATCTCTAAATCTTCCCACCCGAACGGGGACTAATAGGGGCTGTAGTATTTCTGTCAAAGCAATCGGCGGCTGTTCCTGGAAAAGACTGGATCAGCAGATTTCGGAATTCTAAGTCATTCTCGAAAACGCGCATCCAGACGCTGAAATAGCCTTTGGTGAGCGCTTGTGCAATGATGCTCCTGCGTTGCGCGTCCGTCGGATTTTGGGCCAGAGTATGCAATGCAGACAGCGCTTCTTGCCAAGTGTTCCGACGACAACGGACTGCATCATAGGCAATTCCCAATTCATCGTATTTCATGCCTTGCTTCGTGATGTTGCATAACCCGGCCAGATTAATCGTGTCTTTCGCCATCTGCTTTAGGCCGGCGGGAAGAACGCTGGAAGGAAGGATATATCCATCGTATCTATATTCAAAAGCCGTGGCCGTATTATCAATATGCGGCCAGAAAAATCTCTTTAACAATTCTGCCTGCCGTCCATTTCCCAGATGGTGGCGTTTGTTGGTGTTACATGAACTGCATGCCAGCAAAAAATTCCGCCATTTATTTTTCAACCTCGGATGTGCTACTTGCGGATAAATGTGCTCGACGTCCAAGTCTTGCGGCGCCGCGTGCCGTTCACAATAGCAGCAAAACTCGCCCAATTGGCTGATGAGGGCGCGTTTGATGTCCGCAGGAGCGCTATGAGGCTCCGCAGGTGTTCGTTTCTTAACTGGCCTCATCGCGCGCCCCCCTCCCTGAACGCAGCAGTTCGATGCATTTCCAAGAAAGCCTGATAAGCCGGGTTATCCGCGTATGGCGCGATCATCGAATCAAGTTGCGCCTTCAATGCTCGCAGACGCTCTTGATTCGCGCCTTGAGCTTCCTCCAGCATTCGATAATATTGCTTGGCGACATCGAGCATTTCAGCATAGCGAGGCGTTATATTGGGATCGGTGACTCCCATCGCTTTGACAGTGACTTCTTCGAGTCCCCGGTTTTCATAGTCGCCAAGCGGACGATCATCCAGTGCGATTAACTCTCCCTGTCGCACGGTTTGGATAAGAAAAGGCGAATGCGTCGTGGCGATGAATTGGATTTTGGGAAACGTTCGCCGTAAGTCCTCAATTACCCGCCGCTGCCATTTGGGATGCAGGTGCAGATCAAGTTCGTCTATCAACACGACGCCGGATGTCTCCGTGAGGATGGCATCGTTGAGATGACTGTTGAGCACGGCAGCCTTGCGGGCTATGTCCCCTACCATGGCCACCATGTTTCGCTGCCCGTCGCTAAGATTCCCGAACCATCTCCAGCCTTGTCCCTCAATCTCTATCAGAACTCTCTCTTCTTTGGCCTTAAACGATATGTTCTTCCCTCCCTCAAGGCACCCTAAAATGGCTTGTCTCACAACCGGAAAGGCAGGCGTCTCCTTTTCTTGAAACTTGATCCATTCCTGTCGTCCCAACCACCGCACCAAGTCCCGCGGATTACATCGCGCATTGAGACAATCTTCGTATGCTTTAAAGGGATGAGGTTTTTTCTCATATTCCTCTGGCCCTCCATTCATCCGAGGTTCCGGCCAAAGACGCTCAGTGCCATAGTAGGCAAGCAAAGGCAGCGCTATTTTTTCGAACTTGCTCACGCTCATCCTTGTACCCAGAGCAAGTTCCTCAATTCCAGCAAAATCAAGATCGCATCCCAACTCATTCCTCTTTTTGACTTCCCATAAAAACGAATGCCCAAGTATCAATCCTTCAGCCTTGATACTATTAGGAAATTGGGAGCGTTCCTCCATTTCGCCGCCAACTTCATCAATTTGCACTCTGACATTATCCTTTAGCACATCGTGACCAAAGAATAGGCTAAGGTCATTCATATGAGTATGGCGTATGCAATAAGGCCAGACTCCAATAGCAATAGATAGCGCCTCCAGCACGCTGGTTTTGCCGGAGCCATTTTCGCCAACTAGCAGGTTGAATCCCGGACGGAATTCGAAGGTTCGTTCCTTGAATCCTCGGAAGTTTTGAACAGTGAGTTTGTCAATTCGCATCGGACGTCATCCTCCTCACTGGCTGAAATACTCAAAGGCTACGCTTCGGCATTTCGTTGCGCAACGCCAACCGCTGCGAATAAACTTTTCGCATGGCGATGCAAATCGAGCGATGCATTTTTAATTGCAAGGGAAACGCAATGCAGTCGAGGGCGGCGCCAGCTTTTGGAGTGCGGTTGCTTGCTGCC
>JAPLSP010000752.1 GCA_026398575.1 Candidatus Sumerlaeota bacterium | reverse complement strand
TCAAAGCTCTTGCTCTTGCTGTACTTGCCGACGGTGAAGACCTCGTTGAGGTAGTACGACACCAGCGAGGTGATGATCATGAGGATGCGCATGACGAAGATCCAGATGATCAGGTGACCGCATTCGGCCGGCTTGGCCGCGAGGGCCAGGGCCAGGAAGGCGATCAGCGCGACGCCCGTGACGCCGTAGGTTTCGAAGCCGTCGGCCGTCGGGCCGACCGAGTCACCGGCGTTGTCGCCCGTGCAGTCGGCGATGACGCCCGGATTCTTCGGGTCGTCTTCGGGCAGATGGAAGACGATCTTCATGAGGTCGGAGCCGATGTCGGCGATTTTCGTGAAGATGCCGCCCGCGATACGCAAGGCCGAAGCGCCAAGGGATTCGCCGATGGCGAAGCCGATGAAGCAGGCGCCCACGAGCGCCGGGGGCAGGAAGGCAAGAATAATGATCATGAAGAAGAGCTCGACGCTGACGAGCAGCAATCCAACGCTCATGCCCGACTTCATCGGGATCATCAGCGGTTCGAGGGGCGAGCCCTTCAAGGCCGAGAACGCCGAACGCGAGTTGGCTTTGGTGTTGATACGGATGCCGAACCAGGCCACGCCGTAGGAACCCAGAATGCCAACGATGGAGCAAACAAGAATCAGCAGAACGTCGCCGAAACTTTTGGCCTGCAGCTTGCCGAAGTAAAAGATAATGCATGCGCCGATCAGCACCCACAGCATGGCCAGGAACTTGCCTTGCTGGAACAGGTACGTCTTGCAGGTTTCCCAGATCGTCTCCGAAACGGCGCCCATGCTCTCATGCACCGGCAGATTTTTGATCTGGCTGTACTGGATCAAGCCGAAGATCGCCCCGATGGCGCAGACAACCAGTCCGCCGTAAAGCAAGTGCAGGCCCCCCACTTGCGAGCCGAAGATGTTGAACGTTACCTTCGTCAAATCCGGCAGATTGATGTCCGCCTCGCCGGCGAACGCTGCGGCGCCGCTCAGAGCGAGCCATGCCATCGCCCCAAGCGCAGTCAGCCACAGATTTTTCCCCCCATTGCGATTACACATACACTTTCTCCATATAGATTAGATTGGGCCTTTGCTTTTATCTTTCAGGCCGCAAAAAAACTCAAAAAGCGCCAACGAACGGGTTCGCGCCTTTTGAGTCTTCTTGGGACTAGTGTTTATGATTCATTTTTTCCATTGAGCCAACGGGCTCGCGCTATTCCTGCTTCGGCTCCGGCTCGGCCATGTTCAATCCATTGAAGTGATTCATGGCGTGGCTGAAGCCTTTTTCCAGCGCGGTCTCAACCGCGTCGGCGGCGATCTTCGCCATCAAGTCCGCCATCTCCAAGCCCTCGCCCCAAAACGGCGTCAGCACGTATTCCGCCAGGTCTTTCAGGGGATTGGCCGGACGAATGCCGACACGCAATCGCGGGAATTGCTGAGTTCCCAGATGGCGCTGGATCGAAGTCAGCCCTTTGTGTCCTCCCGAGCTGCCCCCCAAGCGCAACCGGATACGACCCCATGGTAGGTCATGATCGTCACACAAAACAAGGGTGTTTTTGGGGGGGATATCATAGTATTCGCAAAAGGGACGGACCGCCTCGCCGCTCAGGTTCATATAGGTCAACGGCGCCACGATCCAGGCGACGCGGTTGTCCTTTTTGAAGGCGGCGATTTCAGCGTGAAATCGCGCGTACCGGCGGCGTTCCACTCCCCATCGGCGCTGCAATTCGTCCAGCGTCAGGAAGCCGATATTATGCGGGGTGCGGGCATATTTGGGCTCCGGATTCCCCAGACCCACCACCGCGATCGGGCGAAGGGGGTTAAACCAGCGCTCCTCTTCGGCAGTTTTGGCCGCTTCATCGCCTAGCCCGGGAAGGGCCGAAGCGGCATTGCCTGATGCCATATCCAACCCGCCATCCTTCTCCCGCCCGCTTTGTGTCTTCCCGGGCATACCATCGTTTCCTTCGGCGAATTAGGACTGGCGCAACGGAGATTTGAAATTCCAAATTTGAATGCTAAACGTTGGACACTTGGAAATTGGATATTGAATGTTGGAAATTGGATATTCGTTATTTTTTCTCTTCTTCGGCCTCTTCTTCGGCCTTCTTCTTGCCCACCACTTCCGGCTCGGCCACGGCTTCCGCCGCCGCCGCTGTAGTCTCTTCTTCCTTCATCTGCCGCGCTGCCATGACTGAGAACAATACCGTTTGCGGATCGCAATGCAGTTTGACGCCTTCCGGCAACTGGATCTCGCTGGCGTGCACCGACTGGCCGAACTCTATGTATGTGATGTCCACCTCGATCAGATGCGGTAGAACGGTCGGCAGGCATCGAATCTCGATGTGGCGGTTCGCCGTCTCCAAAACGCCGCCTTCGCGCACGCCTTTGGGCGTTCCGCGTCCGACGACTTCCACCGAGAAATTGGTTTCCGCCGTCAGGTCAATCCGCATCAGGTCCACATGGAGCAGCACCTCCGACACCGGATCGCGCAGGACTTCGCGGATGACGCAGGGAGTCTCTTCCCCGCCGTTTCCCTCTGTCTTCAAAGTGATGATGCTGGACTGGCCGCCGCGACGGAGCACAAGCCCGAGTTCATGAATATCAAATGACAGGGACACGGAATCTTTTTTCAGCCCATAAAGGATTCCAGGCATGCGCCCTGTGACTCTCAAACGATGGCAAGCGTTTTTGCCGTAGTCTTGATCTTTGCGCGGCTGCGCAATCAGTTGCGGAGTGGCCATTTTTGCTTTCCTTCTAAAGTGTTTCCGTGCCCCAAAAAGCGGGCGAACAGTTTATTTCTTCGCCGCCCCCTGTCAATTGCTTTTTTTGGAAATAGCTCCGAGAGTGATCTTAAGATTAGATAAATCAAGGTATTATGAAAGGCTTTAGGGTTTCTTGAAAGCTCTTTTTGGCTTGTTTTTGAGGCCATGAATCGTGTTTTGGCGTGTTGATGATTGCGGGGGCGGAGGATGGCCATGCTCGGGATTATGCAGGCGGGGGATGGCCGTGCTACAAGATCGTGCGGGCGAGGACGCCCGCGCTCCCAGGGGACGGCGGCGCTCCCAGCGGGAGCGAGAACCAGAATGCGCTGCCGCGGCCCGGAACGCTTTGCGCGCCGATTTTTCCCAAATGCGCTTCGATGACTTCGCGGCAGATCGAAAGCCCCAGCCCGACGCCGGTGGAGCGCGCGCCCGGCACGCAGAAAAACCGGTCGAAGACTTTGGGCAGGTATTCCGGCGCGATTCCTTCTCCGGTGTCAGTGACGGTGAAGCAAACCTGCCGGTCTTCGGCTTCGGCAGCGACTTGGATTTGGCCTCCGGCGGGAGTATGGCGGATGGCATTGGTGATGAAATTGGTCAGGACCAGTTGGATGCGATCGGGATCGGCCAGCGCCTGAACATCGGGCGGCAGAAACGATCCGGCCGCCAGGGCGACGCCTTTTTCGCGTGCGGCGGCCTGATGTTGCGCAATGGCGGCATCCACCAGGGACTGCGCGGCAATGGGAACGCGTTTCATCTCGATCCGGCCCGACTGGATGCGCGACAGGTCCAGCAGATCATCCACCATGCTCTGCAAGCGCTCGCAATCTTCGCGCGCGGCAAAGAGCAGATCGGATTGCTTGTCGTTCAGCGCGCCGACGGTCTCATCGAGGCATAGGTGAATGGCCATGCGCAGCGAGGTCAGCGGCGTGCGGAATTCATGCGCCACCGTCGCCACCATATCGCTCTTGAGTTCATCGAAGCGCCGCAGCCGCGTCACATCCTGCAAGAGGATGGCGGCGCCCGTGATCCCGCTGCCCATGGTGTATAGCGGATTGGCGCAGGGCAGGTAATAACGGTCGCCGTCGGGCAATCGGACGCAGACAGCCTCCTCATATCCCCTGGGACGGTAGGCGCCTTTGCCGCTGAGGGCATAAGCGCGGGCTTGTTCGACGGCTTTGTTGAGTTCGTGATTCGCATGGCCTTCGGGCGCTGCGGCTTGATCCGTGGAAATCATTGCCAAGAGCGGTTCGGCGGCGTTGTTGACGTTCAGGATGGCGCCGTCAATTCCAAAGATGATGACGGGATCGGAGAGACTGTCTATGGCGGCCTGCGCGGCGAGCTGCGCCTGTAAAAGATCGCCGAGCGAGCTGCGGCGGTATTGGTCCAGATGATCGGCCATGGAGTTGAATTCTCCGGCCAGCTGCGCGATCTCATCCCCGCCCTTGACCAGGGCGCGCGCTTCCAGGTCTCCCTCGCCGAGGCGGCGTACGGCTTGCGAGAGGACGTTGAGCGGGCGCAGCATCCGGCGCGTAAGATAAACGGAGAAGAAAATGCCCGACAGCGCGGCGGCCAGAGTGAAAACCATCATGAATTGATTCATGCGATTGGCGGCTTGATTGACGCGGTCGCTCTTGCGGACCATGGCGTCCTGGTTGATGGCCAGAATCTCGTTTGCGGAATTTTTGACCGGCAAAAAGAGCGGATAGAGCCGTGAGAAATAGAATTCCTGCTGCGCTTTGGCGTCTTCGAGCGCAGTGAATTGCCGATATTCGCTCTCGAACTTGTTCCATCCTCCGCGCAATGCGCGCGCGGCTTCGATTTCGCCCGGCTCGGTGATGTTGTGTTCTTCCACGCTCAGTTCGCGCTCGAATATTTCGCGATTCGGTTCCGCCATTTCCTCCGATTCCTTGCGCTTGCCGGCAATCCGAAAAAGCGCCGCCGAATCCATGCGTTCGATGGATTCTTTCATGCGCTGCGACGCCAGGACGCTCTGATAGTTGTCTTTCAAGATCGTCTGGGAATGGCCGCCCAGTTTTTGAATCGTGCGAACGGCCAGGAGGCTGATGGCCAGCAACGCCAGAGCCAGCGGAATTTGGGCGAGCAGTATTTTCGATCGCAGCTTCACGCTTGTTCTCTTTCTTCCTCGAAGGAAACGATGTGCACGTCAAACCCCTCCGCTTCGTTGATCAGGCGATGAACCGGCGAACGCCCGATGATCTGCTTCCACCAGGACCGCCGCGAGCGCCCCAGGATGATATGCCCGACGCCATGCGAGCGGGCGAAATCGAGCATGGCGGAAACGGGGTCCTCGGATTTGAGGCGAACGACTTCGGCGCCGAGCTCGCGCGCCATCTCCATGGTTTCGGCCAGCCGGCGCTGCGCCTCGGAGTCAATCAGGTGCGGCGCCTCCAGGGGTGTTTCAACGTAAACGACGAACCAATGCGTGTTGAGCCGCCCCGCCATGCGCGAGCCGCGCCGCAGCAGCATCCTGGCGCGCGGGGAATAAGACGCCGTGCAGACCATGACCCTCCCTCCGGAGGGATTCGTGGCCGCCGTGCGCTGTTCCTGGATTTTGGATGAGACCTGGCGGTCGAGGCTTTCGGCCACTTCGCGCAGGACCAGTTCGCGCAGCGTCGAGAGGTTTTCGTCCTTGAAGAAATGTTCGAGCGCCCAGGGGATTTTCTCCTGGGCGTAAATCTTGCCGCTCTTCAGGCGGTCGAGCAAATCCTCGACGGCCAGGTCCAGGGTGATGATCTGATCGGCCTGTTTGAGGAAGGTGTCAGGGACTGTCTCGCGCACCGTGACGCCGGTCGAGCGCCCCACGAGATCATTGAGGCTTTCGAGGTGCTGGATGTTGAAGGCGCAGATGACGTTGATGCCGGCGGCCTGAATTTCCAGGATGTCCTGGTAGCGGCGCTTGTTGCGCGATCCGGGGACGTTGGTGTGCGCGACCTCGTCCACAATGGCCACTTGCGGCTTGCGCGCCAGAACAGACTCCAAGTCCATTTCTTCGATCAGGACTCCGCGGTACTCGATTTTTTTGCGCGGAACGACTTCCAGTCCTTCGATCAGTCGCGTGGTGTCGTCGCGGCCATGCGGCTCGATGTATCCCAGGACGACATCCACGCCGCGCTTCTTCAGCGTATGCGCCTCGCGCAGCATCTGATAGGTTTTGCCCACGCCGGCCGCATAGCCCAGATATATCTTGAGCCGCCCGAGCCGCGTGCGCTCGACCAGTTCCAGAAAATCTTCGGCGCGATGACGCTCGGTGGGCATTTTTGGTTTCTCCGGGGGCATGGGAGTTATGGGAAGAATGGGAGGAATGGGAAGCTGCGCGGAATAGGCCACGCCTAAGGGTAATTTTCCGCGGTAATTGTTGTCCCTTTGGTCCCTCGGGTCCCTTCTGTCCCTTGTCCCTTCATCTTGGCGCTCCAAATTGCCGGTCCAATGCTTGGTTCAATAATAAAACATTCACGCGCGGCTCGCCCCATACGCCCAGTGTTCTTCCTTCGATATAGTCACCAATGATCTGCCGCACGCGCTCGGGCGCGACCTGGCGGGCTTTGGCGACGCGCGGGGCCTGCCAGAGAGCCGCTTCGGGCGTGATGTGCGGGTCCAGGCCGCTGGCCGACGCCATAACGAGGTCGGCAGGCGGCGGAGTGGGCGCGTCCGGATTTTCCATCTGAAGCTGCGTAATGGCGGTCGTGATGCGGTCACGCAGTTTTTGCGAAGTCGCGCCCCAATTCGATCCTCCCGACGCCATCGCGTCATAGCCGGCGTCGCCTGCCGCCGATGGGCGCGGATGGAAATAAGCGGGATTGGAAAAGTTTTGGCCGATCAGTTCCGATCCGACAGCTTGTCCGCGCGCATTGTTCACCAGGCTGCCATTGGCGCGCCCGGGAAACAGAGCCTGGGCAAGCCCCGTGACGGCCAGCGGATAAACAAGGCCGGTAAACACCAGCGTCACTATCGTTGCGCGCAACGCGATCATAATTATCTTTAACATGGCGAATTCTCCTCAGACAAGCCCTATCATTTGCAGCAATCTGTCAATGATCTTGATGCCTATAAACGGCGCGATGATGCCGCCCACTCCGTAAATCAGCAGCGCCCGCCGCAAGAGCGCCGCCGCCCCGATCGGACGGTATCGAACGCCCCGCAGCGCCAGCGGGATCAGCAGGACGATGATGATCGCATTGAAGATCACAGCGGAAAGGATGGCGCTGAATGGCGAGGCCAGATGCATTACATCGAGCGGCGTGATCTCGGGATAAACACCGCAGAATAGCGCGGGCAAAATCGCGAAATATTTGGCCACGTCGTTGGCGATGGAAAAAGTCGTCAGCGATCCACGCGTCATCAGCAGCTGCTTGCCGACCTCGACCACCTCCAGCAGTTTGGTGGGGTTCGAGTCGAGGTCCACCATGTTGCCGGCTTCCTTGGCCGCCTGGGTGCCGGTGTTCATCGCCACGCCAACGTCGGCCTGCGCCAGCGCAGGCGCGTCGTTCGTGCCGTCGCCCGTCATCGCCACCAGCTTGCCTTTGGCCTGCTCGTCTTTGATGAGGCGCATCTTGGCCTCGGGCGTGGCCTCGGCCAGGAAATCGTCCACGCCGGCTTCGCGCGCGATGGCCGCGGCCGTGCGCGGATTGTCGCCCGTGATCATCACCGTGCGGATGCCCATCGCCCGGAAGCGCTCGAAGCGCTCCTTGATGCCCTCCTTAACGACGTCTTTGAGGTGGATGACGCCAAGCATTTGCGCGCCGTCGCTCACCGCCAGCGGCGTGCCCCCCAAATCGGCAATGGCGCGTCCGGCTGCTTCGACCGCCTCCGGAATGGCGCCGCCGAGGGCCTTGACGTGCGCGCACACGGCATCCACCGCGCCTTTGCGTATCTGGCGGCCATCGAAGTTGCAGCCGCTCATGCGCGTCTGCGCTGTGAAAGGGATGAACTCGGCATGCAGTTTTGCGATTTCGCGCCCGCGCAGGTTATACAGACGCTTGACCAGGACGACAATCGAGCGGCCTTCGGGGGTTTCGTCCGCCAAGCTCGCCAGTTGCGCCGCGTCGGCCAGCGTCTCGGTGCTGACGCCGGGCGCCGGAATCAGTTCGCTGGCCATGCGATTGCCCAGCGTGATCGTGCCGGTCTTATCCAGCAACAGCGTATCCACGTCGCCCGCCGCTTCGACGGCCCGTCCGCTCATCGCGAGGACGTTCTTGCGGATCAGGCGGTCCATGCCGGCGATGCCGATGGCCGAAAGCAGGCCGCCGATGGTCGTCGGGATCAGGCACACAAGCAGAGCAACGATGACGGTGGATGACAAGTTGATGCCGGCATACATCGCCAGCGGAACGAGCGTCACGCAGGCAATCAGGAAGACAATCGTCAGGCCGGCCAGCAGGATGTGGAGGGCGATTTCATTGGGCGTTTTTTGCCGCGCAGCGCCTTCCACCAGAGCGATCATGCGGTCGAGAAACGAGCTGCCAGGATCGGCGCCGATGCGGACAATGATCCGGTCCGAAAGCACTTTCGTTCCGCCGGTGACGGCCGAGCGGTCGCCGCCCGATTCGCGAATGACCGGCGCCGATTCGCCCGTGATCGCCGATTCATCCACCGAGGCAATGCCTTCGATCACTTCGCCGTCGCCGGGGATCAGGTCGCCCGGCTCGCAAACGACGACGTCGCCCTTGCGCAACGCCGAGGCCGGAACTCTTTCCTCGCGGCCTTCCGTCAGCTTGCGGGCCATGATTTCTTTGCGCATCTTGCGCAGGGAGTCAGCCTGCGCCTTGCCGCGTCCCTCGGCCACCGCTTCGGCGAAGTTGGCGAACACAACCGTGAACCAGAGCCACAGGCTGACCATGCCCGTGAACCACAACGGCGCATCGCCCGCCGAATGCGTCGCGAGATCGCGAATCCACAGGAGTGTTGTCAGGACGCTGCCCACTTCGACCACGAACATCACCGGATTTTTCATCATGTAGAGCGGCGACAGTTTGCGCAGGCTGTCGAGACAGGCCGGACCCAGGATTTCGCGATTGAACAGGGAGATTTCTTTGGCTTTGGAGCTGGACATGATCAGAACACCTTTCCATTGGCGGCCAGAAAATGCTCGACAATCGGTCCGAGCGCCAGCGCCGGGAAAAACGTCAGCGCGCCGACGATGAGCACGACGCCCACCAGGAGGATCACAAACGTCAGGCCGTCGGTGGGGAACGTTCCCGGCCCGGCGGGGACGGTTTTCTTCGGCGCCATCGAACCGGCAATCGCCAAGACGGGGAGCAGCATGAAGAACCGTCCGAAAAACATCGTCAGCCCCAGCGTGATGTTGTACCAAGGCGTATTGGCGTTGAGTCCGGCGAAGGCCGACCCGTTGTTTCCCGCTGCGCTGCTGAAGGCGTATAGAATTTCCGTCAATCCATGCGGGCCGCCGTTATTCAATGATGAAATCCCATAAGGCGCGACAGCCGACCATCCACTGAAGACGAGAATGAGAAATGGGAAGATGAGGATGTATAGCATCGCGAGCTGCATTTCGCGCGCTTCGATTTTCTTGCCGAGGTATTCCGGCGTGCGTCCGACCTTCAGGCCGGCGATGAAAACGGTCAGAAGCACGAAGATGAGCATCCCGTATAATCCTGCGCCGACGCCGCCGAAGATCACTTCGCCCAGTTCGATATTCACCAGCGGAACCATGCCGCCGAGTGGGGTGTGGCTGTCATGCATCGAGTTGACGGCGCCGCAGGAGGCGTCGGTTGTGATCACGGTGAAAAGGGATGAATTGGCGACGCCAAACCGGACTTCCTTGCCTTCCATGTTCCCCGCCGTTTGCGCGACCGCCAGACCGCGCGCCACGGGATTGGGATGGCTTTCGGCCCAGTACGTCACGAAGACGCCGCATAAAAAGAGGAACGCCATTGCGGCGAACAGCGCCCAGCCTTGCCGTTGTTTGTGCGCCATCCGCCCATAGGTATAAGTCAGCGCCACTGGGATGCAAAAAATCATCAGCATCTCGAGGAAATTGCTGAGCGGCGTGGGATTCTCATAAGGATGCGCGCTGTTGGCGTTGAAGAAGCCGCCGCCGTTTGTCCCCAGCATCTTGATGGCTTCCTGCGATGCGACCGGCCCCATCGGGATGGTTTGCCTGGCGCCTTCGAGCGTGGCGATTTCGCGATAGGGCGAGAAGTTTTGAATCACGCCTTGCGAAACCAACAAAAGCGCCAGGACCACACAAAACGGCAGCAGGACGTAAATCGTGCCGCGCCACAAATCCACCCAGAAGTTTCCGATGGTCGCGCTGCCGCTTGAGCCGGAATCCCTATGGCGCGTGAATCCGCGCGCCACCGCCAGCGCCACGGCGATTCCCGTGGCCGCCGAGGTAAAGTTATGCCATGCCAGTCCGGCCATCTGGCTCAGATAGCTCATGGTGGTTTCGCCGGAATACGCCTGCCAGTTTGTGTTGGAGACGAAGCTGATCGCGGTGTTGAATGCCAACCACGGTTCGACGGCGCCAAACTTTTGGGGATTGAAAGGAAGGATTCCCTGCAAGCGGAGTATGAGATATGTGACAACCATCCCGAAAAGGCTGAACAGCATCACGGACAGCGCGTATTCCTTCCAGTCCTGTTCGTGGCTGGGTTCCACGCCGCACAGGCGATAGGCGAGGCGTTCGAGCGGCTGCAGTAAGCGGCGCAATGGCGGGCGATCGGTTTCAAAAACGCGATAGAGATAGATTCCCAGCGGCTTGGTCAGCAGGCATATCGTAATCGAGTAAATGGCAATTTGTATCCATCCATTGATGGTCATGGTAAAAACCTTCTCAGAATTTTTCCGGTTTCAGGAGGGCATAGACGAGATAGATCATCAGCAAGAGCGAAAGGATTGCGCCAATCAAGTATTCGAGACTCATGATTTCCTCCAAAAGCGATCCAGCATGTAGATGTAGAGCAGAGCCATGCCTGAAAGCGCATTCACTGATATTATTGCGAGGATATCTTTCATTTGACCGAATCTCCGATTTAGAAAACTCGCGGATTTTTATCGAGTTTTCTTGCCGAACATTCGCATAGGTAGCCAATTGCGTACATTACAAGCAGGATTGCAATGGTTATTAGGATTTTCATTGATAGCTGCCTCCGCATGATCCTTGGTTGGTTGCGATGGATAGTATGCAGAATGCAGGCCAATATCGAAGGCATGGAAATCTCTAGTAAAATCAATGTTTATGCGGATTGGGCGATGCGAGGATGTTGCGTTTTGAAACGAGAAACGGATGAGGATCGTGCGAAATGCAATAATCGAGAGAGGAACAAATGCTTTTGTTTTATAGAACACGGATGCGACGGATCGGGCGGATGAGCACGGATTTTTTAAAGATCCGTACGCATCCGCCCGATCCGTGGCATCCGTGTTCTATCAAACGCTTCCGTCAAGATATTTCTTGCGCTTGCGCCAGAGGGTGGAGGGGTCGAGGCCGAGGATTTTGGCGGCGTCCTCCAGCGTTGCGCTGCGGGCGATGACGCGCAGAATGTGTTCTCGCTCGACTTCTTCAATTGAGTTGTCGCCGCCAAGACTCAGTCCAGACGATTCAGGCTGGCCTGAAATGCGTACAGGCAAGGCCTGCGGTTCGATGGTTTGGTGAGGCCAGACGATGACCGCGCGCTCCATGGCATTACGCAGCTCTCGGATGTTCCCGGGCCAGGCGTATGCGAGCAGGGCTTCTTCGGCGGCTTTGGAGAATTGCGGCGTGGCGCGTCCGGCGGCGCGGGCGAAGAATTCAAGAAAGCGCCCGGCCAGCCGCAAGATGTCTTCGCCGCGTTCGCGCAAGGAAGGAATGGCCACTTCGATGACATTGATGCGATAGAGCAAGTCTTCGCGGAACCGTCCGGAAGCCACGTCGGCTTCGAGGTTGCGATTGGTCGCCGCCACGACGCGCACATCGGCCCGGCGCGTTTTGTTTTCGCCAATCCGCTCGAATTGCTTTTCCTGCACGAAGCGCAGGAGTTTGGCCTGAAGATTGGGCGTAATTTCGCCGACTTCATCCAGAAAGAGCGTTCCGCCCTCGGCGGTTTCCACGCGTCCGGTCTGATCGCGCACGGCGCCGGTGAAGGCGCCTTTGACGTGGCCGAAGAGCTCGCTGGCCAACAGTTCCTCGGAAAGGGTGGGACAGTTGACGACCACAAAGGGGTGTCCCACGCGCGCGCTCTGGACGTGCAGGGCGCGCGCCAGAACGCCTTTGCCCGTTCCGTTTTCGCCGCGCAGCAGGACCGAGGCGTCGGATTTGGCCGCGCGCTTGATCAGCTCCAGCGCCGCCCGCATCTTGGGCGAGGCAGTCTCGAGGTCCGCCTCGGGAACGGCCTCGCGCAGTTGCGTTTCGAGATCAACCACCTGCCGGCGCAGCGAGATTTGCGCGCCGATTTTTGCGACAGTCTGGCGAATCTGGTCGGGCGTGAACGGCTTTGGCAGATAGTCCTTGGCGCCTCGCTTGATCGCCTCGACGGCGGTTTCGTATGTGGCATAAGCCGTGATAACGACGATGGAGAGCGCGGGGTTTTCAGCCAGAAGCTGGGGAATGAGATCCAAGCCATTGACGGCGCCCAGCTTCAAATCCAGAAAGGCCATGTCGAAGGCATTGCGGCCAAGCGCATCGAGCGCGGCCTGCGCCGATTCGGCGGCGGACACCTGGCAGCCCATCCCCTCCAGGCATACCGTCAGCGCCGTCCGGATATTCTTTTCATCGTCTATGACAAGGATTCGCATTTTCAGCCTGATTGATCTTTGCGATAGCTAGGCATTTGCCTTGCGAAATCTGATGCGGTCAGGCGCGGCGCCAGCATTTGGAGT
>JAPLSP010000467.1 GCA_026398575.1 Candidatus Sumerlaeota bacterium | reverse complement strand
TATTCACCTTTCCACTCAGGCGGAAAAAAGTCCATTGGCAAGAGGAAATAAACCAACCTATATTGTTTTTTTCTTTTAACAACTTCATTAGCAGAGGCAGTCTGCTCACCTCCGATAATAAGAATATGAAATTCCTCGCCTAACCCAGATTCAAAACCTTCTCCTTCATCATGCCAAGAACTCTCGGAAAGATAATAGCCATTTTGAATGCCGATTCTATTATAATTTAAACCCAAGCCCGTAGCTATAGGACCAACGCGCGCTTTGCATCCGCCGCCAATTCCAACCACAAGAGTAAAAATATCTTCTGCATCATTAGATCTATTCACCCAATACGCGCTTGAACAAGAGCTGACCGCTAATAGCACAAAAGCGAAAATGCATTTAATAGTAATCTCAAAACATGTCTTGTACTGGTCATGTTTTAATAGATTGTTCATTTATCTTATTGCCATTCGAAACTGCCCAATGCTATGCGACCATAATTTCTTGAGTGCCGACAAATTCCACTTCCAAGCGCGGCTCGCCATCCTCTAATAGCATGGAAATCACTTCCTGCATATTTGCGCGCAATTCCTCAAGCGTTTCCGCTTGCGAATGGGCGCCTGGAAAGCCCGGCACATATCCCACATATAATCCAGTATCCGGACATTTTTCAATGACGGCGACATACGTATGCATGCTTAAAGCTTCTATGCCCTAGACTCTTTAATATGAAACATGGTTCGACGACCCGTAGCGCGCCAGCATCCCTGCAAAAGATGTTCACGCTCAAAAATCAATGACGTCTCCCTCCCCCGAAGGGGGAAACTATCATAGCCGTGGGTGAAGCGAAGCGAACCCACGGTAGAGTCAAACAAATCATCGGTCCCCGAAGGGGGCCAACGCCGTCGTCAGAGCAATCCTTCTCTTAGCCGATTCGAAACGCATGGTCTAAATGCAGCATGCCGCTCGGTTCGCGTTGGCCCCCTCCGGAGACCTGCTTTCGTACTCATCACTTCCGTGGGTTCGCTTCGCTTCACCCGCGGCTATGATAGTTTCCCCCTTCGGGGGATTTAAACGTTCAAACTCCAGACCCACCCCCAAAGGGGCAATCTACTCATTCAAGGAAATTCTCATCGTAGTCAATTCCTTCCTCTTTCATCAAACGCTTCATTTCCTCAATTGACGTCTCATGTTGGTGATGCTCTTCCTGCCGCTTAATGTACTCAACCACGGCATCCTTATCCTCGTGGGACTTGGTGAATGCGCCATATCCGTCCTGCCAGTGGGTAAATCCTGGGAACACGTTGCCAGTCTTGATCCAACTAGTCGTGCTCGTTTTCAGATCCCGAACCAAATCCGCGAGGGCGACGGTGGGATGCAGATCGAAAAAGAAATGAAGATGGTCCTCTATCCCATTGATGCGATAAAGAACACATTTCTTATTCTTGAAGATACCCCAAGCATACCGAAACAGGTCTTCGCGTTTGTCTTTGCGCAGGACTGCGTCACGATTTTTAGTAGAGTATATCAAATGATAATATATCTGTGTGTATGTGGACATGATTTGACGCTCTGGTTGGCCCCCTTCGGGGACCACAATCGTACTCGTCGCGCCCGTGGGTTTGCTTCGCTTCACCCACGGCTATGATAGTAATTCCCCTTCGGGGAATGCCCCACGTTTGCTCAAACCTTCGACTCCCCTTCGGGGAACACTCCACGTTTGTTCAAACCCTCAATCCCAAGCCATGGACTCTGTGCCCCGCCTATTGCACTTTGCCTTCCGTGATTTTCATGAAGGCGTCCTCGAGGTCCATTTCGATTTCGTTGACGCTCTGGACTTTGACGTCGGCTTTCACGAGGGCGGTGTTAAGGTCGGAAACGTCCTCCATTTCGAGCGCGATTTCGGCGATCAGCGTATGGTTTTCGCGCGCCACGTTCTTGACCTGCGGCAGGGAGCGCAGCACGTCTTCGGCTTTGCCCGGATCGGAGGAGACGTGAACCTCAACCTTGCGGCTGGCCTGCAGCCGCTTGAGGATCTCATCCACCAGGCCGCTAACGAGCAGCACGCCCTTCTCGAGAATCGCGATCTTGTTGCAGAAATCCGACAGCTCGGTGAGGATATGCGAAGAGATCAGGATCGTTTTGCCCATTTTCTGCAACTCTTTGAGCAGCTCGCGCAGTTCGATGCGCGCGCGCGGATCCAAGCCCGAAGCCGGCTCGTCCAGCAGGAGAACCTGGGGGTCATGGACGAGGGTCTTGGCGAGGCACAGGCGCTGCTTCATTCCGCGCGAAAGCGCCTCGACGAAATCATCCTTCTTGCCGGTCAGGTCCGTCAGCGACAGGACGTCGTCAATGATCTGTTTGCGGCGCGATTTATCTATCTTGTAGGCGGCGGCGAAAAAGTCGAGATACTCCCAGACCTTCATGTCGTCATAAACGCCGAAGGAATCGGGCATGTAGCCGATGACGCGCTTGACGTCGTCGGCCTGCGTCAGCACGTTGTAATTGCACACCTCGGCGAAGCCGGACGTGGGCTTGAGCAGCGTGGCCAGCATCTTGATCGTCGTGGTTTTGCCCGCGCCGTTCGGGCCGATGAATCCCATGATGTCGCCCTGCTCGACTTTCAGGTTCAACCGATCCACGGCGACCAGGTCTTTGAAATGCTTGGTGAGCTCGGTGGTGGAAATCATAAGCCCTCTCCCTTGGTGATATGCGCGATACGGGTCCGCTCCGGCGCCGGAGCGCCTTCTTCGATCACGATGCGAAATCCAACATTATAAACCCGCATCCAGTCCGGATAGTCAAGGCGGAAAGCGGCTTGACAGCGCTGGGGACGGTCGCGCCACGATCCGCCGCGCGCCACCATCCGCGCGCCTTCCACGAGGCTTTCGCGTCCGTCGCCGGGAGCGTAGGGATAAGGCTTGTAGATCGAGCGCGTCCATTCCCAGGCGTTGCCGTGCATGTCGTGCAGCCCCCAGACGTTGGGGCGATAGTGACCAACGTCCGTCGTTACGAGCGCGCCGTCGTTGAAGCGGTCATCGCGCGGCAACATGTCGGCGGTGTAGCGCCCGTCGGTGTCGTAGGCGATTTGTTTCGTGATGGCGTCGGCGACGTTGGCATACGGCGAATAATCGCTCTTGGCGTCGCCGAAGTAGAACGGCGTTGCGGCGCCCGCCCGGCAGGCGTATTCCCATTGCGCTTCGGTGGGCAGCGTCGCATTTTCGCCCGTCTTGTGCGCCAGCCAGCGGCAATACTCCATCGCCTCTTTTTGCGAAACGCGCACGACGGGCTGTTTGGGACCATCGAGCGGCCAGCCATTGTGATGCTCGCTGAAGCTCCAGGAGCCTTTGTGTTCGAAGCGGCTTTCGTGCGCGGAATCGAAGCGGGCATATTGCTCGTTCGTGATTTCGAAACGGCCCATCCAAAACGGCTTCGCGATCATGACCGCGGCGAGGGGGTGTTCATCCTCCCCGCCGTTCTCGTCACCCATGACAAACTGTCCGGCGGGAATATGCATCAATTCCAACTCGACGCCTTCGCCCAGATCAAGTTTGCGAGTCATAAGTCCCAGCGCCGCCTGACGCCGCACGGCCTCGGCGCCCTCCAGCGGCCAATTGGCGCACGTGACAACATCCGGTTTCTTTTGGGCGGAGGCGGGCGGCGGCTTGACCGGCGTAATCGCGGCGGCGATGGCCATGGGCGGATAGGTTTCCGGGTCCTCATCATCCGCGCCGTGAAGCGCGCGCAAGCGGCGGCGCAATGCGTGATCTTCCTGCACGCGCTTCTCGCCGACGGTATCCGTCCACGTGCCGTGGCAAGGCGCATTGAGATCAATCCACACATAAAGGCGGTCCCACGCCTCTTCATCCAACCGCACGCCATGATGCCCCTTGCGCAGCATCTGAATCAGCTCGCTGGTTTCCGCATGAAACTCGCCCGGATAAAGGATGCGGATGTCGCTCTCGAACTTGCCGACGCGAATATAGGGCCGCAGCCATCCAAACGCGGGTGGGAAGACGCCGCCATATTTCTTGAGCAGCGCGTCTTTCGAGGCGCCGGAAACCAGTTTCCACGCCGGGTCCTGGTTCTTGAGAACGAAGAAGGAATCGCGCGACGCCCGCAGATCGAAGGGCGCGCCGCCGTCGTTCTTTTTTTCGCCGTTGTGGCAGGAGACGCAATATTTGTCGAGCACGGGCTGGACCTCGCGTTCGAAGCTGAATCCCCGCGCCGGGCCGCGCCATGGCTGGATTTCCGAAGGCTCGCGGCGAGAGGCGACCGTCACGCGCCTGCTATTGGGCGTGCCATTCTGGCTCTCGTGGCAGCCGCTGCACGAAACATTTTCGCCCGGCATGCTCGTGGACCAGCTGCGCATCAACTGTACCGCGCGGCCTTCGGCATCCAGCGCCTGATATGAAATCGGCGTATTGGCTGGAACGCGGAACAACGCCGATCCGTCTGCTTCCACGGGAACCGTTCCCAGGATGCGCTTGGGTTCCCAAGGGCCATCGGCGCCAACGCGATCCACAATGCCCGCCAGGTTCTGATAGGCGAAGTGATACGTGAAGAGGCGCATTTGCTTGACGGCGCCGCGCGGAACGTTTTTGAGACCGCGTCCGGCGTAAATGTCTTCAAGATAAATGATCGAGTTATGCTGATCCAAATTGACGCGATCGGCGATCACGGGCTTGGATGGCTGCTTGCGCAACGGAATCGGCTCCAGCAGCGCATAGCCCTCGACTTCCTTGATGAGCGTCATGTTGTCGAAAACATCCACCAGATAAATGCCCCACAGGTCTTTGGGCGAGGGCTTGCAGGCGACGAGGAAATATTTTTCGCTCAGCGGCCAGGGATGCAAAAACTTGGGCCACGTGTTCAGCGTCAGGCGGTCTTCGATAATCGGTTCGACTTTTTTGCTCCGCCCCGGAATGCGCTGAACGACGCCGTCGCTGGAATAGCGGGCCTTGCCCGGATCGAAGAGCACCAACTCCCCCACCCGCCCGACGTGGTGCCCGGTGACGATCCCGACGACTTTGGTTGGATGATCGGGAATGGGACGGGTGTAGAAAATCGAGTTCGGCCAATAGCTGCCGCTGCCGTAGAATTCGCGCTGGTTGGTTCCGTCGGGATTCATCGTGAAGAGATAGCGCGCCCAGACGTGCGGGATATCGGTATATTCCCAGCGCAGGTAGAGAATCCGCCCGTCGTTCATCACAGTCGGGCAATAATTGTGATCCTGATCGTAAGAGAGGCGCCTGATTTTGCCGCGCGCCATATCCATCAGATAGAGCATGGCCACATTGACGCTGGCATTGCAGGGAACGCCCTGGATGGCGGCGGTCGAAAGAAATGCGATATTGCCGTTGGGCAGATAGCGGGCGTCGAAATTATGAACGCGCGGCTGATCAGCAGGTATAATCAGGCGAGGCGTTCCGCCGGCGGCGCCAATTTCATAAACCTGCCAGAGTTTGCGTTCGTCGGGCATGGAGAAGAGGAGTTTGCCGGCGTTCCAGTGCAGATCGAGGCCGCTCACAAGGCGCGGCGAGGAGGGCATGAAAATAGTTTTCAGCGCAGAGTCATCATCGGCGCGGGTGGTGTCGTTATTGGCGCGCGCAGCATTGTTATTATCGCGCGCGGCTGTGACGGCGCGCAGGTCCATCACGGCGATTTCATTTTCCCATCCGAGCGTCTTGGGAATCTCATCCAGTTGCCAGGAACTCTGGCGCGGCAGCCCGAGGAATTCACCCAGACCGTAGCCTTCGCCTTCCGCGCGGCGCGGATCGCCGTTTGGTTTCCGCTTGATCACCAGCAGTTGCTGAAAATCCAGCAGCGGATTGCGGAGCAGCGCTTCACGCTGCAAGGCGGCAGCTTCCTCGATGAATGCGGCAATGTCTTTTTCCGGCGACGCCCCGCCTTTGGCCAGCGCATCGCGAAGGCTGGCTTGTCGCGCGGCAAGCGCGTTCAACCGCTCCAGATATTGCGCGCCAAGAGGAAATTGTTGGGGAAAGGCCCGGCTCATATCTTCAATCGCCAGGCGCAGCGATTCCAAGTTGACGGCTTCGAGCCGCGCCGTGGGGGACGATGGCGCCAATGCTTGCGATGCAGGCGCCGTCTTCGCAGCCGCTGTCTTCGCAACCGCGCAAAATGGACCAAACCACAGCGCCAATGCCAGTGCGAGCGAAACGTATCCTGTTCGAATGCAACGCATATATTTACAAGTATGAAGGCATCCGGCGGGAGGGCCAATGGCAAAGGGAAGGAGCATAGTGAGCTTTTGGCAATGCCGCGTGGAATCGCATAGGCGCGTCCCGACCTATAAATACGCGCCAAGCTTTAGATGCTGTTCAGCATCTCTATTAGAGCTGGCGCCGAATGGTAGGCCGTCCGCTCCGTCGGGCGGCCTTGGCGCGCTGTGGCCGCCCGACGGAGCGGACGGCCTACCATTCGGCGTCAGCTTTGATGACCGCGCTGAGTCATTCCTGAAGTGTGGCGCCAAACTATAGGTCGGGATGCGCCGAATGAAATCCCTTGAGCCGCGATGGAGAGTCGGGCATAAACAAGCTAATCTTACTTCAATTCAATGCAGGCGGCGCCTCGGCGGCGCTATGCAGTTTGTTCACTCATGACAAAACTAGAGACCTATCAGGAATGCAAACAACTGATCGCCCGGCGGATGAAGGGTGACGGCGGCGAGGCGCCGGCCGGAGCGCTCAAGGAACGCCGTGTGGATGAGCGGGTGATCCAGTGCGTCTGGTACGACCGCATGTTCGCAGAAGAAGCCCTGAAAACCGCCCCCGGACGCACGCTCGAAATTGTGGACCCGGGGCGATGGAATCACGAAAGCGGGCCGGACTTCCTTGGCGCCTCGCTCCTCATCAACGGCAAGCCGCGCAAAGGCGACGTGGAAATTCATCTCGACGCGTGCGACTGGAAACACCACGGCCACGACCGCGACTTCGAATATAACCGCGTCATTCTGCACGCCGTCCTCGATTCCCCCGACGGAAAAATCAGCGACGTCAAACACAACGGCGAAGAGGCCGAGCGATTCGTCATGCGCCCCTTCATCCACCCGGACCTGGAGTCCATCCGGCGCGGGCTGAATATCGAGGATTATCCCTTCGAAGAAAGCGATGGCCGCGGCAAATGCGCCGCCATCATCGCCGAGATGTCCGACGAATTCATGGAATGCTATCTGGACCTGGCGGCGCGCGAACGCATGGAGGCGAAAATCCGCCGCTTTGCCGACCAAGCGCTGGGCGAGCCGTTGTATCAGGTATTCTATCAGGCGCTCATGACCAGCATGGGACACAAAGGCGGCAAGGCGCTTTTCTTTTTGCTCGCCAAGCGCACGCCGCTCGATGAACTGGCGGGATTTCTCGCCGCGACACCCGCTTCGGACCGCGCGCGCCTGATGGAAGCGATCCTCCTGCACGTCGCCAATCTGTTGCCGCAAGAAGCAACAGAATCGAAGCTGGATGACGAGACCAGGGAATATGTGGGGCGCCTGCGCGGGCTTTGGGCGCCGGTTGAACCGTATTTCAGCGACCGGATCATTCCAAAGACGCAACGCTGGCGCTCGGGAATCCGCCCCGTGAACTTCCCGGAGCGGCGCATAGCGGGGGTGTCGCTGCTGATAGCGGGCGCGAGCGAGCCGCAGAAGTTTTTCAATGATCTCATCGCGGCGTTCCGGCAGATCATTCCGTCCGAGCTCACGCGGCAATCGGCGCGCCAATGCGCCAAGCGCCTCGCCGCGTTGCTTTGCGTTGAGGCGCATCCCTATTGGACGCGCCGCTATTCCTTCATCGCGCAGCCGGCAAAGATGGACATGGACCTGATCGGCGAGAGCCGCGCGCAGTCGCTCATCCTCAACGCCCTCCTGCCGTTGGCGATCCTGAAAGCGCGCGGCGACGGCGACGCCGAACTCGAACGGCTGGCCATTTCGCTCTATCGCAAATATCCCCCGCTCCAGGAAAACAGCATCACGAAATTCATGCGAGGGCGCCTCTTCAGCGACGCCGCGCGCGCCAAAAACCTCCTCACCACCGAAGCCCGCCATCAGGCGCTCTTCTATCTCTTCCAGGATTGCTGCAACAACGCCGGCATGACGTGCGATCAGTGTTCTTATCTGAGGGCGGAATAGCAGATTAGCTTGGTTCCTGCACTTCAGACGGGTTTGGTAGAGAGTCGCTTGATCATGAACAACGCGATATCCCCGTATAATTCGCCACAAATGGAGCGCAGTGGATGTATCATGTCAATGTTCTTGCCAAACTTGCTCGTCCACATTAAGTAGCTGACTTGCCGGGCAGCGTGCATTGGACGATCTCCCCTGGCAAAAAGGGCGATTCTGATCGCTTCAGCGGTATATTCCTCAGCTTCCGTCGGCATGAATCCAACAAATGCGAAAGCTGCCTGATATGACGCGAGACTATATGATCGTGGAACATTTTCAGGCCAGTAGTATGTCTCCATTGGATCTGGTTCCCACCATTGAGTATTATCCCCCGCAGCCCAGGCAATGCAGTTGTATGATGCATCGTAGGGACTTGTGATCTCGTATGGCGAGTTTGCAAGTCCGGGAAGGCGAGCCTCTAATAATGGATTACGCTGTATAGCCATTTTGAGCACCCCAAGAGAGCCATGCCTCTGCCATTTTTGGGAGTTTGCCTCGATCTTGTTTAGGAACAGGGTCTTCCCCTGTTATGGCCTTAAGCGCCCAGAACCAATGATCTGGGGCGCTTCTTAGTTCTTGGAGAATCAAGGCAATCGCAGCACGGCCCATGCCAATGATTCTTTGGTATGCCGGATGAGTGCAAATATCCAAGATTGATGAAGAAAACTGAGTTTCAGATCGCCATTGTTCAGCTAATTTTCCGAAAAGGACCGCTGTTTCATTGCTTGCATTATGATATGACTTGGAGGAGAAGCGATCTAGAATTAGAGATGAGGCCACTTCTGCAATATCCGATCTCATCTTCGAAATCATCTCCTTAATCTCCTCTGAATTTCTGGCAATTCGCTCCGAGTCCCAGACACGCGAGGGCTGATAAGCAAGGTACTCAGGCGGTACGGTGGTAGTTGTTGCCAACAACGATGTTCGAACAGACACAGCA
>JAPLSP010000430.1 GCA_026398575.1 Candidatus Sumerlaeota bacterium | reverse complement strand
GCTATGCGGAAGTCACGTCGAAGAGCGGCAGTATCTACACGAAGGAGAAATTCGGCGACTGCCAGATTCATATCGAATGGGCGACGCCGGCAAAGGTCAATCCCGCGGCGAAAGGCCAGGGCCGCGGCAACAGCGGTGTCTTCCTCCCGGGACATCAGGAATTGCAGGTGCTCGATTCATATCAGAACGAAACTTATGCCGATGGCCAGGCCGCCGCGATCTATGGGATGTATCCGCCGCTTGTGAACGCCTGCCGCAAGCCCGGCCAATGGCAAAGCTACGACATCACACTCGAACAGCCGCGCTACGACGCGCAGCGCAAGCTCGTCAGCCCCTGCCGCCTCACGGTCGTTCACAACGGCGTCCTCGTGCAGGATCGCGTTGACCTTGGCGGCGGCGCGACCGAAGGCGCGCTGGGATTGCAGGATCACAACAATCCCATCCGCTATCGCAACATCTGGCTGCGCAAGATGAAAGGCGCCGCCGCGCAATGAAGCTCAATCGCCGCAGGAAGGACGACAACAAGTGAATAAGAATGTGATGATGAGCCTCGGCATCATGCTGATGGCAGCGCCGCTTGTCCCGCTGGCTGCTTCCGGCGCCGTCCCGTCCGACTCGATTGATTCCGCCACACTGAGCCAATGGGCCGCGCCGTATCGCGGCTGGCATTACTGGCCGGAGCATGTGGTTCCCTCTGTGCCGGTGATTGCGGGCGCCACGAATATCCTTGGAACCGATGTGCCGACCGTTTACCAGATTCCCGGCGACTCCAAGTTCTACATGAGCTTCGTGACATTCGACGGAAGCGGCTATCAATCCTACGTGGCCGAAAGCAGCGACTTGATTCATTGGGGTAACTACCGGCTTGCGATGGGCTTCGGGCCGAAGGATGAATTCGACCACGGCGGCTGCGTCATCGGCGCGTTCCTGTATGAGTCTTATGACATCAAGGCGCCGCGCGTGTTGAAGAAGCGCGACGGAAAGTTTTGGACGTTGTACGGCGCGTATCCGCGTCAGGGCGGATACGAACTGCGCCCCGGCTACGAAGGTGTCGCGTGCAGTGACGACGGCCTGCGCTGGCGCCGCGCCAAGGACGCGCCAATCCTCTCCGTGCGCGATCCCGACTGCGGCGCGTGGGAGAAGGACTGCATTTATCAACCGTGGCTCGTCGAGCATCAAGGCCGGTTCTTCGATTTCTACAACGCCGCCAATGGCCACGTCGAGCAAACCGGCGTGGCGTTTTCGACCGACCTGTTGAACTGGATGCGCTACCCCGCGAATCCGGTCGTGCGCAATCGCCCGGGAGGCTACGACGAGAGGTTCTGTTCCGACGCGAAAGTCTTCCGCGACGGCGACCACTGGGCCATGTTTTACTTCGGCGTCGGCCGAGGAGGCGCGCACATCATGGTCGCGTTCTCGCGCGATCTCATGCACTGGACGGCGCATCCCGAACCGCTCTACAAGGCCGGCGGACACCCGGGCGGCCTCGACAAGCAGTACGCCCACAAGATTTCGCTGGTGTATAACCCGCAGAACGAGACCTTCTACATGTTCTACAACGCCGTGCCCGGCAAGCCCGGCCCGACCGGCGGACGCGGCATCGGCCTGATCACGAGCAAGCCCCTTCAACCTTAGTCTGCGCCTGCGTCTTCAGACAAGGCTTCAACCACTGGAGAAGAACAAAAACCAAAATGAAATCTCGCAATGCTTTAGCCGATTTTAATGGAGTCACCACAGAGACACCGAGGCACAGAGAAATGCACAGAAATTGCTTTTCTCTGTGCCTCGGTGTCTCTGTGGTGATTTCATTGTTGTACGGCAAAAATTATACAAAAGTTCAATAACAGGAGAAATCAAATGAATCGAGCTACATTGCTGACCCTGGCCGGCCTCACGATGTTCGCCGAAAGCGCCGGCGCCGGCGGAGCCGCTGCCCCCGACCAACCCTATCAGCCCACGTGGAATTCCCTGAAGAACTGGCGCACGCCGCAATGGCTCCGGGACGGCAAGTTCGGCATCTATACTCACTGGGGCGTGTATTCCGTTCCAGCCCAAGGTCCGAACGGAACCTGGTTTGCCAACCGCCTCTACTCGAACGCCAACGGGCCGGAACGAAAATTCCACGAGGCCACATACGGCCCGCTCGAAAAATTCGGCTACAAGGATTTCATCCCCATGTTCTCCGGCGAGAAGTTCAACGCCGATGAGTGGGCCGAGCTATTCCAGAAAGCGGGCGCGCGTTTTGCCGGACCGGTGGCGGAGCATCACGATGGATTCGCGATGTGGGACACCAAGTACTCGGAATGGAACGCGGCCAAAATGGGACCCAAGCGGGACGTGGTGGGCGAACTCGCCAAGGCGATCAAGAAACGCGATATGAAATTCGTCACCGCCTTTCATCATGCCGAGAGCTGGTTCTATTTCCCCACCTGGGACAAGCGCTACGACTGCGGCGATCCGCGCTATTCGGGACTCTACGGCCCCATCCATGAAAAGGGCGCCTCGCCCGACAAAGCGTTTCTCGACGACTGGAAAGGCAGGATCATCGAGGTCATTGATAAGTATGACCCGGATTTCTTATGGTTCGACTATGGGCTGAAGCAGATCACCGACAGCTACCAGCAAGACGCGCTGGCGTATTACTACAACCAGGCGGCGGTGCGGTGCAAGGAGGTGGTTGTCAGTTACAAATTCCACGACCTGCCGCCGGGCGCCGGACTCCTTGACTTGGAGTTGGGACAGGAAACGGACCTGACCTACTATGACTGGATAACCGATACGACCGTGGATAACGGGAGCGCCTGGGGATACGTCAAAGGCCAGGGCTTCAAGACGCTGGAAAATCTCATCGTCAATCTGGTGGATCGCGTGAGCAAGAACGGCTATCTGCTTCTCAATGTCGGCCCCAAGCCTGACGGAACCATCCCCGACGAGGCCAAGGCTTTACTGTTGGGTATGGGCGCATGGCTCAAGATCAACGGCGAAGCGATCTATGGCACGACGCCGTGGCGCCTTGCCGGCGAAGGCCCGACTCAGCTCACGACCAAGACCAAAGAAAAAAAGGGAAAGAATTTCAACGAGAACAACGAACTCCGTTACATCGCGCAGGACATCCGGTTCACGGTTAATGGCGCCGCCTTGTATGCCACCGTCCTGGCATGGCCGGGCGAAAAAGTCCTCATCAAGAGTTTCGCGCCGAAATATAACTGGCCCGGAATTTATCCGTCGGAAATCGTCTCCATTACTATGCTGGGCGATGGCAAGGAGCTGAAGTGGACGATGACAAAGGAAGGCCTGAGCATTGAAACCCCAAAGACCAAGCCCTGCGAACACGCCTTCGTCTTCAAGATCGCCCGCAAGTGTCCATTTTAGCCGGCTCAATTCAAACTGCGACACTCAGTTCGAAGGAAATTGGCCACGCAGCGCGTAAAGAATCCTCGTCGATGATCTGTGCTGACATTCTTTACGCGCCGCGTAAAGAATCGAAGGCTGTAAGGTCCCGTCCAAGAACCTTCCAATTGGCCGCGCGGTGTGTGGCCAATTCGAGAGCGGCGTGAAAAAATGGCGTCCCGGCCGACGCCAGCCAATACAACTTCCTTGCCCTCGATACCGCCACGCCCTATGTCGCAGTCTATGACGGCGCCGACGCGAACAAAACCGCCCACTACATGCTGCGCTGGGCCACCACCGGGGGCGACAAAGGCCCCTGGAGCGAAACCGTCAGCGCCACCATCGGCGGCTGAGCCGGCGCCATCGCCGGCAGAGACGCCGCGTCCGGCAACAAGGCGTCCCTGCGAATGTTGCAGCTTGCGCAGTGCCATGAAGCGATGTAGTCTTCGCAACAACTCATGCGGCCCGGCCCCATGCGCCGGGCCGCTCTTTCTCAACAAAAAGGAAATATTCCACGCAAACGCCGCTACCAGCTGGCCGCCATTGATGAAAGCCACAATCTGCGCAATCGCGAACCGGGCATCATCTGCTCGATGGGGTGTCTCGCGAGATAAAGGGGGCGATTCATGCACTTGATCTATATGGATGAATCGGGGCAAACAGGACTCAACCTGACAGACCCCGCCCAACCTATTTTTGTTCTGGCGGCTCTTATTGTTCCTGAGTCCGTCTGGAATTCTCTTGAGAGCGATCTGATCAAGGCGGTCGAAAAGCATTGTCCTCCGCCCAGACCTTCGAATTTCGAAATTCATGCCACGGCCATTCGGAATGGCGATGGATACTTCCATCAATTTACCGTGACCCAGCGACTGGCGTTTCGCGATGAATGCCTCCAGCTGGCTCATAAGCATGACCTTAAATTCATCTATCGCGCTATTGCCAAGAAACGCTTTCTCAATTGGACGCGTGACACATTCGGAGGCGGAGTATTCATCAATCCGCACGTGGCCGCATTCCCGCTCGTGGCGCGCGTGGTGGATGAATACTTGAGTTCGCTGCCGGAGAAGCCCTTGGGCATCTTCATCGCAGACGAAAATCGTGAAATCATCTCCGATGTCGAAAAGACGATCTATCTGCTTCGCGGCGCGGAAGGCAGCCTCAAACTTAGCCGGATCATTGAAAAAGGATTTTTCATTGATTCAGCAAAGAGCCTTGTGCTTCAGCTCTGCGATCTCTGCGCCTATAGCGCTCGAAAGAAGGAGGAAGCCAGAGGAGGAATACCGGTCAAGCCGATTGACCAAGGCGGTATAGATCTGATTGAGCCGATAGCTTATCGAGGAAATGAAGCCCTTCAAGACACGCTGCAATGGCTTGTCGAACAGCAACAAAAAAAAGGAGCGGCCAGGGAATAAATCCGGGTCGGCGTAGGGCCGGCCGCACTGGTCGCTGGTCTTATGTATATAACCTTGCGCTTGAAGGTGTCAACGGGTATTCCACGTGGTCTGTTTTTGTGCCGCCTTGCATCCTTGTCAAGAAATGCCTGTGAGAGAAGAGTTAAATAACACGTCCCCGAAATCGAAGGCGAGCTCCAGAAGGAACTGCGGCGTGAATTCCGGCTGCTGGGCGAACCGGAGAAAAGATTGACGCAACGCCTCTTTCCCAAATGATGAAAGGAATCCTGGTATGCCTTTAGCCGCGCAAAATGGGCACATAAAATTCTGTTCGGCACAGGCAGCGAAGGCAAGGCGAAAACATCCTGCGGCGCGTGGATGACGCGGTAATGAACGAACAGGGATGACTCGATGGTAGTCTGGCAAGAC
>JAPLSP010000330.1 GCA_026398575.1 Candidatus Sumerlaeota bacterium | reverse complement strand
GTAAGGTGGCTCGCCGCCTTCTTTTTAGCGCCAGGGCAATTGAAACGCCAAAAAGAAGGCGGCGAGCCACCTTACTCCAAAAGCTGGCGCCGCTTCCGACCGCACTACATTCGCCCTTTAGGCCAAGGTACATCTCTGAATTTGTGATTCAGAGCGCAAAGGCATTTTGTGATTTCTCATCTTTATATCCACACTCCCTTTTGCCGCCGCAAATGCCCGTATTGCGATTTTTATTCCATCAAGCAGGCGCCGGGCGATGAAGCGCTTAGACGGCGCTATTTTCAGGCCGTTGTCAAGGAATGGGAATTGCTCTTGGCTGAGAACGCGCAGAACGCCGTAGCAGACGCCGAAGCATGGACGCTGCGGCGCCCGCCGGAAACGATTTATCTCGGCGGTGGAACGCCATCGCTGGTTGGGGCGAAATTATATGAGATGATAATTCGTAGCGTGAGTGTGGAGGGCGTAGACGGGGTGGACAAGGGCGTGGACGGGGTGGACAAGGACACAAACAAAAATAAATGTGAATTCACAGTTGAGATCAATCCCGATAGCGCGGCGCCTGATGTCCTGCGGGGCTTCCGGCGGCTGGGCGCCAATCGCTTCAGCTTTGGCGTTCAATCCTTCTCCGACGCCGCGCTGCGAACGCTGGGGCGCATTCACGATGCCGCTCAGGCGCGCGCCGCTCTTGAACAACTTTCCGCGCTTCCCGAAATGAACGGCGCCGCCATTTCGCTCGATCTGATCTTTGCGATTCCGGGACAGACGCTCGCTGACTGGCGGAGCGATCTCGCCGCTGCGGTCGCCTTCAAGCCTTCGCATATCTCCGCGTACGGCCTGACCTACTATGAAGGCACGCGGCTGATCGAGGCGCGACGCTTGGGGGACATCGAGCCCGCCAACGAGGAGCTCGAAGCGCAAATGTTCGAATCCGCGCACGAAACCCTCACCGCCGCGGGCTACGATCATTATGAAATCTCCAACTACGCCCTGCCCGGATGCGCCTGCCGGCACAATCAAGCGGTCTGGCGCGGCGAGGACTATCTGGGCCTGGGCGCGGCAGCCCATTCGCGCGCGGGCGAGCGGCGCTGGAGCAATCCGCAAGACGTGGAGGCCTACTGCCGCGAAATCGAATCAGGCCGCCTGCCGCGTCTCTTCCATGACGCGCCCGCCGCCGGACCATCCTGGCGCGCCGAGCGATTGATGCTGGGACTGCGCACGCGCGAAGGCGTGGATATGGCGCAATGGCCCGCGGCGGAAAGAGAGGCATTTCTGCGGGAGCACGGGAAAGATATGGACCATCTGGCCGCAGAGGCTTTGGCGGTTTGCGATGGCGCGCGCCTGGCATTGACTCTAAAGGGATGGCTCGTTTATGACGCCATCCTGCGGCGATGGACATAAAAACAATCATCGCCGATGCGCGTCATCAAAGGAGCGGCTGAAGCCTTCATCCCTTCACGGCGCCGCTGGTCAGGCCGCTGACGAATTCTTTTTGAAGCGAGAAGAAAAGGATGGCGGGCGGGATGATCGCCAGGAGCGTGCCGGCCAGGAAGATGCCGTATTGATTCACATATTCGGAGACAAAGAAATTCAAGACGACGGGCAGTGTCAGCCTCGCATGAGTTTGCAGAAAGACGTTCGGCGCGATGAAGCTGTTCCATGATCCTAAAAAGGCCACGAGGCAGAAAGCCGCGCTCATGGGCCGGACCAGCGGCATGATCAGATGCAGATAGATACGAAACTCCCCGGCGCCCTCCACGCGGCCGGCCTCGATGATGTCGTCCGGAATGCCGAGGATCGCCTGGCGGAAAAGAAACATTCCAAAGACGCTGACCGAAGATGGAACGATCAGCGCCAGGTATGAATCCATCCACCCCAGCTTGAAGATCAGATCGTACACCGGCGCCATCAGGAGCATCGCGGGGATCATCATCGAACCGAGCATGAAAAACATGACGAAACGCTTGCCGCGGAACTCGTACTTGGCCAGCGCATAGCCGCCCAGCGACGAGAAGAACAGCTGGATGATGGTCTGGGCGCTGGCGAGGAACAGGGAATTGATGATGAATTGCCAAAACCAGACTTTGCCCTGAAGAGAGTCTTGCGGCGCGAACAAGTCATGGAAGTTGCTGAGGTTGACCGTTTTGGCCGACAGCTCACCGGGCGGCGGCAGGAAGGAGTACTTCATCAGCACGTCCTTGTCTTTGAAGGCCGAGCACAGGAGCCAGAAAAACGGCGCCAGCATCAGTGCGCAAGCGCACAGCAAGATGACGGTCCGCAAATATCGAAAGGCCCGCAGCGGCCGACGCGGGGACAGCAGCCATAGCGCCACAAAAACAGCGGCCAGGATCAATAGCAGCGTTCGCACAGGATTCATAAGCTCATGCCTCCGCCCGCAGCGTTCCGGAGACGCGAAGCTGCGCCAGGCTGATGACAAAGATGATCAGCGTCAGAAGCCAGCCGATGGCCGCGCCGGTTCCCAGGTCGCCGGTGTCGAAGGCCGTTTGATAGAGATATCCGACAATGGTCATTCCGGAATTCCTGGGGCCGTACGTTCCTTGAAGGAGCGAATAGGGCAGCTCGAAGAGCTGGTAAGAGCCGATGGTGCTCATGATGACGACGAACGTGGCCACCGGCTTGATCGAAGGCAGCGTGACGTTCCAGAAGATGTGCCAGGCGTTCGCGCCGTCAATGCGGGCCGCCTCGAGAAGCGCCTGATCCACGTTCTGCAGCGCGGCCAGGAAGTAGATCATGTTGAAGCCGACGTACATCCACAGCGACGCGACGATCACCGCCGGCATGACCAGCTGCGGATTCGAGAGCCATTGCTCTTCGAGTCCCCAGCCGATCAGCGATTGAAGAAATTGATTGAACAGGCCGTAGCGCGGCGTGAAGAGGACGCTGAAGAGGATGCCGACAAAGATCGAGCCGACCAGCGTCGGCGAAAAAATGACCAGGCGAAAGAAGCCTTTCATGCGGCTGCCGGCGGCGTTGAGCAGCAGCGCCAGCCCCAGCGACAGCGGCAGCTGGAGGAAGATCGAGAAGACCGCGAAGACGGTGGTGTTCCAGAGCGCGACATAAAAAGTATCATCCCTCAGCACGAAAGCGAAGTTGGACCATCCAACAAACACGCGTCCGCGCGGACCATACGTCTGGTGAAAAGCCAGAATGACGGCGTTGATGAACGGATACAAAAAGAACACGCACGTAACCAGCGCGTAGGGAACGAGAAAAAAATATGGCCAGGGACCGGCGCGGCGGGAGTGAGACATTCGGCTATGCTTTTTCGTGTTCATTTCTCATTTCTCATTTTACATTTTACATTTTGCAATGTCATTTGTTGTTTGTATCCTCGGATAAAAAACGATTTCTCGCAATAAATTGTCGCACATAGTCGGCGTTGCGTTTTAGGTCTTTCATGACATAGTCGCGCAATCCCTGCGCGCCGAATTGCTTGTAGTAGATTTTCGCGTTGGCGTGCGTTTCGTCCAGCTTGTTGCGCGCCAGGTTGCTGTACGCGGTCACATAATCGGCGGGCGTCTGCGGCGCCAGACTCGCGAAGAGAGCGCCGACCGCTTGGTTGGAATAATAAGGAGACGGCGCCGTGAACTCAGGCAAATTCCACGCATCCTTGAGCGGCGGCAGAACCGAGTTGGTGGCGAAGCGCTTCCCCAGCTCCGATTTTTCAAGGTAAAGGAATTTGACAAACTTCCACGCCAACTCGAAATTCTTGCATTGCTTGGCGACGGCGATGCCCGTTCCTCCCCACGTGCTCGTGCGGCGGCCGCCCTTTTCCCACGCGGGAAACGGCATCAGGCCCATTTTTCCCGAGAGCGAGGGGACATCGTTTTCGAAGAATTTCGCGCGCCAGTCGGGGCAGAAATAAAAGAGCACAAGACCGTCGGCCAGCGCTTTATTCAACGGCTGCCCCCAACCGGCGCTGTATGCGATTTTCCGATCGCCGACGAGTTGTTCGACGTGCCAGCAAACCGTATCGGCGACAATTTCGCTGTCGAAAGCGACCTCGCCGCGCGCGTTGAAAAACTCTCCGCCGCGCTGCAGCAACAGCGACTGGAGCGACGCGGCGCCCGTCTCGCTCAAATCCAATGCGTACCGGTCTATAACGCCGTCGCCGTTGGTGTCCTTGGTGATCTCGCGCCCCATCTTGACAAAGTCATCCCACGTTTCGAGTTTGTTGACGTCAATCCCGAGCGATTCGACGATGTCGCGCCGGTAAGCCAGGACCATCGGATGCACGTCGTGCGGCAGCGCGAAAATATGTCCGCGCGAGGACCACAGGCTGAAGCGCGAGGCGACCAGCGCCTTGTCCAATCCTTCGGCTTTGATGCGGTCCGTCAGGTCCACAAAGCCGATGTCCTCCATCGGCCCCGTAGTATAGTAGCCCATCGAGCCGTTGACGATCTCGACGACGTCGGGAACTTCGGCGCCGACCATCAAGGCGGATTTGAGCCGCGTATCCAGCGCGCGCGTGTTGACCAGCTGCATATTGATGCGGACGCCGTTTTCTTTTTCGAATTTCGGAATGGCGGGGACATAGGTGTCGTAGTGCGACTTGGCGAAGATGACGAAAAGCAGGTCCGGCCGCTCGCTCTTATGCCGCCACTGCATAACGCCCACCGCCGCCCCGGAAATCAGGGCCATCGCCAAAATCCAGAAAGGGGCCTTGCCGTATGGGAAGCGGTCGAACATTATGAAAGCCGAGGAAAGAAATGCGACATCAACATCCGTCACTGCCGCAGGATGGGTTAACGAGAACGATATCCCCCGCGCAAAAAAAAACTTATGGCGTAACCTTGCTTGTGTCGGCTGAGCGGCGTGAAGCCAGCCAACGATTAAGCGATTGCGAACTCTCGCCACTATGCCGTCCAGCCAATAACCCCTCGACGCCAATATGCTCGTCCAAGTCGGGCCATTCAATGGCATATCCATTTCCCAACAGTTGCCAATTCTGGCGCTCCGAGGAACTCCCGTTGAGCAAGCGCGGATACCATGCCAGAGGAACAAAAATGCGGCGGCCATCGGAAAGGCTGACAACCAGATCGTCCTCAGTCACCGAAAGGTCCACGGCGATAGGTTCTGTTTCAAGCGCTAAAGTCTTCATTTCAATCTGCATCAGGCAGGCCGCTGCATTTGGCCGCTGCATATAGCGAGTCGTTCTATTTATGCGCCTGTCATCGAACGGAAGGTATGACAGGGATTGCAGGCCGTCCAGGGATTTCCCTCATATCTGATTTTTAGTGGGGCATTTTTTGTGCATTGACGCCATCTCCGGCAGCGATACATACTCTGATCAGAAAGAGAACAGCTAAGGTATGAACTATGACAAACATTTCGACCGCCGCTCTTGCCCGAGATGTTGACGGCATTCTCGCGCGCGTAGCCGAAGGCCACGAACGCCTTGTCTTGCGCAAAGGCAATCGCAATATCGCAGCCCTTGTGCCAGTGGAGGATGCGGCATTACTTGACCGGCTTCTGGATGTTCTTGAGGACCGCCTCGACAACAAAGCAGCGGACAAAGCCCTTACCGAGCCGTCTTTCCCCTGGGCAAAAGTCAAGAAAGAGGCGGGCATATAGCCAATGCCTTACGTCATTGAGATCAAAGCCTCCGCGCGCAAAGCATTCTTATCTCTTCCTCTTGCAATACGCCAGCGGATCGGGGAAGCGATAGATTCCCTGGCCGACAAGCCCCGCCCGCATGGCGCGATTAAGATGTTTGGCGGCCACAACCGTTACCGCGTGCGTGTAGGCGACTATCGCATCATTTATGAAATCCATGATGAGCAGTTCGTTATCCTGATTTTGCGCGTGGCGCATCGGCGTGAAGCCTATAGACATGAAAGCTAGAGACGTTCGTGGTGTCAATGCCTGAGGCCGAAATGCTTTTGCTCAATTACCTAACTATGATGCTGATAAGAAACCGCTTGCCTTCGCCGGGGAGATGGCGATCATCAATGCGAAGCTGTTGCCGTGTGGGGCATGGCAGGAGAACGCCGTTGAACAGCGTCTGCCCTGATGAGAGCGCTTCAAAGCCAGGCGCTTCAAAGCCGGGCGTCTCAAGATCAGAGCAATTGACCCCCCAAGTCAAAAAAAAAGGAGCAACTACCATGAGTGAGCATTCGCAAATCTCCCGCGGGCAGTTCCTGAGCGGCGCGTTGGCGGCGTCGGCTGCCGGAGCGTTGGCCTTGACCGCAGGCGGCGCGCAATCCCTGGCTGCCGCCGAGGCCCCCAAGCCCGCCGGAGAACCCGCCAAATCCACGGGCGAGAATCCCAAAATTGCGGGTCCAAAAAAAGAAATGCCGATGGGAAAAATCGGCGATATGAAGGTCAGCCGGATGCTGCTGGGCGGCAATCTGCTGACGCATTACACGCACAGCCGCGATCTGAAGTACGTTTATAATCTAACCGCGCACTACAACACCGAAGACAAGATACTCGAAACGCTCGCGACGGCCGAGGCCAACGGGATCAATACCCTCTCAATGCACAATCCCCCCGGGCCGATGAACATTCTGCGCAGGTACCGCCGCCAGGGCGGCAAGATTCAGTGGATCATTTGCCCCACCGCGGCGATTGATCCCACGATGGAAGCCTATGCCAAAGACGTGAAAAGCCTGGTGGACGACGGCTGCAACGCAATCTATCTCTGGGGCGTGCGCGCCGATCCTCTGGCTGCCGATGGAAAAATGGATTTGGTCCGCAAGGCCGTCGAGATCGCCAAGGACCTTGGCGTGCCTTCGGGCGTCGGATGCCATGACCTCAACGTCGTCGTGGAATGCGAGAAAAATAAAATCCCCGCCGACTTCTACATCAAAACCTTCCACCATCACAACTACGCCAGCGGACCCAAGGCCGACCAACTGAAGAAGCCATACAACGAGAACCCGGGCTATTGGTGCAAGGACCCGCAGGGAACAATCGAAGTCATGAAAAAAGTAGAGAAGCCCTGGATCGCCTTCAAAGTGATGGCCGCCGGCGCCATCCCGCCCAAAGACGCCTTCAACTATGTGTTCGCGAACGGCGCCGACTTTGTCCTGGCCGGCATGTTCGATTTCGAAATCGCCGAAGACGCCGAGATCGCAAAGGCAGCCTACGGCGCCGCCCTCGCCTCCGCCCCCCCGCGCGCAAGGCCGTGGAGGGGGTAAAGCCTTAACCCGGCAGAGCCGGAACCATTCAGGTAAAACCATACAAGATGGCGAGCAGATCTCAGCCGCAGAGTGAACGTGCATAGTTGCAGGCAGCATCATTGAGGGCAGAATCATAATGATTCTGCCCTCAATGATTCTGCCTGTTCTTGTATCGCTGTATCTGTTGAGCGAAAAGCGCGCAGTTCCGGAGGGACGGATGAATTTCATGGCTGGAAAACCACGATCAGCCATCCCTCCGGGACTTCAATGGTGATCCGCGCGTTGTCCCACCGTTGAAACGGATGGGCTATTATCAATCATCCCTCCGGGATGAAACCTGCCTGAGCCTGCGAGTCCTTCGGGATGAATCCTGTTTGAGCGTACAATCCTTGCGGGATGACTTGGACATTGCTACTTCAAACTCTCTCGCGTGACCAAGTCCACGGGGGTTTCCTTGTTTTCGGGGGTGGCTTTTGTCTTCAGGATTTCGAGGGCGTATTGGATTCCGAAGACGGCGATCTGATCGGCGTGCTGGTCAACCGTGCAGAGAATCTTGCCTTCCTTCATCATCTGTTGCACGGCGGAGATGTTGTCGTAGCCAATGACCTTCACCTGATCCAACTTGCCGGCGGCCTTGAGGGCGGCCACGGCGCCGAGCGCCATGCTATCGTTGGCGCACAGGACGGCTTTGAGATCGGGATGCTGCGCGATGATTCCCGAGGCGACCCTTTCAGCCTGGTCCGGCATCCAATTGCCCGATTGCGTCGCGGCGATCGCCATGCCGGCGGCCTTCATGGCGTCCTCGAATCCATTGCGACGCTGGATGCCGTTGTAAGCGCTGGGCGCGCCTTCGATGATCGCGACTTTATCCCCGGCCTTCAGTTGCTTGGCCAGATAGTCGCCCGCCAGGCGCGCGCCTTTGCGGTTGTCGGGGCCGACGAACGGAATCCTGATCTTCTTTTCCGCCAGCGCGTCGTCATCGAATTTGTTGTCAATATTGACGACAACAATGCCGGCGTCCTGCACCTTCTTGCACGCCGAAACGAGCGCCTTCGAATCGGCCGGCGCGATCACCAGCGCCTGGACCTGCTGTGCGACCATCTGCTCTACAAGATTGATCTGCCCGGCGACGTCCTGCTCATCCTTGATGCCGTTGGCAATGAGGTCATATTCGGCGGCGTGCTGCTTCTGATGCGCGCGGGCGCCGTCCTCCATGGTTTTGAAGAACTCATTGGCCAAAGACTTCATCACCAGGGCAACGCGGGGCTTGGCTGAAGGGGCGGTGGACGCGGTGGACGCAGTGGACGCGGTGGACGCAGACTTTTTGGGCGCCTGCTGCGCGCTGCTTTTTTCGCTGGTTTGGCTTTCCCCTCCTCCGCACCCAACCAGAATCACAGCGAAAACGGTAACCGCCGCAGTAAGACAAGACAACAAGATTCGCTTCCACATGACACATACCTCCTCGGAATATCTAATTTTCTCCTGCAAGGATGTTAAGGGAGAATGGTTTTTTCGCAAGCGAAATCGCGGAAAGGCACGTTGTTAAGGCCTCAAGATCATGCTTGCACCCTGATCTTTCATCTTCTTGTATGTGGCGTCGAGTGGTAGGCCGCTCCGCTCCGCCGGACGGCCCCGCGCGCCATTGC
>JAPLSP010000333.1 GCA_026398575.1 Candidatus Sumerlaeota bacterium | reverse complement strand
CGGCGCGGCGCGAGCAATCCCTGGAAGAGATGACCGAAGCCGCCGGCGCCTCCTCGGGCGATCCGGCGCCGGAACTGCCGCTGCTTTCCGACGCGGGCGCGGCGGCGCAGAAAATCCGGAATGAGATGGACGCCTCGCCCTGCGGCGAAATGTTCCGCAAGACGCTCGCGCAGGCGCTGGAGCGTTTGACGCCGGAGGAAAACGAGCTCATCCGTTACCGATACTTCAAGGGTTTGAAAGGCCGCGAGATCGCCGCCATCCGCGGCGTCCAGGAATACGTCATCAGCAAGCAGTTGAAGAAAGCGCTCGCCCGGCTCGAAAAGCGCGTCCTTATGACCGCCACCACGCTCTTCGGCTTTTCATCCAAAGAAGTCCGCGACTGTCTGGAGGCCACACGATCATGAATCACTCGCTCAATCGCCGCGAATTCCTGAAGATTGCCGGCGCCGCCGGCGGAGCGCTGGCTTTGCCGCAGCTGATTCCATCCGCCGAATCTGCGCTTCCCAAAAATCCCAACGTTCTCTTCGTCGGCATTGACGACCTCAATCATTGGGTCGGCTATCTGGGGCGCAATGCGCAAACCAAGACGCCGAACATAGACAAGCTGGCCGCGCGCGGCGTCTGGTTCACGCGCAGCTATTGCGCGGCGCCGGTGTGCAATCCTTCCCGCGCCGCCCTCATGTCCGGACTGCGTCCGGGCGCAACCGGCGTTTACGAAAACAACAACGACTGGCGCACAGTGATTCCCGAGAGTCTTCCGCTCACAACCACGTTCCGCAAAGCAGGCTATCACGTTTGCGGCTCGGGAAAGATTTATCACGAAGCCTACCGCCGCCGCAGCGAATGGGACGACTACCTCGAGGGCGAAGGCGGCGATCCCAAGCCGCAAGGCGACACCGGCGTCGGCGGCATCAAATTCGCCCCGCTCGATTGCGGAGACGAGGACCTGCGCGAGTGGAAGATTGTCAACTATGGCATCGAGCAACTCCAGAAAAAGCATGACAAGCCGCTTTTTCTCGCGGTCGGCCTGCACAAGCCACACATGCCCTGGAATGTGCCGCGCAAATATTACGACATGCATCCGCTCAAGGAGATCAACCTCCCGCCGTACCGCGAAGACGACCTACAAGACCTCCCGCCCGCAGCCATCCGCATGGCCAAGCCCGAAGGCGATCATGCCCTGATGCTTGAATCCGGACGCTGGAAGGAAGCGGTTCAAGGCTATCTGGCCGCGATTTCCTATTGCGACGCGATGGTGGGACGGCTGATCGAAGCCTTCGACAAATCCGCCTATCGCGACAACAGCATCATCTGCTTCTGGAGCGACCACGGCTGGCACCTCGGCGAAAAACATCACTGGCGTAAATTCACGCTCTGGGAAGAAGCCACGCGCGCGCCGCATATCTGGGTGGTTCCCGGCCTGACCAAACCCAATTCGCGCTGCGAGCGCGCGATAGACTATATGACCATGTATCCAACGCTCACCGACCTGTGCGGCGTCCCCACTCCCGGGCACGTGCAGGGAAAGAGCATCCGTTCGCTGCTGGCCGATCCCAAAGCGTTGTGGGACTCGCCCGCGATCACAACCTATAAATACATGAACCACACCGTCCGGACCGAAGGCTGGCGCTATATCCGCTATGCAAACGGCGACGATGAGCTTTACGATGAGGCCAAGGACCCGTATGAGTGGGCGAACCTTGCTCCGAAACCTGAATTCGCCGGCAAGAAAACGGAGCTCGCCGCATTGCTGCCCAAGGAAAACAAGCCCGACATCGGCGGCCCCAAAAACGCCGGCCAGGAAGAAGGCATGCCCGTTGTGAAGAACAAGAAGAATAAAGCGGCCAAGAACGCCAAGTGATCTCGATCCGCCAAAGGCCGCAATGAAGCTGCGAATCTCTGTATGGCCCCAAATGGCGCATTGACGCGCATCATTTCAAGATGCAAACTGGCGTCCGCTGTCCAGGATATGCTGAGGAGAGACTCATGCTTAGCCAATTGACTGTAAAAGGCTTGAAGTCCCTTAACAATGTAACCATTGATTTGCCTCCAATGACAGTGCTGTTTGGCCCAAACGCAGCCGGTAAGAGCAATTTGCTCGATGCAATTCAAGCGCTGTCTCAGATCGCCAATAGCCGTACTCTTGCAGATGCGCTCACTGATCCGATTCGCGGCTATGCCATCGAATCGTTTGCTTTTCCCGCGGGAGGATTAGCGGAATTGCTGAGTCAGCGAGAAGCGCACTTCCAGCTCGATGCCACCCTTGATCTGGAAAAGAACGACCGTTTTCGCTACCGAATCGGAATTGAGATTCAGCCCGGTTCCGGTTCTCTGAGCGTTTGGGATGAATACTTGGCGGCGCTTAGTCAAAAAAAGGAAATAAAGAAAATTTCCATCGAGGTAAAGGACGGTCAGATCAGCATCCGCCTTCAGAGCCATCCCTCAAGGCCCAGGATAGAAAGCCTTGGCAAGAATTACGCAGTTCTGTCGGACTTGCGGTTTGCGGGAAACGAGTTTCGGAACATTGAGCGATGCCGCAAGGAACTTCAAGGCTGGCGCGTTTATTATCTGGACCCCCGTGTCTCCATGCGGTCGGCTTGCCCCCCTTCCGACGCGCGCGATATCGGAATGCGCGGTGAAAATATCGCCCCATTTCTTTTTCAACTAATCGCCGAAAAGCCAAAGTGCTTTGATGCCATCAAACGAACGCTTCGGACCTTGATTCCCAGCGTGGAAGACCTGACCGTGGATCTTGACAAGCGCCGGGGCACTCTCGATATTCAGATCCGGCAAGCTGGCAAAGATTTTTCTTCCAGAATAATTTCAGAAGGAACTTTGCGCGTGATGGCTCTATGCGCGATTGCCGCGAACCCCTGGAGCGGTTCGTTGATCGCCTTTGAAGAACCGGAAAATGGCGTCCATCCACGGCGGCTCGAGCTTATCGCCGAACTGCTGTCTTCCATTGCCTTACATCAATCCCGCCAGGTAGTGGTGACAACGCACTCGCCACTTTTCTGCGATGCGATGCTGAAAAAAGCGCAATCCAATCCCGAAAAAATTGCATTATATAATGTGAGGCGGGGAGCAGCGGGGACAGAAGTCAAATCCTTCGAATCATTTGGCGCCTTGTTTCAGGAGCATGAAATCTCCCAAGCGTTGACTTCAGGGTCCGAAGATGGCCTTTTCGAGAAGCTGATGATGAGAGGGCTGCTCGATGAGTAAATGGCGAATTGACATCTTTGTTGAGGACAGCGCCCATGAGGCTTTTCTTTATAGCTTGATGGGACGTCTCATTCGTGAGCAAAACATTGAAGCGATCATGAATATTCGATGGGCGCGAGGCGGGCATGGGCGGGCTTTGGATGAATTGCATAATTATCAACGCTGGATGCAAAAAGGCTTCTCAGCGTCGCCCGATCTCTTAGTCATTGGAATTGACGCCAACTGCAAATCTTATGGCAAGATGCATAAGGAAATCGAAGACAAGATCGAAGAAGAGTTCAAAGGTCGTATTGCAGTGGCCTGTCCCGATCCGCACATCGAGCGTTGGTATCTTGCCGATCCCGAATCATTCCATCGAGTCGTGGGCGCTTCTCCAATATTAAAGCGCGCAAAATGCGAACGGGATTATTACAAGGAAATTCTTAATAGAACCATTATGAACGCCGGATATCCTCCGAGTCTGGGCGGTGTCGAGTTCGCGCGTGAAATTGTGGACGCAATGGATTTATACCGAGCCGGGAAATCCCAAAGCAGTTTAAAGCATTTTCTGGATGAAGTGAATTCCCGCTTGCTGCCGCTCAGCCGAAAAGCCTCCGAGCGGAGATAAAATGATGCGAAGCTTCGGCAGTGACAACCATTCCGGCGTTCATCCCAAAGTGATGGAAGCCTTGATTGCGGCGAATGCGGATCACGCTCCCGCCTATGGCGACGATCCCTGGACGGCGCGCGCCACAAGCCTATTCAAGAAAGAATTCGGAGATGACGTCGAACCGCTGTTTGTCTTCGGCGGCACTGGCGCCAATGTGGTTGGAGTCGCGGCGCTTACCCGCCCATATCATGCGATCCTCTGCGCTTCGGTGGCGCATTTATGGGTTCACGAATGCGGCGCGCCTGAAGGGTTCACCGGCTGCAAACTCATCCCCATCGAAGCGCCGGACGGCAAATTGACTGCGGACTTGATCCGCGAACGCATCCATGGCGCGGGCGATGAGCACGAGGCGCAACCCAAGGTCGTTTCGATCACGCAATCCAACGAATTGGGACTCGTCTATTCTCCGGAGGAGACAAAGGCAATCGCGGATTTTGTTCATTCGCGCGGAATGTATTTGCATACGGACGGCGCCCGCATCGCCAACGCCGCCGTGCGGCTGGGGTTGGGTTTGCGCGAGTGCACGCGCGATCTCGGCGTGGATGTCATGTCATTTGGCGGAACCAAGAACGGCATGATGTACGGCGAAGCGGTCCTGTTCTTTCACAAAGACCTGGCGGCGGAAGCGAAGTATCTCAGGAAGCGGGCCACGCAACTTCCATCAAAGATGAGGTTCGTATCGGCCCAGATGGAGGCGCTTCTGACCGATCGCTTGTGGCACGACAATGCCCGGAACGCGAATCGGATGGCCGCGCTCCTTGCGCAAAAAGCCGCGCCGCTGTCCGGAGTGGAAATCGCCTATCCCGTCGAAACCAATATGGTCTTTGCGCGTCTGGCGCCAGACGTGCTCCGGCGTCTGAGCCGGCGCTACGTATTCTATGAGATGGATCCGAATGCGCGACTTTTTCGATGGGTCACCTCGTTCGACACCACCGAGGAAGACATCGAACAATTTGTCGAACTCATGGCAGAGGGATCTCAGGATGCAGAACATCATCATTGACAAGCCCTATCGCTTTGTTCCGCCCAAGACCGGCGCGTTCTGGACAAAAGCCTTCGGTCTTTATCTGCCCACATATCTGCGGAAGTCGCATGGCGTCGAAACCTGGGAAGTGCTGGGCGCCGAACGGCTGAAAGCGTCGCTCGATGCCGGACATGGAACCATGCTCGCGGCTAATCACTGCCGCCCGTGCGATCCGATGGTACTCGGCCTGCTGGTCAAGATGGTCCGGCGGCCCGTCTATGTCATGTCCAGCTGGCACCTGTTCATGCAAGGCTGGCTCAACGCGTGGATGTTGCCGAGGCTCGGAGTGTTCAGCGTCTATCGGGAAGGCATGGATCGCGAAGCGCTGAAATGCGCCATCCGCATCCTGACCGAAGCGCGCCGGCCGCTAATCCTTTTCCCGGAAGGCGTCGTGTCGCGCACGAATGACCGCATGAACCAGCTGATGGACGGCACGGCGTTCATCGCGCGCAACGCGGCCAAGCAGCGCGCCGCGATGACGCCCGCGGGCAAGGCCGTCGTGCATCCCGTGGCCATCCGGTATTTTTTCGGCGGCAATTGCGAAACGGCGCTGGCGCCCGTCCTCGAGGAAATCGAGCGCCGCCTGACCTGGCAGCCGCGTCCGGAAAACAAACTGCTCGACAGAATCAGAAACATCGGCGCCGCGCTGCTGGCATTGAAAGAAATCGAATATTTGGGCGCGCCACAAAGCGGAGAATTAACGCAGCGCCTCACCGGGCTGATAGACCACCTGTTGACGCCTCTGGAGGCCGAATGGCTCAAGGGAAAACGCGAAGGCGACGTCGTCGGGCGCGTCAAGGCGCTGCGCATGGCGATCCTTCCCGACATGGCGGCGGGCGAAATATCGGAGGACGAACGCGCGCGGCGCTGGCGGCAATTGGCGGACACCTATCTGGCACAGCAGATCTATCTCTATCCGCCCGAATACTTCAGTTCGCAGCCCACGCCCGAGCAGTTGCTGGAGACGGTCGAGCGCTTTGAAGAAGACCTGACCGACAAAGTCCGCGTCTATCACCCGATTCATGCCGTGATCGAGGTTGGGGAGGCCATCGAAGTCAATCCCGCCCGCGACCGCAGCGCCGCGACAGACCCTCTGATGGCCGAAATACGCCAGAGACTGGAGACCATGCTGGAAAGCTTGAAGAGCAGACGACCGGCGGCGAATCCTAGCTAGCGGCAAAGGACATCAGGGACGCAAGGGACCGCAGGGACAGAAGGGACCGAAGGAGCAAGGCGCCACGCGATAAATACAATTGCCCTTTGCTCTACCGGCAATCCCGGAAATTCCGGGCGGGTTTGGTTTTGGGGCATCCTCACGGTCCCTTGGGTCCCTTAGTGCTCTGACTCGGAATTACGATCACGTATTTTTGCCTAAGGGATGAAGACAATGCAGTCGGAAGCGGCGCCAGCA
>JAPLSP010000034.1 GCA_026398575.1 Candidatus Sumerlaeota bacterium | reverse complement strand
TGACGCTTTGGCGGCAGGATGTACCCGAATTATGGAGCAACCGCAGATGACGCAGGAGGCGCTTTGGGCGCAGAAGTCGCCGGGATGGCGCCCGATGTTGGCGAACCGTCTGAGGGGCCGGCGCCATCGCCGCCCGGCGCTCCGGTAAAGATAACCCCAGCCCCAACGCGCGCCATATAGGAAAAACTCAGCGCATCCCAGTTGGACAGGCGGATGCAGCCATGCGATTCCGTCAGACCGATTTTATCCGGGTCCGGCGTTCCATGAATGCCATATCCGGCGCGGTTCAATCCAATCCACGCGCGCCCGACCGGATTGTTCGGCCCCGACGGCAGGAGCAGCTTATTGCGAATTTCTTTTTCCAGATGGAACAGCTCGGGGCGCAGCGTATAGGTGGGCCATTCGGCGGTATTGGCGATCGCCAGCAACATCCCGCCATAGACCTTCTTGTCCGTCCCGATCGAGCAATTGAAAAACGCGCGCAACTTGCCATTTTCATCCCAAACGCGCACGCATTTTTGGGCGATGTTGATCTCCACCTTCGCGACGTAAAAATTGGGGCGGCGGCGGCGGATGAGCGGAACGGTGACGGTCGTTCCCGCTTCGACGGTATCCCAGTTGATCTCCGGATTCAGGCGGCGCAGGAAGGACTGCGACGTATGATATTTTTCCGCCTCCAGCTCCAGGATTGTTTCATATCCCAGCCGCGGAACCAGCGATTTGCCCAGGTAGTCTTCGGGCAGTTTGCATAGTTCATCGAAACTCTGCTTCTCGAGAACGGCGTATTGCAGCAGCGGCCCGTACGAACCCAGCGTGGCGCTCGTGACGGGACCGACGTTGCCATCGGCCTCGATGCCGTTGGCTTCCTGGAATGCGCGCACGGCTGCGCGATAGTGGCCGTCAACTTCATCGTCCACCAGCAGCGGCGAAAAGAAAATCCGATCCAGCCGCAATTTGTTGCCGAGGATCTTTGCGTTGATGTCGGCGGGCATCGGCGGAACCGCCGGCTCGTTCGCAACCGCTGGAAGCGCCCTGGACGGCGTCTTCGGCGTCGCGCGCGAGATGGCGGGCGCCGTCGGCGTCGTGCGTCTTTCGCCGGAAACGACAGGGATGGACGGCGGCTTTGTCTTGGGGGTTGAAAGCGAACGCGTCGAAGCGGCCTCTGCCTCATGGGCGAGCGCTGCGGACGTCTTTACCGTCCTCATGTCAAAGACGCGCACCGCCGACTCTTCCGGGGCGAGAGACTGCGTTGTGGATGGCAATGCGTATGCGCTCGCGCAGGCAATGAATAAAATGAGCCCGTAGATTCCATAAGCGACTTTCATAATGATCCGACGATCTCCTTGTCTATAATTCAGTTTATGACTTGTAATCCTTTAGCCACTTTTACAAAGGCGCCACAGAGACACCGAGGCATAGAGAAAAATATCAAGAAATGCATTGAAAATGCTCTTTGTGAAGTTCTCTGTGCCTCGGTGTCTCTGTGGTAATCTCATCATCATACGGCAACGGCATACTGCGGTTTCAGCGATTCGCTAATAATCTCATCCAGCCGCGCGTAGAGCGATTCCACCGTTGAGTCGTTGACGATGATCCGGTCGGCCAGATCGCGGCATTCGGCCAACCGCTGCGCGTTGCTGTCCTTGCTCGTCATCTGCGCCTGCTCGGCAGCCTTGAATTCCTCGAAGGACGCACAATCGCCCGCCCGCCCGCGCGCCACGCTGCGCTGATAACGAATTTCGATGGGAGCATCCACGAAAACCAATGCGAACCTTCCCCCGCGACGCAGCGCGGCCACTTCGGCCGGATGGCGGATCGAAGTGACCACATAATTGCATTCCGGCTTCATCGCAGACAGCGCCATCTCCGCCAGCGCCCCCGGCCCACGCTCCTCGCGAATCTTATTCCCCATCGCCGTCAGGTTGGGGATATTGATTTCCATCCCCTCCTCGCGCAGCCTCTGGCGGATCATGTCCGAGAGCGACAAATGCTCGAAGCCCTTGCGCGAGACAATGTATTCGGCGGCCGTATCCTTCCCGCTCGCAAAATACCCCGTGACGCCGATGACATGATTTTTTTCAGGATTCATGGGCGAACTTCCCAATGCGCGCCAACGCGCGACGCGCACAAACACACCCCCACAGTTTCGCAGTGGTATCCTCGCCGAATCAATCCAAAAGACGCCGAGGGGGAAAGCGAGGGGCGCATTCCACGGCAGCTTCCGGGATGACGCGGCGCCTGTCCTGACAAAATAATGTCTGACAAAACAATGAAAACGCGTTGCCGTTGGATCAGGCGGGAATGGCTCTGCGCCATTATTTTGTCGCACATTATTTTGTCAGACCTTTTTCGGCACGCCCAGGGAGCTTAGCTGAAATGCGCCCGAAAGCCAGCCGCATTACACGGCGGCCTAGAATCTGCTTGATCACAAAGCCTGACCCTTCCCGGGACATCCAGGTTCTTTTGGCGTTGCCTTCCTGCCAATGCATGGCGAGTATTTTTCCGGATTGTGAATCGCAAGGGATCAAAGCTATGAAACTGGAACGAATCACCATAGAGCCAACCATCATGCAAGGCCGGCCATGCGTTCGCGGAATGCGAATTGCAGTTGGCCTTGTCGTCAACCTCATTGCAAATGGAATGTCCACTCAAGAGATTCTCCGCAACTACCCGGACTTGGAGGAAGGGGACATCACTGAGTGCCTGCAATATGCCGCATTGCTGACTGAAGAGCAAATTATCCCCTACGAGGAACTGCCTCATGCAGTTTCTATCAGATAAGGTCATTCAAGACAATCCTACACGAAAGCATCTAATTCAATGAAATTTTTCTTGTATGCTCTGACTGCGCTTTTTATCGGACTCACCCTTACGCGCCCGGCGCAGGCCGGCATCCAACAGGGCCGCATGAAGGCCCCCGTCTCCTTGTGCGCGGCATCCAGCGATTCCGGCGTTCGGCTCGCGCTAAACGACCTGGCCAGAGATTTGCGACAAATCTTGGGCGGAAAGGCGGAGATCGGCGAAGGCGAAACCGGGGACATCATGGTACGCATTGATCCTTCGCTCCCGGGACCGGAGGCATGGCGCATCCAAATCAACGACGGTCGTATCGTCATTTCCGGCTCGGACGAGCTCGGCGCGATTTATGGCATCTATCAGTTTTCGCAAAGATTCCTTGGCGTTGATCCGTTCTATTTTTGGAAAGACATCTACCCCACCCAAAAATCCGCCATCGAACTGCTGCCTCAGTCCACTCAGTCCACCCAGTCCACTCAGTCCACGCCGTCCACCTTTCGCTTCCGAGGCTGGTTCGTCAATGACGAAGACCTGCTAACCGAATGGAAAGATGGCGGCGGGCAGCGGTTCATCCAGTACCCCTATTATGGGCAGGTCATCGCCCCCGAAGTCGCCGATCGCATATTCGAAGCGCTGCTCCGCGCCGGCGGTAACCTGATCATCCCGGCGTCATTCGTGGATGTGATGAATCCGCCCGAAGCGGCGCTGATCAAGCACGCGGCGGAACGGGGCCTGTATGTGACGCAACACCACATCGAGCCGCTCGGCGTGAGCTACTTCGGATTCGAAAATTTCTGGCAGAAGCGCGGGCAGAAAATCCAGATGTCCTACGGGACCGATCCGGACAAAGTCCGAGAGACATGGCGCGCCTTCGCCGAAAAATGGCGGCAACTCGCCGGCGATCACGTCGTCTGGCAACTCGGGCTTCGCGGACGCGGCGACGAGCCGGTCTGGGCGCGCGACAAAGGCGTCACCAGGGCTGAGGCCGGCGCCTTCATCACACGCGCCATCAGCGATCAATGGCAGATCGTCCGCGCCGTGGACCCGCGCCCCAAGCCCCTGGCAACCTCCACGCTTTGGATGGAGGGTTCCACGCTGATGAGCGAGGGATCGCTGAAATTCCCGGAAGGCGTCATCATTGTCTTCGCCGACGCCGGACAGTCTCAAACGATGCAGGATGATTTTCATCAAGCGACACGCCAGCCCGGACGCGGCTACGGCGTCTATTATCATATCGGCTTCTGGTCCACCGGCCCGCACCTGGTCCAGGGGACGCGCCCGGAAAAGCTCAAGCGCGTCTTCGACGAAATCGTGGCCAAGGGCGACACCGCCTACGCCATCATCAACGTCTGCAACATCCGCGAACACGTGCTGGGCGTGCAGGCCGCCACGTCGCTTTTCGTTTCGTATCGCGATTGGACGCCGGAGCGCTTCATGGAAAAATTCGCTCCGCCGGTCCTGCAGCCAAGCTACCGCGCCTTCTTCGGCAGCTTTATGGAACTAGCCAAGGATCGCATCATGCAGGATGGCTGCCTGCATCACCTCACCACAGACATCCGCAAGGCGCTCGCCGCCGGCAAAAAAGGCGAGGCGCCCGCAGCCGCCACTGGCGGCGTGCGCAATCCCGCCGCGATGATCAGCTCGTTGAACGCCTCAGTCGCCAAACTCGATGAAGTCATCCGCAACTATCCCGCCGATAAACTATCCGCCGCCGAGCGCGAGTTCTACGATGTCAACCTCCTGACCCAGGCAAAGATTTTGCGCGGTCTCTACCAATACCTCGCCGAACTCCTGCAATCCGGCCAGGACCGCTCCCATCTCGCCAAGGCCGAAGCCGCCCTGGCCGAAGTCATCGATATCCGCAAGCGCGCCGAGCAGGGCAAATGGGAGAACTGGTATCGCGGCGACAAAAAGATGAACCTCCCCCGGTGGCTTCAGGAAACCCGCGATCTTCATAAAAAGTGAACGAGCTAAAACTCGAAATCCACCGCAGCGCTCTCCAACTGACCGACTCCAGCCAAGCGCCGGTCTCGATGCGTAACGGCCAGGTATCTCAGCATCAAGCCACTGGAACTCATTCTATGGCGCTCGGCCGGACATTGACAGGCACGCTGAATTTAAAGTCTGCCATATAAGTTGTCAGATCAAGTGAGCGCTAGATTCAGAAACATAAACATGGAAAAAACTTGACTTGCGGGCCAGATAAGCGTTTCCATCGCCCTTGGTGAATTGAAGCGTGTCGTACTCGTTGCGCTAAATCAGTCGAATGCTGGATCTCATTTCATTAGGGTCAGCCTTTTTGATCTGGTATTGCGGGAGCGCCATCATGATCCTTTACTGCAAGAATTGCGCTGCCTTGGTGCACGCTGAGCCACAGAAATACTATGAAAATTTCGGTGATATTACGGAGGGCCCTCCAGAACGAATCGGTTTTCTGAATTGCCCGAGCTGCAGGGAGCCATTCCTCGTTCGCCAAGAAGAATACGGTGAAGATGAGCTTTCCGAACCTGAGGTGCTCTATCCACAAATCGCACGCATAAACTCTAATCTCCCAAAGCCGATCTTGGCCGCATATTCAGAGGCCGATGCTTGTTTCCGCGCGCGCGCTTATACTGCTGCAGTTATAATGTGCAGGAAGACCCTCGAAGGTATTTGTGCTGAACATGGCGCATCCAAGCAACCGCTGGTATCCCAGCTTAAAGAGCTCAAAGATCGCGGCGTAATAGAAAGCCGGTTATTCGAGTGGGCTGACACCCTGCGAATATCCGGCAATGAAGCCGCCCACGAAGTAAAGGTCTCTTTCACCAGCGAAGATGCACGCGACCTCCTTGAGTTCACGAACGCACTTATTGAGTACGTCTTCACATTTCGGGATAAATTTGAAGCATTCAAAAAAAGGCATAGCAGAAGCCGTAGTACCTGACCGCACCAGCAGCAAATTCGCTGCGTTCGGGAATGGGCTTAATTTCGAATGGAGATTTAATTACAAAAACTTTGTATCAATTGTTGGGCGACAAGGAAAGCAGAAGAATTTGCGTTTTGGCCGATGGATTTAGATTGAATGCACTCAAAATAATTGAGATGGTCATATGCGATTCTAGAGAGCTGGATATTTCAAGTATCCTCGATATATAGGAAATCCAATTCTAAAAGGAGTAACCTCCAATGGCAGAAGAAATCCAAAAAATCCCGCGTCTTGCAGACAAAGTGCTTATTGAATGCTTTACAGCTCTTGCACGCAAGTACAAGGTCATCAATTCGTACATGAAGGTATTCGGCCTTGGAGCCAATAATACCGTCAATTTTGCTGAAGACCCGCCGACTGGAATTATTAAAGTCTTGCTATCGAAGGACAGTACATTAATCGACGATACATCTATTATATCTCAGGATTATCGATTCATCTCTATCGCGGCGGAAATACCCAAGCGCAGCATAAATCTGGCGTCTTTGACGATATTGTTTTTTCGAGAGCTGATAATGCGACTTTGTCCAAAGAAGATACGATAGATGTTATCGCCTTTATAATGCAGGAACTTAAAGCTTTCGATCCCAATCGTATCATTACAGCGGGTGAGACAGAGGAGCAGGCCCGCTTCGAAGCCATGCACATATCAACACTGGAGCGCCTCGAACGACTCAACGAAGAACTCATAAAAAAAGGCAGCGAGTTTAGAGAGAAAATCGAAGCGGATTACCAAGAGAAAAAGAACTCGCTAGATGCTCAAACTGAAAAGATCAGAGCGCAACATGTGGTAGAATATCTAAAGAAAAATTCCGAAGCAGAAAAAGTCAAAGAGCAATTGGAAAAGCGTCTAAGAGAAGTGGATGACCGAGACAACACTCATGTTCGGCGCGGCTTAAGAGAGGCGCTTCAGCAAGAGATTATAAAAAGACAACAAGCATTTTGCTTAACTAAGGGCACGCAGTATCTCAGAATCCCAATACACGCGGTGTGTTTAATGCTAATTCTTGCATTTGCAGGAGCCTCAGTGTGGTACAGCTCAAAACTGTATGCTTTCGAAGCCACAAAGGAACTAAACCTTTCGCTATTAATAATCATGGCACTCAAGCCGCTTGGGCTAGCATTTGCCACCATCGGCATATCAATCTTTTATATAAAGTGGATGAACCAATGGTTTGAGCATCATTCCGCGGCTGAATTTCACCTTAAGCAGTTTCAGTTGGATGTTGATAGGGCCAGCTGGGTCGTTGAAACAACCCTTGAATGGAAGAGAGCTTTAAAAGATGTAATCCCGACAGTGCTATTGGACAGTATCACGAGGAATCTTTTCAAGAGCGATGACAAACCATCTGAAAGCCCTATGCATCCTGCTGATCAACTGGCGTCAGCCTTGCTAGGAACCGCATCAAAGGTTCGAGTCCAAGTTGGAGATACCCAGCTTGAATTTGAAGGCAAGAATCTAAAAAAAGAAATGGGCGACAATAAGTAACTGTATGCAATAAAGGCCTTCCATGCCAAGTGAGGCCAGCAAATCCTCCGACGAGCTGATTCCTTTGGAAATCATACTGCCATCTCTCCTTGTATGACCGCGCCTCGGGTTAGCCCCATGCGAATGCATTTGAGGATGGACGAGATTTCCTGTTCCTCGGCGTTATCCACGACCATTGTCAGAGTCTTTTCCTCTTCGATAACATGAATCATTGTGTTCTTCAAAGAATCGTCATATCCCATCGTTCCCCAGCGTTGCGCATATTCCTGGCTTTTGTAGACAAATATTTCATCGCTATAAGGGATGTCGAGCTTCCATATACTGAAATATTCGCCTTCGTGATCCGGATTCTCATAGACAGCCGTGCGCCACTTAACGCGAATGGCTCGCAGTGCGACATCAATCGCGTTCCGCGCGTATAAGCCTTCCACTGGGATAATGATATCAATTCCGCCAATCATTGTGGGCCTTCCATTATGCAAGTATTCAGACCGTGGCTTACCTGCCGCTCAGGCAGCACGGCATAATCCATCAGCGCACAAGAAATACATGTATAGTGGCTGAAGCCAGGGCGCAAGCGGGAAAAAATCAATGAAAGCTATCATGCCACCGCCGGGCCTTGTGCCGGTGGAGCGATGATTGGCGGCTAGCATAGCGCTCTAAATTTGTTTTGTTCGCCACCACCGATCTTGTATCGGTGGAGCGGTGATTTACGGCTAGAATGGCGAACCATATTTGTTCTATCCGCCACCACCGATCTTGTATCGGTGGAGCAATGATTGACCGGCGGATACGACGAATCCATGAGTGAAGCAGCAATCGCGAATGGATTGCAGATAGTTTGCCTCACGGGTTTGTAATCATCGCTCCACCGACGCAAGGTCGGCGGTGGCACCGGAGAGGAAGACGCATCATTCTTCTAGCCGGCAATCATCGCCCCACCGACACGAGGTCGGTGGTGGCGGCGAAGGACATAAGGTTTCTGAAATGCTCCCCTTTACGTTATGGTCTAAAAAGAGGGTTGCGCGAGGAGAATCTGTTTTAATAGTTTATTAGTTCCGTTCATTCAGCGCCCACGCCGAAAAATGGAAAAAAACAAGAGACAAACGCAAGTCCCCGAAGAGCGCTTTCGAGGAGCAATCGCCATGACCGAGAATGTTGAGGGACCGCCGGGCCAACCGGGCCAAGCGGGCCAAGCGAGCCAACCAAGCAAACCAAGCAAACCGAGTAAGCCGAGCCCAGCGGATCAGCCTTTTCGCGCCGGGGATTTGGGGAAGAAGGTGGTGTACGGCGAGAACAAGGCCTTCCAGGCCGAGCTGCGCAAGCGGGTGGATGAATTTTTGCGCAGCGCGGGACGCAAACCGCATGACAATTGGCAGATGTATCTGAAGATCGCGATTGTGCTGGCAGAATGATTGAGGGCAGAATCATGATGATTCTGCCCTCAATGATTCTGCCTGTATTTATGCGCACAACTCCGGCAAATTGCCGTTGCCCTTGCGATTCATCCGGCATAAAATCATCCAGAGATTTTTTATCGCTGCAAATTATAATCATGAAAGGTTGTTTTATGATTCATTCCTCACGCAGAGAATTTGTGATCGGTTCGGCGGCGGCTTTGGCGGCCATGCAGAGCGGCATTCTGAATGCGGCGGACGCTCCCGCAGGCGGCAAATCCCCGGAGATGGCGATTGCCAAATGGTCGGGAGACGCCAAGGGCATGACCAACGATCAGATCAACGAGGCCGCTGCCAAACTGGCGCAGCAGGCCGTCGAAGCGCTCGGCGGCATGAAGCGCTTCGTCAAGCCGGGCCAGACCGTCTGGGTCAAGCCCAACATCGGCTGGGACCGCGCGCCCGAGCTGGCGGGCAACACGAATCCCGAGATCGTGGCCAGGGTCATAAAGATGTGTCTCGAAGCCGGCGCGAAGTCCGTCAAGATGGGCGACAACACCGTTAATCAGGCGCAGAAGACTTACGTGACCAGCGGGATTGCAGCGGCGGCGGAGAAGGCCGGCGCGAAGGTTATCTACATTGACAAAACCCGTTTCAAGAGCGTGGATATCAAAGGCGAAAAGATCAAAGAAATTCCCATCTACCCGGAAATCCTGGAATGCGACGTTGTCATCAATGTGCCGATCGTAAAACACCACGGCACGTCCACACTCACCATGTGCATGAAGAACTGGATGGGCGTGATTGACAAGCGGCAGACTTTCCATCAGGGCATTGAGCTGTGTCTTGCCGACATCAGCCGGTTCATGCAATCCAAATGCCAACTGCACATCCTGGACGGCGTGCGCATCTTGAAAGCCCATGGACCTTCGGGCGGCAAGCTCGAAGACGTCGAAACGAAAATGACTGTGGCCGCCGGAACGGACTATGTGGCGTTGGACGCTTGGGGCGCCGAGCTGGCGGGATACAAGCCCGACGCCATCAAAACGATTGTCCAAGGCCAGAAGATGGCCCTGGGCAAGATGGACTATCGCTCGCTCGCGCCCAAGGAGATTGCGGTTTCATGAGCGGTTCCCGTCGGTCTTGGAGCGGAGCGCGCATCCGGCGGATAACGCAGATCGCAGTCCTGTTGCTTTTCATCGGTTTGATCTTGGCGGCGCGTTTTCATCGCGGAGCGGAGCCCAGTCCGCTCTTGAAGATTTTTTTTCTGTTTGATCCGCTGATCCTGATCTCGACCTGGCTGGCGGCCCATTCGTTCGTGACGGGCGCGCTTTTCTCGCTGATCGTCATCGCCGTGACGATGGTTCTGGGCCGCGTGTTTTGCGGATGGCTCTGCCCCTTCGGAACCTTCCATGATATCGCAGGCCGCATCTTCGAACGCTTCTGGCCCGACCGCAAACGCCGCAATCATTATTCGCGCTGGCAGACGGCCAAGTACTATCTGCTTGCCGGCTTCCTTGCGATGGCGGTGTTCGGCGGGCATTGGGTCTGCGTGATGGACCCGCTGGTGCTGACCTATCGCAGCATGACAACGGCCGTCCTGCCAATAACGCAATGGATGATCGAAGAAAGCACAACGCCGCTGGCCCAATCCGATAACCACGCGGTCCACGCCGTCTCCAAGTACGTCACGGAACCGGCATACGTCTTCGTGCGGGATCGTTTGTTTGTCACGTCTCATCAGGCCTTTCTCGGCGGCGGGCTGATCTTCGCGATCTTTATCGGATTGCTTGTGCTGAACCGCTGGCAGAGGCGTTTCTGGTGCCACTACGTCTGCCCGCTGGGCGCGCTGCTGGGAGTTTTTTCCTGGCGGCCATTGCTGCGCCGCGCCGTCAACCGCGATTCGTGCAATGAATGCGATTTATGCGCAAGGTCGTGTCACGGCGCGGCGGGTGGCGCTCCCGGCGACAAGTGGATTGCATCGGAATGCCTGAGCTGCCTGAATTGCTCGGAGTCTTGCCGGCGCGACAGTCTCTGCTTCGTCTGGGCCAATCCCCTGAACAAGGAACCCGCCATCGTTCCGGTTGATCTTTCCAAGCGCGCCATGTTCGCGTCGGTGGCGGGCGGATTGGCCTCGCTGGCGCTGATGCGCATCAGCCCCCAGGCGCGCGGCAAAATCTATCACGCCCAACTGATCCGGCCCCCGGGAGCGCGCGCGGAGCGTGAGTTTTTGCAGCGCTGCACGGCCTGCGGTTTGTGCATGAAGATTTGCCCCACGGGCGGGCTTCATCCCACTTTTGCGGAAGCCGGCCTCGAAGGGCTTTGGACGCCCAAGCTCGTTCCGCGAATCGGCCACTGTGACTACAACTGCAATCTATGCGGCCAGGTTTGCCCCACCGCCGCCATCGAGCCGCTCAGCGTGGCGAAGAAGAAGCAGGTGAAGATCGGCCTGGCGGCGTTCGACGTTACGCGCTGCCTCCCTTACGCATACAACCGCAACTGCGCGGTCTGCGAGGAGTGCTGCCCGATCCCGGACAAGGCGATATATACGATAGAAGTGGAAGTGCAGGATCGCGCCGGCGCCAAGACCATAATCAAGCGCCCATACATTGATCCGGAAAAGTGCACAGGCTGCGGACAGTGCGAGACCATGTGTCCGCTCAAAGACCGCCCCGGCATATACATCACCAGCGCCAGCGAAAGCCGGCATCCTGAGAACCAGCCCTTTTTGGCCGGAGGCGGCTCGTATTGAGCTCAGGAGCGGCTCAATGTCCAATATCCAACAGGGAATGTCCAATACCCAAGGAGGAGGGTCATGGTCAAGCGCGAAATCGCGACAATGAAAAAACAATTGGCGATGCTTCGGATTCAGCTGGGAGAATTGGGGCCTGTAATGCGGGGCAGCGTGGTCATCATTGGAACCCGTAACAAACAACCGTACTTTTCCTTGAATAAGGATAAAAAGACGCGGCTGATCTATTTAGGGAAAAAACGGGAAACGTTGGCGCGGCAGTATTCGGAGAACTACAAGAAACTGCTTGCCATTGTCGAGGAGATGACGATCATCAACATGAAACTGCTGAAGGAAAACGCCTGCCTTGATTAACGCGCATCAAGACCGAGAACTTTTGACTGTCAAGATTAATTACAGGAATGGAAATAATGCGCTCCTAAGCGCATCACAAGATAATTTATTCTCGGAAAGAAAGGAAAGTCTTATGCCATTCACATTGCCTCTTGGATCGCCCGCGCTGGATTTCAAACTTCCGGCAACGGACGGGAAAAGCTACACATTGGCCAGTTTCAAGGACGCAAAGGTTCTGGTGATCTTCTTTACCTGCAACCACTGCCCGTACGTGATCGGCTCGGACGAGGTCACACGCGCGACGGCGGAAAAATTCGCTCCCCAGGGCGTGCGCTTCGTCGGGATCAATTCGAACAGCGCCAATACCTACGCTGAAGATGATTTCCCGCACATGGTCGAGCGCATGAAAGAGAAAAAATTCCCGTGGGTCTATCTGCACGACAAAACCCAGGACGTGGCGCGCGCTTATGGGGGCTTGCGCACGCCGCATTTCTTCGTCTTCGACCGCGACCGCAAACTGATCTACTGCGGACGCGGCGTGGATAATCCGCGCGAGACGAGTAAGATGAAGGTGAACGATCTGGCCAACGCGCTCGATGATCATCTGGCCGGACGCCCGATCCGCGTGCCCGTAACCAATCCCATCGGCTGCAACGTCAAATGGGAGGGAAAAGACGCGCACTGGATGCCGGAGGAGGCGTGCGACCTTGTATAGATAGAAAAAAATCATGAGCGGATGCGCTTAGTGCTCTGAGCCATAAATTTATGAGATCGTAATTCCGAATATGAATACTTAGTCTTATGTCCCATTCATGGCGAAGGGAGGGCGTCTCGTGTCCTGTTGTTCGAGTATCAATCGCCGAACGCTGCTGGGGCTGACAGCCGGAGGCATTGCGGCAGGCTTGATGGGCGCCTCCCTGCAAGCGGCGCCTGCGGAGGGCTCAACGCCGCACGCAAGCGAAGATTGGGATCCCGAGCGGCCACAAATCATAGGAGGTAAAAAACTCGTGGTTCAGCCCCTGCTGCGACACGAGATCGAATCCTATAAACCGCAGCGATCCTGGCGCAACTGGGGCGATATTCACACTGAGGAAGCAGTGACCGCGGAACGCAAGCGCATTGGCGATGAATTGGCCCGGCTTTCGGCCAAGGCCGATTTCCCCATCGAAATTCTCCCCCTGGCGGCCGCCAGGAACGACGCCGAAGCCGCCCATGTCCGCGACACAAGCCCCGCCGATGCGATGATCCTCTATGCCGCCGGCGCCAATCGCCTCGATCCATGCATTTCAGGCAAGCGGCATAACATCATCTTCGTCCGGCATCGTTCCGGCGCGACCTACGACTGGTATGAGAACGCCAGCAACCGGTTCCTGCGCGTGCCGGGAAAAGATTTCGAATACGATCAGTACCGGAATTTCGAGGGCGTGGGCGTGGATGACATCGTCGTGGATGATTATGACGAAATCCTCTGGCGGCTCCGAGCCATCTATGGCGTGAAGAACTTTGTCGGCAGCCGCGCGGTGACGATCGGAAAGGCGTCGGGCAAAGGCTGTGCGCGCGCGCCCGAGCTGTGCCGCGACAAATATAAAATGGAAATCGTCGAGGTGCCCTATTCCGAACTCGAACGGCGCATCCGCGCCAAGCGCGAGGACGCCCAGTCCGTTGCCAATGCCGAAAAATGGGCCGCGCGCTTTCTGGCGCAGCCGCACGTCGTCCTGAAAACCCAGAAGCAATTCGTCATCAATGCTTTCTTCTTGTATATCATCTTCAAGGACCTGATGCGAGAGAATCAGGCGCAGAGCTTCACGATTCAAAACTGCATGAGCGCCGTGATGCCGATCGCGCAGACAACGGCCTGTCTGGCGCTGACCCTCCTGCAGGACGAGGGGCATATCGCGTTTTGCGAGTCGGATTTCGCCTCGCATCCCGCCGGGGTTTTGCTCCGCTACGTCACGGGGAAGCCGGTGTTCATGCACAACCCGACGTTCCCGCATAAAGGATTGGTGACCTGCGCGCACTGCGCTTCGCCCTGCCGCTTCGATGGCCGGCGCTATGAAGGACTTGAAATCCTGACCCACTACGAATCGGATTACGGCGCCTCCCCGAAGGTCGCCATCCCTCCCGGAACGGCGGTCACGCTCATTGACCCCGATTGCGCGCAAGTGCGCTGGATGGGCTTCAAAGGAATCATCGAGGCGAATCCTTCTTATTCCAGCGTGCGCGCCTTACTCCGGCGCTTTGCAAACTTTGCAAGGAGTGAGACCCAGCTTTTTCGCTTCGGAAAGCGGGAGCGCTTTTTTGTCTTTCGATAGATGCGCGCAACCTTCGTTGTGATATTTCTCGCCTTTGCCGGAACGATAGACGATGGGACCGGAAGCTGGAAGATACGCTGCAGCGGGAGGATTGTGTTTTATCGAAGTTGAGTCCGACGCGTCAGACCCGTCGGACGCGTCGGACACGGGAGATTCAACAAACTCCACATGTGAATCAGCATAGGATGGCGATGATGATGATGGCAGGTTGCTTCTTCATGGGCACTTTATTGCTTCAGCCCTTTGAGAATGAGGCCGCGTCCATCGTAGCGTTCGCTCCCCGCCTCGATGGGATTGTTTTTTTCGAGCGGCAAAATGATGCGGTCGCGGGCCTGCGCGCCGAAGGCGACGTCCACCGCCACGGCCTTGCCTTGAGTGACGGGAACCGCGCTGACCGCCGTCACGGGTAGCGACTGGCCCTCGGGGATGGGATAAAGGATGAAGACAAATCGCGCCTCGCCGGAGGCCTTGAGGTCGAAGATCGGCGTCGGGATGGCGCGCACACCCGAGACCGCCGAACTGCCTTGGCTGGTCCAGCCTTGAACCTGCGGCGATTCTTCGCCCTTGTGGTCGCGCACGGTCAAGCCCGGCTGCATCAGCGGAACGATGGCGAAATTCGGGCCTTTTTGATTCTTTGTGATAACGCGCGCCGTCTCGGGCGCGATTTCAATGGCGTCGGCGTTGAGATGAAACATAGCGTCATAGGTATGAGCGATGGAGTCGCGCGGCGTCAGGACGTCCGCCACGATCCAGTAGTCGCCGGGCGCTTTGCTCGCGCGATTCGCGCCGCTCTTAACAAAGACGACATGCCGCCAGTGCTTGGCGCGGCGGTCGTCGCGCTTGCCATAGCCTTCGTCATAAACGCCGGCGGCGTATTCCCAATCCTCGTTCAGGACCCATTCATGCGGCTGCGGCGTCTTGACGACGTATTCCCATCGGTCCGCCGCGCCGCGCCGCCGCTGCGGCAAGCCGTCCACCAGAACGGTATTGTGCGCGAACGTGTCGAGGACGTAGGCGCGCCATTTGCTGGTGTCGTAAGCATAGACGCCGCCCTCCGTCACGTGCGTCTTGCCATAGGCCGCCGCGACAAACGTCAGCTTGTCCTCATGCTGATGTCCGTAGCCAAACGGCCCGGCGTCGAGCATCAGATAGCGCGCCTGTGAGTCCCAACCGCTGCGCATTGCGTAGTAACCGGCATAAGGAAAGGCATGCGACAGATGCTCCGGCGGCGCGCCCTCCTTGCCGCCGGTGACGATCCATTGAAAGTCCTTGCGCGCGGGGAAATACTTGAGGCCAGTGGCCATGCTTCTGACGATGTCGAACTCTCCGGAATCATTCATTGGCGGCATGTGGCGATTCGGGTCCGAAATGAAAAGATCATAGTCGTACATGCGTTCGAGTTTGGCGATGTAGCCGTCGGGGAAGGGATAGTCGTTGAGCCGCGCCAGCGCAATAGGCTCTTCGAAGCTGCTGAGGCTGACGTTGTGATAGCCCGGCGCCAGTTCGATCTGCGCGCCGTCGGCATAGACTTGGTGATCCAGTTCGGTGAAAAGACGATCCATCGCGGTCTTGCGCCAAAGCGCCGCTTCGCGGAATTCCGGGAAGAGCGCGCCGGCGTGGAAGAGGCCGTTGGCCTCCATCGCAAGCCAGTTGCCGCTCGTGGGATGTTTCATCAGATGGCGCGCGTGATCGGCGAAGGACTTGACCATCAGGGTCATCGCCTCATCGTCGAAGGAAGGCGACCCGATGAAATAGTAGAACGACTCGGGCCACGACGAGAACATCCGGATGCCGGTCTCGATGGTGCGCCAGGCCGAGCGCGCGCGGTTGCCGCTGTCGGCGGGAGGCGGCTGGCTGCGAACCCAATCGCTCATCTGGCGGACGAAGGCCTGCGCGTATTTTTCATCGCCGGTGTCCCAATAGACGCGCCCGAGCTTCGCCCAAAATGGATGACGGTTCAGTTGCCAGGTCCATTCATTATAATTATTCGGCGTGGGATTGGCGTTCCAGTCAATCTTGTCCTTGAAATCATGCCAGAAGCCGACGCTGGGCAGATCATTGCGGACGTAGCGGTCGGCGTCGGTGGGATTGGCGGAGGCGGAACGGCCGCTGGATTTGGGGGCGGCGCTGGGTTTGGATTTGTCGCCGAGTTTGGGTTTGTCGCCGGATCCGAAATACCATCGCGGCTTCGTGCGGCTTTTGAGATATGCGGCAAAGGCTCGTTTTGCCGCCGCCCAATCTTTCGCAGTGGCGGCCTGCTTGACCGCGGCGAGAGCGGGTTGCTCCAGATCGAGCGATTCGATGAACTGCTGGTCATTCATGGCCGGCCCCTGCGCTTTCTCCTTCTGCTGCGCCTGCGCGCCAGGAATGAGGAGCATACCGATAACAGGGAGAATGAATACATATAATAATATGATTCGGGGTTTCATTTCTATGGCCTCAAATCGCTCGATCTGCAATTAGCCCCGGAGGGGCGGCATGTAGTAGCCATGCGCGTCAGCGCATGGTACGCTCCAATTTCATCGAGAGCCCCGGAGGGGCGGTACACATTTTTTATGATCTGCACTCGCCCTTCGTGCCGCCCCTCCGGGGCTTGCTTCATAGCATCCCTCCGGGGCTACAATACATGGATGTCTCGATTAGCTGAGACCTTTGCCTCGTAAAAACCGGTAGCTGCTGCCCAGGCACTCGAACGGGTCGCGGCCATAGCAATCGTCCTGCTCGATCAGATACCATTCCACGCCGCTCTGGCGCGCCGCGTCGAGGATGGCGTCCCAGTTCAGATTCCCCTCGCCGATCGGCGCCATGAGCGGTTCGCGCTTGTCGGAAACTGCCATGTCCTTGAGGTGCAGCAAAGGAATGCGCCCGGCGCATTTGCGGACCCACGCCGCCGGATCGCCGCCGCCGCGCTGAACCCAATGCGTATCAATCTCAAAGCACATATCCTTGGCGCTGATCATCTCGAACGCGGCTTCGAGCCACGTCTTGCCGCCGTGTTTGATGAATTCATGATGATGATTGTGATACGAGAAGGTCATGCCTTCCTTCGCGAGGCGCGCCGCGACTGGCGGAACCTCAGCGGCAAACCGCTTCAGGCCGTCTAGAGTTCCATATTCGCCCGGCAGCCCGCCGATGGCCGTATGGTGGCATTTCCACATCTTGTGCTCGGCGATCACGGCGTCCAGTTCGTTGAGGAAGCGGTTCCACCCCATGTGCGTGGCCGCCACGATCAGCCCCGAGTCCGCGATGACCTTGGCCAACTCCTTCGGATCCACCGGCCCGAAGCCGGAAATCTGCACCGCCTTATACCCGATGTCCGACACCTTTTTGAAGGTGGTGATGACGTCGGGAAGCGTCTTGCAATACTCCCGCAAGGTGTACAGCTGCGCGCCCAGACAAGGTTTCGACATAAAACATCTCCTTAAAATATATTTGTCATTCAGGAACTTCCAATAATACGACGCCGACTATAGATTCTGCTCCATACAACGATTCTTTAACTGCAACGAAGAATTGAATTCTTTCCTAAACTTTATCTTCCATCCTTGAATCTGTGGCGATAGGGCTGGACAACGGCTGCTGACGATATATGAATGCTTCTCCAGTCTTTTAGCATCGGCGCTAACTTTTCTGATTGTCGTCTCTATCTGCTTCACGGCATGATCCACATCACATCCTTTTAATTCTACGTAGTGTTCCGTGCAACCAACAATCAAAAGATAATCGCATCGCAGTCCATCGCGGATGACACAGCCATCAATCCGAACTTCCCGAATCGCTTTGCGCAATGGATTGAGAAAACAAATTTCACTGCGCTTTTCGCGCAACACAATTCTGGGATCACTGCGAGTCTTTTCGCATTCGCCAAAGTTGGCCATACGTCATTGCTCCATATTCAGCAATTTGTCAAACTGTATGGCCAATCCTTCAGAAACTTCATCAATGACATTTGTGGATATCAAATTTGTCTTCGAATCCATGATAGACACGCATCCTGTATGGGATAGCGAATAAACTGATAGATCATCCGAGTCCAATATTTGATCAGCGGAAACAACTTTATATAATCTTTCCTGCTGCTTTTTATTCGTGCTCTTACGAATATGTCCAGCTTGGAGCAGGTTATTAATGGCGGTAAGAATATATGGGCTATGCGTAGTAACAATAATCTGGGTAGGAATTCTTGATGTATTATAAACACGAGATAGAAGCTCAATAATTTCTCTTTGAGTATCAGGAAAAAGATGCGCCTCCGGCTCCTCAATATAAACTGTGTTTCCCATCTCTCGACCAATGAAAGGGATTGCTCGAAGTATTAATGCCAGTGGCAGGAATTCCTGTTGACCGGATGACAGATTCATCACTGGAATCTTCCTCATATCTTTTAGCCATATATAGTCACCTTTCTTTTCATGAGAATATCTGCCGCAAAGGATTTTGTCTATTGAATTCTGTATCGTCAAATACTTGCTCTTTTCTATTTCATTGTCAATGATCCTTAGTAGCGGGAAATCTTTTAGTGTCCCATATAATACGCCGAAAAGACTCAGGAAAGGGTCCAAGGCATTATTGCTGGATAAGAATGAAAAAATGCTACTTTGCAGATTAGTGAAAAAGGAACGTCCGGCTGGGATGTAATTCTGTTTGAATACAGCGATCTTATCAATACCTTGAGCAATTGATTCATTCAAATGAAGCTTTCCAGTAATATCCCGCAACATGTATTTATCTAAGGGAATATCTTCTATTCTTTTTAGAGTGTCCTCAAAACTCCTACGAAAAGACGGCGAATAGATCAGCTTTTCTTTCCCCTTGGAGTTCCTCCCTTTGCTAATGGTGATATGATGCGCCTCTATTTCATAATCAATCCTAAAACTATGGTCTCCAAGCGCTTGAGGAGGAAAGAATTCATGAAATCTATTGAGGTAATATGCTTCAAATTCCTCAACATCAAGATTGTTCTCAATCATATTCCATATTTCTGAAGCAAGGCTTTTAAAGAAAAACAATAGCTTCGCGCAAATGCTCTTGCCAATTGCTTGAGGGCCAATTAAAATATTAATGGGCTTTATTTCTAAGGATATATCCTTGATGCCAGCGAAATCCTGGATAGAGATTTTTTCAGACATTGTATTTCTCCCTTCCTTAAGCCTCAATATCGCTCAAGCTAAATTATTCTCCCTCACTCGTGGTCAATGCGAGGAACAGCTCCTCCAGATTGCCGTTGGCGCGGGTGCGTTCGCGCAGCTGGTCCACGGTTCCCAGGAAGATCAACTCCCCGCGATTGATGATGCCGATGCGGTCGGCTAGCTCCTCGGCCACGGAGAGGGTATGCGTCGAGAGAAACACGCAGGCGCCGCGCTGGGTCTGCTGCTTGAACAATCGCTTGGCGATATGAGCGCTGCGCGGGTCAAGGCCGACCATCGGCTCATCAATGATCACCGCCATCGGCTCGCGCATCAAGGCGACGGAAATGACCAGCTTCTGCCTCATGCCGTGCGAATAGTTTTCGATATAGTCGTCAATGGATTCGGTCAGCAGGAGCATCTCGAACAGCGCGGCCATGCGGCTGTCCTGCCGTTCGCGCGGGATCTGGAACATGTCGCCCACAAAGTGATAGAAATCGCGTCCCGTCAGTTTTTCATAAACGTATGGGTGATCGGGAACGTAGCCAATCAGGCGTTTGGCCTCGACGGGATGAGCTTGGATGTCGTATCCGCCGATCAGCGCGCGGCCCGTTGTGGGCCTGAGCAAGCCGGTCAGCATTTTGATCGTTGTGGTTTTTCCCGCGCCGTTGGGGCCGAGAAAGCAGAAGAGCTCGCCGGCGTGGACCTCGAGGTTCAATCCCTGCACGGCCCACTTGACATCGTAACGCTTGGAAAGATTTTCGATTTTTATCATGATTCGATCTTTATGGCCGCAACGCGCACGCCCAGCGCGCGAAAGTCGCCGTTTCGCAAAACTTTGCCCGGCGTAAACACCGGCGCCACTGTGAATTCGGCCATGCTGTCGGGAGCGATCTTCTCCGGCAGCGCGGCCTCGATCAAGCGCCAACGATCATCACTCAATTTTAGGACCGCCAATTCGCGCCCCTCCGCGCATAGATTGAGCGTCATCGGACCCGCCAATTGCGTGGCTGTGGCCGCCAACAGAATGGCGATCCGTCCTCCCGCCCACGACGGCTCCAACCGAATCTGCGCCCGCCCGGAGGTGTAGCGATAAACCAGCTTTGCCTCCAAATTGGCGGGCGATGAATCAGACGGTGGGCGCGAGGCATCGGATGGCGAATGCACGCCGCCCCATATTTCGCGCTCATGCCACCCCTCCCCCAGCCAGCGCGATTCATTGATGCCAAAACTGATGATGCTCTCCATTTGCTCCACTCTCTTTATCGCGCAGCTTCTCGTCTTTGTCTTCTCTATATGACTATAGCTAAAAATATCTTATCTATTTTCGTATTTCTTATGCCGATAGCGAACAGCCTTTCATTTTCTATTTCTCATTTCTCATTTTTCATTTTACATTGCTCAAGCAGACCGCTCGCCTCCGGATCGCCCGGCTTGAGCTCCAGGGCGCGGCGCGCGTAATCGGCGGCGCGCTGCGACTGGCCTTCCTGCAGCGCAAGCATCCCCGCCGAGACGCAGACTCCCGCGTTCGGACGCGCGCGCAAGGCCTTATCCAAAACATTCAGCGCCGCTTGCGACCATCCGCCGTTGATCAACTGCGCGGCCAGATTGCTGTACTCGAAGGCCGGTCCGCCCCATCCCGATATCAGCGACAGGATTCGTTCAGCCGCCGCAGAACCGTAGTTCCGTCGCAGATCCTCCGCCAGGACCGCCGCCCGAATCCAATGGCTTTCAGGCAACGGGCGCTGCGTCAGGCGTCCCGGACCGCAGGCGCCTTTCTCCATTCCGAGGGCTTTCAGGGCGTCGAGCGTCTGCGTGGCGCGCTGCTCGAATGTGTGTTCGCGCATAACTCGCGCGCGTCCGGCCTGGATGATGGCCACCCGCTCCTCGGGATGATCGAGGTAATGGCGAATCTTCGCATTCATCTCGTCCGGATCGCGATAACAGGCGATTTCGCGCCCGATCTCGAACATCTCCTCCAGGCAGGGGCGATAGTCCGTCAGCAGGAATCCGCCCGCCACGGGAACGTCGAAGACGCGCTGATTGACGGCGGTTTTGAGCTGGTAACGCGAGATGTTGAGATTGATCGGCGCGCCGCGATAGACTGCGCCAATCTGCTGATAAGGAACCGACGGATGCAGAATCGCGTCCGGAAGATGATCCTGCCAGTCCCCGCCGACCACGGCGCAGGGCGCGGCGGCGATCCCGCTCAGAATGCGCTTGCGCATCCAGAACGACGCCATGAATTCAATCATGCCGGCGATCGTGTTCTTGAACCAGGGATGAACGAAAAATTCATTACCGGGCGCGCTCGCGGCAAACTGTTCCAGATAATCGGCGGCGGTTTCGGCGGAATGCTCCTCGATCCAGCGCGCGCCCGCTTCCACCTGCGCGAAGACCGCGGCGCGTGTGGCCTCCGGATCAGCGTCAATATGCTGCATGAGCTGCGAGAAAGACCGGTCGAGGATTTCCAGTCCCGCGCTCCCCACGAACACCACCGGCGCCGGCGCCGTCCAGGGCTTTCCGTTCGCCGCCAGAAAACGTTCGGGAGCGGTGGCCAGCGGCAGATAAAACGTCTTCGCGAATCCGAGCGATTTCTGGCGCTCGGCATACCACCGGTCAAAGACGGCGTTGGCCGTATAGCGCGCGTCGGATATCCGATAAGAGGCCGGCATCACCTCCGGATCATCCACAAACCAATTGACCAGGGGAATATCCTTGAGTTCCGCGATCAGCGGCGCCACCAGATATTCGCCGTATCCGTAGCCGTTCGCGCACAGGATCAGGTGCGGATCGAACCGGTCAATTTCGCGGAAGAGGTAAGCGCCAAACGGGGCATGGCCGTTGACGCCCTGCTCGGCATGAACGCCCGCCTTGCCCGCCGGCTTGGGCGACAACGTAACTTCGAAAATCCGCGTCTGGCATCCGAGCGCCTCAAAGCCGGCGCCCAGATCGTCCACCAGCGTCAGCCTGCCGTGCCGCAAGACGCAAATCCGCATCCCGGAGAGCGGTCCGCCCGCGGCGATGATGGAGGACGATTCCTGGGGCGATTTTTTTTGCGCGCTTTTAGGCTTTCTCATTTGAGATCCTGTCGCCGAACGGCGCCAGCATTTGGAGTAAGGTGGCTTGCCGCCTTATTTTTGGCGATTCAATGGCCTTGGCGCTAAAAAGAAGGCGGCAAGACACCTTAATCCAATAGCTGGCGCCGCTCCAATCCGCACGAATCAACTCCTCCAGCATAAAAATCTGCCATAAATCTATGTGATCGCAATTTCGAATATGAGTACTTATCGCGGCGTTTCCCGCCCGGCCTTGTCGCGGATGGCGAGGAAGTAGTCTTTGAGCGTGCGGTCGGCGGGCTGGATAAAGTGGAAGGCAAGGCCCTCCTGCGTCAGGCGCTGGTTGAAGGCGGCGGCGGTCATGTCCGACAGGAGCACGACGACTTTGGTTTGCGCGGCGTCGGCCAGCGCGTCTTTGTCGAGCGCCACGCCCTGCCAGCGCGGGATGCATTCGCGCGCGCGGCGCGCGGTCTTGGCGTCCACAAACTCGACGGCCACGCGCGCCGCGCCGCCGCGAAGCAGGTTCGAGACCGTGTCGTAACGGACCAGTTTCCCGCGGTCAATGATCGCCAGCTGGTCGCAGCCTTCCTCGACTTCGTGCAGCAGATGGCTGGAGATGAGGATCGTGACGCCGCGCTCGGAAACCTGCCGGCGCAGGAGCGTCCAGATTTCGCGGCTGCCTTCCGGATCGAGGCCGTTGGTCGGCTCGTCGAGCACCAGCAGCCGCGGCGAACCCAGCATCGCCTGCGCCACGCCGAGGCGCTGGCGCATGCCTTGCGAATAGGCGCCGGTTTTTTTGCGCGCCGCCTGGGCCAGCCCGACCGCATCGAGCAGCTCGTCAATCTGCGCGCGATCGCAACATCCGCCCATCCGCGCGAATATTTCGAGATTGGCGCGTCCCGACAGGTGATCGTAAAACGCCGGATATTCGATCAAGGCGCCCAGGTCTTTCCGCAGGCGCGGGCGTCCCAGTCCTTTTTCACCGAAAAGATAAAACGTTCCCGCATTTGGCCGGATCAAGCCCAGCAGCATTTTCAACGTGGTGCTCTTGCCCGCGCCGTTGGCGCCGAGGAAGCCGAAGAGCGAACCTTTCGGCACGCCGAACGTCAGCCCGTCCACCGCTTTGAGATTGCCATAACGCTTGGTCAACCCGTCAAAGAAGATGATGTCGTTATTGGAACGTGAAACAGGCTTAATGAAGCTTTGGCCAAGTGGATCAGACATAATTTTAATTGCTTTCGTGGCAGTGACAACCGTTTATGCGGCGAGCAATTCATGCAAGGCTTCGTTTTCATCTGGATAGCCGAATACGTTGGAAAAATCCCGGATGCGATTCAAATCCTCGGGCCGGAATACATCATGGGACGTGTCAAAGGAGGTCACAAATTGGTATTGCTCGAGGTAGTTAGATAAATCGTACCATCGCCGGAAAATTTCTATGCATAGGTTATGGGCACTTGGCGTGCTAGCAGTGGATATCGTCATCAGAAGCGATGATGTTTTGCGCCCCTGAATGTGAAAGTCAACTTCCACCGGCTTACCTAGACGGCCTTGCAGCTGATATGGGCGCTCGTATGGTATATCCATGCCCGCCACGAATTCCTCAAGCTCATCCTTGAAATCGGCGCCAGCACGAAAACGCTGTGTCATGGCCAAATCTGATATTCTCAGACATGCCTGAGACAACTGAACAACTGCCGATTGAAAGGTTTGTGGCGCATCACATGAAACCTCGATTTGAAACTGGCCGCCATTTTGCTGAACTTCCAGCGCTTGGCAGATATCATTGACAGCTTGCTTTCTGCGTTTGGTGGTCCATGGTTTCACCCGCATATCTAGTAAGTAGGCGATTGTTTGACCCAAATCTGTCAGGGTAATTTTCTGGGAATCTGATGGAGCAACAAATAAGTCAATGTGAGAGCCATCGGCATATTGGAAAGGCGTTGCGAAGCGCAACATTCCATTTCTTATTACGTCGCATTGTTTTACTAGCGCAAAGCCCTCTACAAAGCGCCTCAACTGATCGCAATTAATCATCATAGAATTTGATTTGAACTGGATATCTGCGGTTACCCGCTTACCAGGCAAAGCGCGCAATTGCTCAAATTCACCTCGGTTCATGGCATTCTCTTCCGAATCAATGGAGATTTCATACATAGGAATAGCGGCATTGGCAACCTGAAATTCGCCTACGGGTTCTGGTCTTATTTTCCTAAAATATGATTTCCCGGCGTCAACCGCGTATCCTGACGCCTTCGTACCATTCAATTGTCTTCTGCAAACCTTCGTTGAAATCCGTCCGGGCGCGGAAGCCGAATGCTTTTTCGGCGCGCGAAACGTCCAGACAGCGGCGCGGCTGGCCGTTGGGCTTCGTGGCGTCCCAAACGATCTTCCCTTTATACCGGGTCATGGCCGCGATCTTCGTCGCAAGATCCTTGATCGAAATCTCGCGTCCCGACCCCAGGTTGACCGGATCGGCGCCGTCATAGAGCTCGGCGGAGAGGACAATGCCTTCGGCGGCGTCTTCCACATAATTGAACTCGCGCGTCGGCGAACCGTCGCCCCATAGAATCACTTCCGGCGCCGCCGCTTCGCGCGCCTCGATGCACTTGCGGATCATCGCCGGAATCACGTGCGAGGTTTCGAGATCGAAGTTGTCGCGCGGCCCATACAGGTTGACCGGCAGCAGATAGATCGCGTTGAAGCCGTATTGCTGGCGATAGGCCTGCGCCTGCACGAGCATCATTTTTTTCGCCAGCCCATAAGGCGCGTTGGTCTCTTCGGGGTAGCCGTTCCACAATTCCTCTTCGCGGAAGGGCGTCGGCGTGAATTTCGGATAGGCGCAGATGGTGCCGATGGCGACGAATTTTTCAATCTTGGCGCGCCGCGCGTATTCCATCAATTCGATCCCCATGATGGCGTTGTCGTAAAAGAAGCGGCCCGGATTGGCGCGGTTGGCGCCGATGCCTCCGACGACGGCGGCCAGATGAATGACAATCTGCGGCTGCGCGTCGTTATAAAGGCGGATGACCTGATCGCGGTCGCGCAGATCATAATCCCTCTCAACCGGGACGAAGATATTCCGGCAGCCGCGCGCTTGCAGTATTTCCACCACGAACGATCCCAAAAATCCGGCGCCGCCCGTAACGACGATCCTTTTTTCCGCCAAATTCAACATGCGCGTCAGCTCCTTGGCATGATCCCTGTTTTCAGGAACTCCACGTCCGCGTCCACCATCAGGCGCGCCAGATCGTTGAACGTGGTTTTGGGCTTCCATCCCAGCACGCGCCGCGCCTTGCTGGCATCGCCCACAAGCAGGTCCACTTCGGTCGGCCGCAGGTAGCGCGGATCAATCTCCACGTATTTTTGCCAGTCCAGCCCCACGTGCGCAAAGGCGACGTCCAGGAATTCGCGCACCGAATGCGTCTCGCCCGTGGCGATGACGAAATCCTCGGCCTGCGAATGCTGCATGATCTCCCACATCGCTTCAACGTATTCCTTCGCATAACCCCAGTCGCGCTTGGAGTCCAGGTTGCCCATGTAGAGCTTGTCCTGCTGTCCGGCTTTGATCCGGGCCACGGCGCGCGTGATCTTGCGCGTGACGAAAGTTTCGCCGCGCCGGGGCGACTCATGATTGAAGAGGATGCCGTTGCAGGCGAAGATATCGTAGCTTTCGCGATAGTTGACCGTGAGCCAGAAAGCATAAGCCTTGGCCGCGGCATACGGGCTGCGCGGATAAAAAGGCGTCGTTTCATTTTGCGGCGTTTCGCGGACCTTGCCGAACATCTCCGAACTGCTGGCCTGGTAGAACTTGGCCTTGGGGCAATGTTCCTTGATCGCTTCCAGAAGGCGGACGGCGCCGAGGCCGACCACGTCGCCCGTGTATTCGGGAATGTCGAAGCTCACGTGAACGTGGCTCTGCGCGGCCAGGTGATACACCTCATCGGGCGAGACGCGCGACATGATCTTGAGCAGATTGGTCGAATCCGCAATGTCGCCGTAGTGCAGGAACAGCCGGACCCCATGAATGTGCGGGTCCTTGTAGAGGTGATCAATGCGTTCGGTGTTGAAGGTCGAGGCGCGCCGGATGATCCCGTGAACCTCGTAGCCTTTTTCGAGCAGCAATTCCGCCAGATAAGAACCGTCCTGGCCGGTGATGCCCGTGATGAGAGCTTTTTTCATAGCGTCGTTCTTTCTCCTTGTCGCTGCCTAAGCGATTTTCGGATACAAAAAAGGGCTTTTAGTGTATGGTGTTTTTGCGCGCCGTCGCAAGCATAAAAATCCAAAGTAATAGCGCTTGAGGACGCGGGGCGCCTGCGCGTATGAATGAAGTCATTCGTGCGTGGTAAAAAAGGCTTTGATAATCATGAACGGCAAAACCTCGCCTCGCTGGACTTTTCGCCATGAAAAACCTGACGCCGCTCAAAAACTGAAGAAAGAAGCCCATCTGCCGGAGCTGGCGGCGCGGATATTAGCCAATCGGGGCGCGGACGATCCCGCGCAGGCCAATCGCTTTCTCGATGCGCCGTTGCGCGATATCCACGATCCCTTCGAGATGGCGGACATGGACCGCGCCGCCGCGCGCGTGGCGCAGGCCATTACGCGCAACGAGCCAATCGCCATCTACGGCGATTACGACGTGGACGGCGTCTGCGCCATCGGCGTGCTGCTCGGCATGTTCCGTTTCCTGGGCGTCGAGGCGTCTTACTATATTCCCCACCGCGTCCATGAGGGATACGGGCTGAATCGAATGGCGCTGGACAAGCTGGCGGCGCGCGGCGCCCGGCTGCTGATCACGGTGGACAACGGCATCACCGCCAACGAAGAGGTCGCCTATGCCCGCTCGCTGGGCATGGACGTGGTGGTGACGGATCATCATGAGCCGGGCTTGACGCTGCCGGAGGCGTGCGCCGTTGTGGATCCCAAGCGCGCGGACCGCCCGTATCCGCACGCCGATTTGTGCGGTGCGGGAGTGGCCTGGAAGCTGGCGCACGCGGTCCTGCGCGAGATGGGCGCTTCAACCGAGCGCGGCCGGGCGTTCTTGAAGAGCCAGCTGGACATCGTGGCGCTGGCCACGGTGGCCGACATGGTACCGATCATGGGCGAGAACCGCGCGCTGGCGCGCGCCGGCATCGAAGCCATTCGCGCCAATCCGCGCGCCGGCCTGCGCGCGCTGCTCGAAGTGGCCAACTGCAACCTTGCGATCTCGGCGCGCGACCTGAGCTTCGTTCTTGCGCCGCGCATCAATGCGATGGGCCGCGTCAAAGACGCCATGGTGGCCGTCCGGCTGATCGTGACGGAAGACCGGGAGGAAGCGCGGGCGCTGGCCCAGGAGATGAACACCCTGAACACCCAGCGGCGCGAAGAGGAAAAAGAGATGTTCGAGGAGGCCGTCGCAGAGATCGAAAAGCAAGGCAGCCCCGATGCGATGCGCGTCCTGGTTGTGGCGCGCGAACAATGGCACGTCGGCTACGTCGGGCTGATCGCTTCGCGGCTGTGCGAGGCGTTTTATCGCCCGGCCTTCGTCATCAGCATTGACGCCGCGCGCAACTACGCCAAAGGCTCGGCGCGCAGCATTCCCAATTTTCACCTCTACGAAGCGCTGCATTCCTTCTTCGGCGATACGGGCGGCTTCGGCGGACACGCCATGGCCGCCGGATTTCATCTGACGCCCGACAAAGTCGCCGAGTTCCACAGCGCCATGACCGCATACAGCGAACGGCATCTGACGCCGGAACTGCTGCGCCCGGAAATCCTGATTGACGCCGAGGCGCCGCTGTCGAGCCTGACGCTGGAAGCCGTCGAAGCCATTGCCCGTTTCGAGCCGTTCGGCGAGGGCAATCCACAGCCGATCGTGTCCTTCTCCGGCGTGTCGCTGGCCGACGTCCCGAGGGTTGTCGGGCGGAATCATCTGCGCCTGCGCGTCTCCCAAAACGGCGCCAGCATTTGCGCCATTGGCTGGGGCATGGGCGGCCTGGATCCCCAACTGCTGAAGCATCAGGGCCTTCTCAGCGTCGCCGGACATCCCGTCGTCAACGATTACAATGGCCGCCGGACGGCGGAAATCGAGATGTGCGACGTGCGTCTTGAGTAAGGAAAAAAAATCAAAACCGTGCAAAAACTCCTTGCTTTAGCCCCCGCGTTTCATATATTAATGACGCCGACACGAGACAAACGGGTTATCATTGCAGAGTGACGCCAGAAAGAGCGAGGGCAAATCGCTTGCCATCGCGTTCGCTGTATCGCATATCATGGTCGCGGAGCCGGATAAGAGGGGGGCTCCGCGGCCTTTTTATTTTAGCTCTATCGCGGTTTACCGGCAGAATCATTGAGGGCAGAATCATAATGATTCTGCCCTCAATGATTCTGCCTGTGTTAATACGCGCTTGCTCAGCATTTATCAGGCGCCCAGTTTTTTGAAATTTTCACCTGAATGATTCCGGCTCTGCCGGATTATGAGCATCCAGGAATGAACAGCGAAAAAAAAATCTTTGGCCTCTCGCAACCTGCCCGGCGCAGGGATACGCGGCTGTGGGTCTTTCTGCCGGGGATCGTCCTGACCGCGCTCACGCTTGGCTGCTTGTTCGCATGCCAAATGTGCTCGCGTGTTCCGCCTCAGAAGCCCGCCCCAAAGCAGCCGGTGGATAACGGACCGGAGATGCTCCGGCTGGCGGGCGAATGCGCCACTCCCGGCAGGCCGCGCGATATCCTGCTGTTCGATTCCCTGGCCCTCGTTGCGCTGAATCGCGAGGGATTGTGCTGGGTGGATATGTCCAATATCTCCGCGCCCCGGCTGCTTGCCCATGCCGCCTCGCCTCGGCCGCTGCAGATGCGGCGCGCCGGCAAGAGCGTATTCATGGCCGAGCTGGACGCGGGAGTGAGCGCATGGAATTTTTCCGATCCGCGCAAGCCGGTTGCGCTGTCCCGCCTCGAAACGCCTTCCGGCGCCATCGGCATCGAGCTTGCGCCGCCGCGCATCTATGTGGCTTGCGGCCCGGCGGGACTGTTGGTGGGGCAATATGACGAAGCGGCCAGCATCACGGTTTCCCATCATTATCGCCTTTCGATTCAATACGCCAGGAATGCGGTCGCCATGGGCAAAGACACCCTTCTTTTCTCCGATACTCTGGCGGGGGCCGTCCATACGCTGCGCATACCGGGCAGCGGACCACTGGAACTTCTTTCCGGCGTCAAATCGCCTCTGTATCACATTGACAGCGTCGCGTTGCGCGATCGGATCGGTTACGTCAATTATCGTGTGGCGGTGGGAGTGGTGGACTATTCGAATATCGGGGATCCGAAATTTCTGGCGCCGATCTTCCGGGATCAGGAGGGCAAAGTGACAGGTCTGTCGCTACGCGGCGATTGCCTGTTTGTCATCCGCGATACGGCGGGCATGGATATGTACGACGTCTCGAAGCCGGCGCAGCCGCGCTTCGCCGGCCACAGCGCGCTGGCGCACGACATCACCGAGCTTGCCTTCAAAGATGACTACATCATCGCTTTATGCTGGGACGAGCGCATGCGCGTTTACAAGGCGGCGCCGTCCATCGCGAAATTGATGAAGGGCAAGTAATCAATTCATTGTCATAATGTAAAATGAAAAATGAGAAATGAGAAATGTAAAATGACAACCTATCCCGGCGCCAGCATTACGCAGCCCTGCTTCATTTGCCTGCCGCGCGCAGTCTCATTTTCAATTTCTCATTTCTCATTTTACATTTTACATTGATAACAAGGCCACATGGTGGCCAAGGCAGTATCCCAAAAGATTTGCGCAAAATGCGGAGAACTTTTAATATTAATCTTTATGGAGAAGTTCTATGAAGCTGCGGATTGGCATTGCAATATTGTTGTCAGCGATCATCACCGGCGCGTGCGGGGCAGCAGATGATATCGTTTGGCTCGAGACCGAGCGGTTCAATGATTGCGGCGGATGGATCAGCGACACTCAGTTCATTGATCAGATGGGCTCGCCCTATCTCCTCGCCGCGGGCATTGGCTCGCCAGTCAGGGACGCCGCCACCAGCCTGACGCTGCCGCGCGCCGGGCGATATCGCCTTTGGGCGCGCGTCAGGGATTGGAATCCGCAATTTCATCCCGGCAGGTTCAATTTCATCATCAACAATAAAACCGCCGGGCCAGTTTTCGGCGCCAATGGCAAGACCGGATGGCATTGGGAGGATGGCGGTTTGCAGGAACTTCCGCAAAAGATCGAGATTCGCCTTCACGATCTGACGGGCTTCTATGGCCGTTGCGATGCGATAGCGCTCGCGGCGGATGCGGGCTGGACGCCGCCCGACGACAAGAATTCCATCGCCGCATTGCGCGAGCAATACGGCGGTGTGAGCCGGCAAATCAAGGACATGGGCGAACATGACGTCGTAGTCATCGGCGGCGGTTTGGCGGGATGCACGGCGGCGGTCGCGGCGGCGCGGCTCGGGGCGCGCGTGGCGTTGATCCAGGACCGCCCCATCCTGGGTGGCAATGCCAGCACGGAAATTCTGGTGCCGCCGGTTGGCGTCTGGCCTCATGCGAAAAACGATCCGCTCGATCCGCGCGAGACGGGCCTGGTCGAGGAATACCGCACGGCGGGCAATCAGAAGGTCATCGAAGGCATGCTTTATTCCGAGCGGCTGATGCGATTTGTCAAACTCGAACCGAACCTTGACCTCTTTCTCAACACGCACGCCACCGGCGCCGAGATGCAGGCGGATTCCAAGAGCAGAATTGCGGCGGCGCTTGCGCAGGACGCCAAGACCGGACAGCGGATGCGATTCGTGGGCAGGATTTTTATTGATTGCTCGGGCGAGTCGGCCGTCGCCGTGTCCGCCGGCGCCGAATACCGGCAGGGCAAGGAACCCAAGTCAATGTATAACGAGCCTTGGGCGCCCGAAAACCCAAGCACCAACACCATGGGCAACGGCTTGAAGTATTATCACGAGGACGCCGGCAAGCCGCAGCCGTTCGTGGCGCCGGCCTGGGCTTTTCATTTTCCAGCGTGCGATTCATTCGGGGCCGGACGTCATCCCAGGTTCATCACCAACGAGGAGATCGGCTACCAGTGGCAGATCGAACTTGGCGGCCTGCAGGATACCTACGCCGACGCCGAAGAAATCCGCGACGACCTGTTCCGGCTGATCTATGGATTATGGGACCACACCAAGAATCATTGCGACAAAGACAAGCAAAAAGCGGACACGCAAAAACTCGTCTGGGTGAGCTACGTAGCCGGCAAGCGCGAGAATCGCCGCCTCATCGGCGACTACGTCCTGACGCAAAATGACCTGGGCGGAAAGACGCCCTTCCCCGACGGCGTGGCCTATGGAGGATGGGCGGTGGACGATCATTATTCCGGCGGATTCTTCCAAAGCGGATCGCCCAGCAAGAACATGGACACAAAGCAATACTCTTACCACGGCGTCCATTTCACCATTCCCTTCCGCTGCCTTTATTCCAAGAACATTGAAAACCTGATGATGGCCGGGCGCAATATTTCCGCAAGCCATCTGGGCATGTCCGATACGCGCGTCATGCTGACGTGCGCCGTGATGGGCCATGCCGCCGGCGCGGGCGCGGCCTTGTGCATCGAGCACAGCGCTGGTCCGCGCGATATTTGCGATAGATACATGGAGCAGCTTCAGCAGCAGTTGCTCAAGGACGGCGCCTATATCATCGGCCTGCCCAACCGCGATCCGCGCGATCTGGCGCGCAAGGCCGCAGTGAAGGCGTCCAGCGAAGCGGCGGCGGAGATCGAACCCTATAAAGGCGAGAAAATGGCGGCAGCCAATGTCATCAACGGTTATGCGCGGGCTGAAGGCGGCAAGACCAACGCCTGGGCGCCCGACAAAAACGCCAAGCCGCCGCACTGGATCGAGCTCTCGTGGAGCGAGCCGCAGACCTTCAACATGGTCCACGTCGCTTTTCAGACAGTGGCGTTCGCGGCCAAACGCCTTGTGATCGAAGCCTGGCAAAACGGCGCATGGAAGCAAGCGGCCGAAGTGACGGAAAACCGTCATCGCCGCGTCGCTTATGGTATGGATCGCGTGACCGCGGAGCGATTGCGGATCGTGTTCGATGAGCCGTGCGGCATCTGCGAAATCCGCGTCTATGATGAACCCGACAAAGCCGTCGTTGCCGGCGCCCGCCGCGCGGAGAGCAATCTGCGCCTACCGGACCAAGGCCCGTGGCTGCCGTGGGATCGTGGGCAATTGCCGAAGATCCCCCCGACCTATCCCGGCGCATTCACGCTTCCGGCAAAACCAAGTCCGGCGACGATCAGCGGAATCACCTTCAGCGAAGCCGCGAAGAAATATGGCGGCGTCCTGATCGAAGCCTCCCAGGCCGAAATGAGCGGCGAATGGACGCCTTCCACTTACCTTGGGCCGTTTATCGGCGCCAACTACGTGAACGACGGCAACAGCGAGAAGGGACAGAAGAAGATATGCTTCAAGCCGAATCTCCCCAAGGCGGGCGTCTATACCGTGCGCCTTGCCTATACCGCGCTGAAGAACCGCGCCACCAATACTCCCGTGACAATCAAGACTTCGCGCGGATCGAAAACCGTTCTCGTCAACCAGCGGCTGGCGCCGGAAGTGGACGGTCTTTTTCACTCGCTGGGGAAATTCGATCTGGATGCCGGCGAGGCGACGAGCATCGTCATTTCGAACGAAGGCACAGATGGATATGTGGTCGTTGACGCCATGAATCTGCTCCCGGAAGCAGCGCGCTAACTACTCTCCTTAATGTACTGGGATTTTCGCAAACTCCGTTTGCAAAAATATGCTGCTTCGCGGCGCGACATCCGCGTTATCCGCGAAATCCGTGGTTAACATTCAACCACGGATTTCTCGGATAACACGGATGGCAATGAACAACAACATATTGCCGTTGGCGGCGGAACATTGGCATAGAGCGAACCCATTTGGAATATGGCTGGTACCATAAAGGACAACTGTCCCGGCGCCCGTATCCGCGCCTTCGTCCGCTTCTCTGTCGGTTTCAACTTCGTCTCCGGCCAGGCTTCTCATCGTGGCCGACGAGACCAAACCCATGCAAATTTTGGCCGCATTTCTTCGCGATGAAGCCAAATACGACCCGCAAATCATCGAGCCTGCGCGCCTCGAATCGAACCTGGCGCCTTATGCCGCTGTCTTCATGTATATTCATGGCCCGATGGATGCGCGCGTCGAGAAGATCTTGGCCGATTATGCCCGCGGCGGCGGACGGCTGGTCATTCTTCATCACGGCCTTGCCTCTGCGCGGATGAAGAATCCCGAATGGCTGCGCCTGACGGGTATTCGGATTTCGCCGCGCGACGATCCCAAGACGCCGTGGCGCGTGGTCAGCGAAACCACCTTCTCGCTGGTGAACCTCAATCCGACTCACTACATCACCTCCCACAATGTGGAATATAGCGGGCGCGTGGAATATCAATCCGCTGATACGTCCGGCCCGGCGCAATTCCCTGTGCTGGATCTGCCGAAGACCGAGATCTTTCTGAATCAGCAATTCACCGACGGACGCGAGAAAACCGTGCTGTTCGGTTTTCGCGGCGTGGACCCGAAGACGGGGGAACTCTTCATGCAGGACCGCGGGGGGTGGCTCAAACCCACGGACCGGGGATGGGTTTTCTATCTTCAAGCCGGACATGCCGAATCGGATTTTCGCAACCGCAATTATTGCCAGATTATCTGGAACTGTCTGACATGGAAACCATGACGTGGCGCCCCATGCTGTAACTTAGCAAGCCCAAGGCCTGTATTGCCTGGGAAAGGAATAATGTTGTTTACCAAGAGTGGCGGCGAATAGTAGGCCGTCCCGCTCCGTCGGGCGGCGCCGCGCGCTAATACTGCCCCGGC
>JAPLSP010000379.1 GCA_026398575.1 Candidatus Sumerlaeota bacterium | reverse complement strand
CGATGAACACGCAGGGGTACTTGACGGGCTTGAACTGCTCCAGCCGCTGCTGCGGCGATCGCCCGCGAAGCTCAAACGGCCCCGTGAGGATCTCCCGCGTGCCCTCGTAGACCCGCACGTCCGCCGCCGCGGCGCCGGCGGACGTGGCTATCCCGGCCGTTCGCGTGTACGAAGGCACGCGGGAGATCCTCACGGGGCCCTTCGAGCTTCGCGGGCGGTCGCCGCAGCAGCGGCTGGAGCAGTTCAAGCCCGTCAACATGATTGGCGTGACGCGCTGCGCCTACCAATTGCTGGAATCGCAGTATGAGACGATGCGATTGAAGGCGGCGCGTCTGCTGGGCGATCTGCGCAGTCCGATGGGCATCGGATCGCTGATCCAGGCCCTCAAGGATTCAAGTCGCGCGGTGCGCAAGGCGGCGGCGAACGCCCTCGGGCGCATCGGTGGCGGAGAGGCGGCCGAGGCGCTGACGGCGGCGCTCTTCGATCCGAATTCGGACATTCAACCTCCGGCGGCGCGCGCGTTGGGCCGCATCGGCGGCGCTCAATCGCTCAAGGCGCTGATGGCCAATCTGCTGGCGCAAAGCCCGCGGGCGCTGGGCGAGACGATTGACTCGCTGGCGCGCATCGGCGACAGCGCCGCGATCCTGCCGCTGATTTGCCTCTTCCATCAGGTCCAAGACGAATCCCTGCGCCAGCGCATCGCCGCCGCGCTGGGGAAACTGGGCCAGACCGAATCGCTGGATGAAGTGATGAACTCGTTGCAGGGGATCCAGGGAAAAACCGTTGGGAATTAATGCAAGGCGATGAAGGCGGATGCGTTGCTTGCTGGAAGACAACTAAAACCCAACAGCAAATTTCCAATGTCCAACAGGGAATTTCCAATTTCCAGCAAATCCTCGCGTAAGGTTTATCGCTTCCGCCTTGTTTCCTTGGAAATTGGACATTCCCTGTTGGACACTGGACATTGGGTTTGCCTGCTTCCGTTTTGCCCTTGAACTCTCAAGGACGCGCCGTCATAAATAGTCCCATGCGCAGCCCGCTTTGCAGGAGGATGCATGGCGCCCGCCGAACGTCAGATCATTCATCTGGAGATGGATGCGTTTTACACCTCCATTGAAATCCGCGATAATCCCTGGCTGCGCGGCCAGCCGGTGATCGTCGGCGGCATGTCATCGCGCGGGATTGTTTGCGCGGCTTCCCATGCCGCGCGCGAAGCCGGCGTGCAGCCGGGCATGCCCATGAAAAACGCACGGCGCGTTTGCCCCAATGGCGTCTTCCTCAAAACCCGCATCAACCACTACAAGGAAGTTTCGCGCCAGATTCAGCGCCTCCTCGAGGAATACACAGACATGGTCGAGCCGGTCACGCTCGATGAATGGTATCTGGATGTCACGCAGAATAAGAAAGGCATCGAATCCGGACTTGAGATCGCGCGTGCTCTGAAACAGCAAATCCTCGAACGGCTGGAATTGACGGCCTCGGGGGGCGTGGCGCCGTGCAAATTCGTGGCCAGGATCGCCTCGGATATGAAGAAGCCGGACGGCCTCGTGGCGGTCGGAGAAAGCGAGGTGCGCGATTTCCTTGCGCCGTTGTCCGTGGCGAAGATTCCCGGCGTCGGGGAAGTCCACCGGCGGCAGCTGGCGGCGATGGGCGCGCATACGATCGCTCAATTGGCCGCCATTCCGCTGAGCGATCTTGAACAAACCTTCGGCAAGTTCGGCCAGCGGCTGCGCGAGTACGCCCACGGGATAGACACGCGGTCCGTCATGCCCGAACGCGAAAACAAGAGGTTGAGCAGGGAAGAAACCTTCGACTCCGATACCAGCGATATGCGCCTGATCCGGGAGACGCTCGAACGCCAGGCCGAGGCGCTGGCGCTGCGGCTCGAAGCCAAGGGCGTCACGGCGCGCACCATCCGCCTGCGAGTCAGATACGGCGATTTCACCAACATCACCCGCGACGTGACACACGATAACTACTTTCGCTCCGCCGCCATCCTTCTCGACCAAGCCTTCGAACTCCTCAAAAAAACCGAAGTCGGCACGCGCCCCATCCGCATGATCGGCCTCGCCGTCGCCAATTTCTGGCAGGATGACGAAGCCGAGCAGCTGACGCTGTTTGAGATGGATGAAGAAGAAAAAGAGGAAGTGTAATATTACTCGCAACTCGAAATGTTTATCCCTTCAACAGGAAAAGTTCCTCAATGTATTTCGGGTATGGCTTGACTTTGCCTCTGCTTCTTTGCCAAATTCTTCCCGTGAGGCAAGATTTTTTTGGAGAATATCATCATGGAAATTCATGAACTTGTTGTTGAGATGAAATTGCTCGAACGCCGAATGACCTTGTATGAGGAAAAATACGGCATTCTGAGCGAAAACTTTTATAAGGCGCTTATGTCCGGCCAACTGGAACGCTATGATGAATTTGACGAGACGCGATCTGATTTCTGCCGTTGGAAAGGAATTTATGAAACTTGGCAAAGGCGCAAGCAGGCGTATGATGAGCAAATGAAGCAACGGCGCATCAAAGAAATACTTCACTTTCAACCTAGCTATTAATCAATAATGCTTCGGCTTCAATACTATTGAGAGAATCCAAAGGGAATCTGGGAAATGGATAAAGAGTCTGAGCAAATTGAAAACAAGCAGTCCCTGAGCAAGTGGCGTGAGGTAGTCGAGTCGGTTGCTGCTTTTGCCACAAGCAAAGGCGGATGTGTGCATATTGGCGTTGATCCCAAAGGAGAGCATATAGGGTTGCAGATCGGACATGGCACATTGGAGGACCTTGCTAATAAGATCAAGATGAATACCGATCCTTCACAGTATCCATCCATAGCAATCGAAAGCGCTGGGGCAAATACGATTATCATTGTGCGCGTGGAAGAAAGCCCCATTAAGCCGGTTTGGGCATTTGGACGACCTCTAAAGCGCGTAGGCCGTACAAATCAGCATCTAGCCCGAGAAGAAGCGCATCGGTTAATGGAAGCGACAACAGGACGCACATGGGACGCGTTAGCGTGCCATGGTTTTATTCCGGAGGAAATGGGCAACGATGCCGTCCGCGATTTTTTGAGACGCGCGGGATTGGAGGCGAGTTCCGGCCAAACGCTTCTAAGCAATCTCGGGCTGCTGACTAATGATGGCATTCCATGCAATGGAGCGGCATTATTGTTTGCCAGTTATCCTCAACGATTTTTTCCGGAGGCACAAGTCAAGTGCGCGCGATTCGCGGGAACGACTTCCGTCAAATTCATTGACGAGAAAACTTTTGATGGCGTTGTCTTGAGCCAACTGGATAATGCGCTTGCGTTTGTCGCGCGTAATACACGGCAGGCAATCCGCATCACTGGAAAAGCAGAAAGAGATACGATTCCTGAATATCCCGATGAAGCGGTGCGCGAGGCGATTATCAATGCAATCTGCCATCGCGATTATGCGGCGGTAGGAACTATTCAAGTGCGTATCTATGACGACAGACTTGAAGTATGGAATCCTGGAATACTGCCTCCGGATATGACCTTTGAGAGCTTGACTCGCGAGCATGCATCGCGCCCGCGCAATCCACGTCTGGCACAGGCGTTTTACCGGGCGCGATTAATCGAGCATTGGGGAACCGGCATTTTGCGAATGATGCAATCCGCTGAGGATTTGGGGATAAAACTGGAGCTTATGGGCGAGAATGGTGTGTTTATAACAAGATTCCATATCCTCTCTCAACTGGGGATTCCAAGGGAGGAAACTCCGTTTGATATTCGCCAGAGGGAAACGCTTGAATATATCAAAGCGCATGGGAAAATTGCTAACCGGGAATATCAGACACTATTTGGAGTTGGGAAAAGGCAGGCGCTAAAAGATCTACTGATGATGGTCAACAAAGGCGCATTGGCATCTGTAGGTCAAGGAAGAGCGCTGCATTATATTACGCAAAAAAAACAAATCCAGCAAGACGGAGTGCGCGATTAGTGCGCGATTAAGTGCGCGATTAAGTGCGCGATTAAGTGCGCGATTAGTGCAGGATGTGTTTTGGCTTGTCAGGATTGTCCCTTGCCTTATTTCTTCCGGCTCTTAGGCTCAGTGTCGGGCGTCAATGGCGCAAGGCGCAAAGAGCAGGTTGAGAGTTCGCTATCGAGGAAAACGCCGCGTTCACTCTTGAGGTTGTATTGCGGATAACGCGGCGGCTGAACGACGAGCCTGTTGCATCCGGCCAGAAAGCCCGACTTTTCGGGATAGGTACTCTTGCCGCCTACCGCAAGGAAAAGGCCCAGCCCGAGCAAATCCTCTCGCATCGTTCCGGTTTTCATCGTGCCATAGCTGCCGAAGGAGCTGTAGGCGTTGGGAACCGCGAACCGATAGACGCCGTTTCCGCCGAGTTTCAGGAAAATGCCAATGCCGTTGTCGTTGGCGGCGCCCAGCGACAGCGAAGGCGCTTCAAAGACGTCGTCTCCCCCAGCGTCAACCAGCAATCCAACCGTGAAGTCGTGCCCCGCGCCCAGCCCGACGCTCTCCGAGACGCGATAGTGGTCATTGCCCTGAAGGTCAATCAAGACGCCGACGCCGAAATGCGCGCCCGAGCCCTGGTTATAATAAACCCCATCGTATTCATCGTCGCCCGCGTCGTCCAGCAGCGCTCCGGCGCCATACCAATATCCCACGCCTTGCGCGAAGAGCTCGGCCTTGTATTTGTCCTTCCCGGCGGCGTCTATCAGCAGTCCGAATCCGCCCCCCATCGAATGTCCCGTTCCGAGGTCGTCGCGTTCGCCAGCGCCAGCGCCTTGGCCGAGGCTGGTTCCCTTCATTGGGTTCTGCGCGGAGGGGAACCAATGGCCCGGGTCTTGGAGCGTATAAACATCGTCGCCGCTCATTTCAAGCAAGAGGCCGTGTCCCAGCGTTCCGCCGTATCCTTGCGCGCGGCAGACGGCCTGATATTGGTCATTGCCGGCGCCATCGCTCAGGATGCCGAGACCGTATTGGGCGGCGCCTTGCGCATATCCGGCCGAGAGATACCGGTCGTTTCCGGCGCGGTCCATCAATACTCCGACGCCCCAATATCCGGCGCCTTGCGTGATAAAATGTCCGGCATAAGTATCGTCGCCGGATTGATCGTAGAGATAGCCGTATCCATACAATCCCCCGCCGAAGTGGCCGCCTTCCCCGACGGGGCTTTCATAAACGTCGTTCCCGCCGAAATCCATTAAGACGCCGATGGGCTGGTCGAGGCAGCGCGCGCCTCCGCCGGAATGATAGATGGTGTCTCCGGCGAAATCCAGAATCAGCCAATAGTGACGCTCCGCCGTGTATGTCCGCGTGCCCGTTGTCGTGTGGACTTCGATCCAGCCCAACGGCGTGTTGACCGAAAGATCGAGCGGAGCGGTCGGCGGATTGTCCTCGAATTCCGTGATCGTGCGATCCACCGCCAGCGCGAGTTCGAGCGCCCCGGCGCACAGATAATTCATATCCACGGCGGCCACCGCTTTCAGTTCCTCGGGCGAGGGCGAAGTCAAATCCCGTCCTTTGGTCGCGCGTTCTTCCAGAGTCTGGTTTCGGAATTGGCCGGCCATCTCCGCTTCAATGTTGTTGGTCAACCACCGGCGCGCGTCCTGAAACGCAAGATGATGGAAGCGATACGCCGAGAGCGAGGCGTCTATCAGCAGCGCGAGTTGATTCTGCATCCGCTTTTCCACCTGACTGCATTTTGGGCGCAGCGAGTCGCGATCCAGCGCGATGGGCGCCGTCGTTGGAATTTCGTTGAAGACTTTTTCAATGCGCGAAAACAGCAGGTCCGGCTTGTTGGCTTTGATATCGTCATCCGTCCGCCACAATGGATTCCAATATTTCCCGCGCCGCACGCGCGCATTGATGAAGCCGTCGGCATTCATCAGCAGGCCGAAAAACGAGTCGTTCTCTTTGATGTATTGCGATTTGACGTGGCTCAGGCGATAGGGGATGTCAAAAGGCCGTTCCATGAGGCGGTCGAGAACCGGGAGCCGGTAGTCTCTCTGGCCGGCCGAGATGAAAGCCGCCGATTCGAAGCGGGTTGTATCGCTTGTCATTCCGACGGCGGCCAGCGCCTGATCCAGAGGATTTGTTAGTTTGAATTCTGGTGAGGATGAGGATAAGGATGAGGTTGAGGTTGATGCTGTTGTTGATTGGGCGGGCGCCAATAGGGGAGAGACGCAAAATAAAAAACATAAAAAAATATGGCTGAAGCCTTGTCGAGAAGCCGCGCTAAAGCGCGCTGAAAAATTGGAATGGCCCGCCACCCACCGGCTAAAGCCGGGGGCAAAGAGGAGCCTGCTAAAGCAGGCTAAAATCTTTCGCGCAAGCTGCATTCCCGGAGTTTGAATATGCATATTATTTATCGCTCGGTTCATCGTCCTTGAGGTCCTTGATGTCCCTGCTGTCCTTCGTCCCTGGTGTCCCTGCGGTCCCTGCTGTCCTTCGTCCTTAGATGTCCTTGCGGTCTCTTGTCCTTGATGTCCCTGCGGTCCCTGCTGTCCTTCGTCCCCGGGGTCCCTGCTGTCCTTCGTCCCTGCGGTCTCTTGTCCTTGATGTTCTTGCGGTCCTTGCTGTCCTTCGCCCACTCTCTCAAAAGATAAAGCTATAAATACTTTCTCAATACCGCTCCAATGCGCTGAGCTATCAATGCATAGCCTTCGCTATTCGGATGGATGTCGTCGGATTTCATGTCTTTGTTCCAGAGAATGTCTTTCAGGATATTCGGCACATACGGGCATCCCCGGCTCCGCGCCAAATCCCGGAACTTGCCTTCATACTGCCCGAGCGGTGATTTCATGCCGACCAGAATCACTAACGCGCCCTTGTGTTGAATGCGCAGAATAATTCGATCCATATTTTCGACGATCGAGTCTATCGAATAACGGCGAAGATAGTCATTGCCGCCCAACAGCACGATGACAATTCTAGGGTCGAGATTCAGTACGTCGCTTTCGATCCGGGCCAGGG
>JAPLSP010000317.1 GCA_026398575.1 Candidatus Sumerlaeota bacterium | reverse complement strand
CCATTCATGCAGCGTTTAAGAACGGTCTCTTTCGCTCCCCACATTCGAAAAACTTTTTGCAATCTAAGTGCCAGATCGTTGTCGTCTTCGATGAGCAAGACACGTTGTCCTTGCATGAGGAGTTTTATGTTATCTGTGGTTAATTGCATAATAGCTACTATTGGTCAGGCAAGAGGTAAATGGGCCTCAACGATCGTTAGGTAACGATGGTATCGCTGGTCGGGTGATCTCTCATTCGTGTCCGCTGGATCGCTCTTCACGTCAAGCCAGCCGTGGTGGTCTTCTAGAACGTCAATGGTGATGGCCATTCCCCACCCAGTGCCCGGCCGCGCTTGAAGGCGATCAGGCACCAGGGCACGACCGCCTGGCTCCTTAAAATTCCGCAGTTTGTCGGGAGGAATCCCGATACCGTAATTCGAGATGCGAACACACACAATGTTGTTCGTTGAAGTTCGACTTGAACCTTCACACGTTCGGGTTCAAAGCGCCCGTCAGTGATCCTGCCAGTATAGGAGTATTTGATGGCGTTCTCAATCAAGTTTGTCATGGCGCTGCGAATCTGAAATTTGATCCCCCGGACCAGTGCTTGGGATGGCCACGTACCAAATCTCGCTAGGCAACAAGGATGTTTCTTTGCCAGTGGTTCCAAGTCATCCATCACTTGTCTCACGAGAGCCACAAGGTCCATGACCTCACGTTTCTCAACAGCAACTCCCAAAAGGCGCAAAACATGTTCTTCTGCCCCTGTTGCACGTATGATCGATTTGGTGACCCTGCCGAGCAATTCAGCATCTTCTATGACCGCATCCACTCGGCGGACGTCCTCGAGATCAAGGAGGATGATTTGGAGGGGGGTGCGGAAATCATGCGCCACCTGGGCAACATGCATCCGATATTCCTTTTGAGCCTGGCGCTGACGTTGGACCAGCGTCAAATAATCGATTTTTTGTGTAACGATGCGGCAAATTGATTGGATCAGATTCGCATACTGCTGGTGCAAATCACCACACAACACAAGGAAGGTCGTCAGAGGCGTGCCCTCAGCTTGAACGTAAGAGACATAGAAGCTAGTTGTGTTCGCGGGAACAGCTAGGCTTTCTGCCAATAGAACTGTAGAAGTCTGGCTAACGGCTTGCTTAAATTGACCGGCTGTGAGGGTTGACAAAACCTCACGGACAGGAACTTCCGTCGCTGCCTCACCGAGCCGAATGCGTTTATAGTACCGGCTGCGGTCTCGCAAGTAGACATGGATCTCTTGAAGTCCGAAAAAATCAGCCACAGAACGAAGGAGTTGATCACACGTCGACCACCAAGCTCCGGCATCGGCCAGGTTCGCTGAAGCGAGCTCTGTCTCAATAGACTGCAGCAATTCTTGTTCCGCCGCAGTCCGGTGGGCTTCGTAGAGTTGTGTAAGAATCTGCTGGACCATGTTTCCGAATTCCGAAAGCCGCCTTACCATGGTTTCCGAATACTGCGGATCAGACCCCCACTGCGCTCGGCGTTCTTCGCGTAGTAATTGAATTAATCGCTCCGCGACCGGTACAGTGACTCTCTGAAGGATGTTCGCCTCGATTTGAGCGAGACGAGCGTCGTCATTGGGGACGATCTGCCCCGCGAAAAGCACACCCCATACCTTCCCGCCAATTCGCAAGGGAAAGGCGAGATCATCCATGCCCAACCAGCACGGATAAGGGCTGAAGCCTTCGCGCGTGCCGTCAATGTATTCCTGTGCAATGCGGTGATCACATTGCAGACACTCCCTTTCGCTGCATTGTTGGCGATATTCCCAGCATACTTTGTTAAAGAATTGGTTCTTCCGGAAAGTACCTGTCTGGAAATAGGTGGTAAGTTCCATGGATGAGTCAAAGCTTGCTCTATCATGCGTTTGGTGTTCGGAAAGGTTACGACTATGTACGGACGGTCTACGGAGACGGCTGTATCCGGTTCGTG
>JAPLSP010000140.1 GCA_026398575.1 Candidatus Sumerlaeota bacterium | reverse complement strand
ACGCGCGACCGTCTGGCGGGCATCTATACGAATGAGGCGTGTCAGATCGTATTCGTGGACACGCCGGGCGTGATTGACCCGAGGGATGAATTCAACGAATTTCTGGTGGGCGAAGCGCGCGAAGCCATCGAAGGGGTGGACGTGGTCTTGCATCTGGTGGAATATGGCGATACATCGCCACAGCCTCAGACCATGAAGGCGCTGCTGACGCACATGGCGGCGCCCGTGTTTCTGGTTGTCAATAAAATAGACCTGGCCCGCGCAAAAGGCCTTCGCGACAATGAAAGTATCCTGGACGATTCTGTATACGACGTTTCACGATATGCGCAGCGATTCGCGATCTCGGCGTTGCGGGGCGAAGGGCTCGAGGCGCTGGTTGACGCCATTCGCGAGCGGCTGCCGGCAAGCGAGCCGTTCTATGATCGCGAGCAGTTGTGCGACCGCGATCTGCGCTATCTGGCGGCCGAGCGGGTGCGCGAGAAAGTCTTCGAGCTGGCCCATGAGGAAATCCCCTACGGCGTGGCGACGCGCACCGAGGAATTCCGCGAGCAGCCGGATCCGCAAAAGACATATATTTCCGTCACCATCTTCGTGGAGCGCGACTCGCAGAAAGGGATCGTCATCGGAAAAAACGGCGCAATGATCAAGGCGATCGGGCAGGCCGCGCGCCGCGAGATCGAGGAGTTGGCGGGCGGACCGGTTTTTCTGGAGCTCGGCGTTAAAGTCCAAAAGAATTGGCGTAAAGACGCCACAGCGCTCCGCGAATTTGGCTACGCGCCGCGCAGAGCAAAAGGAAAGAAGAAAAGGCGATAGGAGACTGATCCCATGCGCGTTGTCACAGCTGACGAGATGCGGGAGATTGACCGCAGGACCATCGAGGACTGGGGCATCCCCAGCCTCACATTGATGGAAAACGCGGGACGCGCGATGACGGACGAAATCACGCGGGTCTTTGCGCCGCGGCGCGTGGCCGTTGTCACGGGCAAAGGCAACAACGCCGGCGACGGCTTCGTGACGGCACGGATGCTGTCGGAGCAAAAGATCGAAGTCATCGTTTGTCTGCTGGCGCCGGGCAGCGAACTGAAGGGCGACGCGCTGGAGAATTTCAAACGGATGCCGCCGGAGATTCAGCGCATTGACATCAGCGACGCCGAACAGCTCGAAGAGATTCTCGAACGGGATTTCGATTGCGTTGTGGATGCGATCCTGGGAACGGGCGTCCGCGGACCGGTGACGGGATTGTTCGCCGGCGCGATCGAAGAGATCAACGCCTGCGGCGCGCCGGTGGCGGCCGTGGATATTCCCTCGGGACTGCCGGCCGACGGCGGCGAGGCGCAGGGACCGGTGGTCCGTGCCGCGCTGACGGTGACGATGGGCCTGCCCAAATTGGGGATGGTCGCAGGACCTTCGGCCAATCTGGTGGAAGACCTGGTGATCGCGGACATCGGCTTTCCCGAGGATTTGATGGAGGCCGAAGGCTCGCGGATTCATCTGACCATGGCCGAGCAAACGGCCGGCCTTCTTCCGCGCCGCCCGCGCGACGGCCATAAAGGAACCTTCGGCCGCGTGTTCATCATCGCCGGATCGCGCGGGATGACGGGCGCGGCGGTGCTGACGGCGCACGGGGCCTCGCGCTCGGGCGCCGGATTGGTTTATGCGGCGTGTCCGGCCAATATCGAACCAACGCTCGAAAGGCATCTGATTGAGCCGTTGAAAGTCCCCATTCCTTCGCGCGACGGATGGCGCTTCGACACGCAATCGCAGAACGGCCTGCTCGAAGCGTGCCAGAATGTGGACGCCGTGGCGCTTGGGCCCGGCCTGGGGACGGCGCCGCCGACGCGCGCGCTGGTCGCGGCGCTGTGCCGCCACGTGGACAAGCCGATGGTGATAGACGCCGACGGCCTGAACTGCCTGGCCGGCCAAACCAACGTCCTGCGCATGCGTCCCGCGCCCACGGTGATCACGCCGCACCCCGGCGAATTGGCGCGGCTGCTCCCGGCGACTACCGACGAAATCCAATCCGACCGCATCGCATCGGCGCGCCGGGCTGCCGAGGAATTCGATTGCGTCGTGGCGCTCAAAGGCGCGGGAACGGTCGTGGCGACGCCGGACGGATACGCTTACATCAATTCCAGCGGCAACGACGGCATGGCCAAAGGCGGAAGCGGCGACGTGCTGACGGGCCTGATTGCGGGTTTGCTGGCGCAGGGAATGCGCGCAGCAGACGCGGCCCGGGCGGGCGTTTTCATCCACGGTTTGGCCGGCGACATCGCGGCGCGCGAAGGACATCCGCGCGCGATGACGGCGATGGACATCGTGGGCTGCCTGGGCAAGGCTTTTGAGGAGATTTTAGGGTAGGCGCGGTGGACGAACACGGACGAACACGGACTGGCACGGACTGGCACGGACGGACACGGACGGACACGGACTTCCTGCCTTGGCATTATAAGGATGATGGAGCGCTACCAGCCAAAACGATAAATGTCTCCCTCTGAAATTGTGCCGTTCGATGGGTCGTAGGGAATGAAGGGGCCGCGAACTGGATGGGGGGCAGATATGACGAGATCCGGTCCTGGACTGCCCAGAATAAAGCGGCGATAAGCGCCAGTGGCGGATACGGTGTCAGTTGTGATATCCAGAATGTTGACGTAGAAAAATGGAAGGGATTTATGGTCTGAAACATAATTTCTGGAAAAGGGATCGAGCGGCATGACGCCGCTGTGATAAGCCACCGGCGTCGTCAGAAGAACCAGATCAAATCCTGAATGCGCAACAACCGTGGAGGAAGGCGGCGTAACGCCATTCGCGCAATCCACAAAGAAGGCGCGGAGTTCCGGACGGTTGGGCGGATAGGCGTTGTAGTCGGCGCAATAAACGCGCAGCGCGGCTGCCAGGTCCGCCATATCGCTTTGGGCGCGCGATACCTTGCTGCGGGTTTGCGCTTCGAGGAAATTCGGAATCGCGATCAGGGCCAGGATAGAAATAATCGAGATCACGATCAATAGCTCGATCAATGTAAAAGATGAACTCTCCGGCAGGCGCCTGGTCATGGTGTTTTCTCCAGTTGGTCCAGTGTCCATTTGCCTTCCGGCGTCCGGCGGTATGAGGCGATATAGCGCGCCGCATAGACCATCTGATCGGCTTTGCTGTGCGTTTCAACCTCCAGAATAATCGAATGTGCCACAGGCTTCCCAGCCAGTGTTCCACCCTGTGTCCCAGCCCGTGTTCCAACCTGTGTCCCAGCCTGTGTTCCAGTCGGCGCCACATCTGTTTTCTCTTTGTCCTGTGTCTCAGCAGCCTTGTCCTGTGTGCTCTGCGCCTGCTTGAACCTTACCACGCAATCGCCGATTTTGATTTCATCGCGCTTTTTCTCCGGCGCTTGCCGGCACAGCACGGCTGCGCCTTCCGCCGCCGCCTGCGCTTGCAATCTCCACTGGCCCATGGCCGAGGCGTGATAGATATCCATGGATCGCATCAGCAACGCGGCGCACCCAATCGCGCATAGGGCAATCAAACCCATCATCGCCACCAATCCAAAACCGCACGCGCGGAACCGCCGTCTTCCCGCGACTCCAAACCCGCAATTCATCATTCGCAATCTGCAACTCATAATCCGTAATCCATAATCCGTAATTCATAATCTGCAATCCATAATCTGCAATTCGCAATTCATAATCCGCAATCCGCAATCGCTATGGCTTCGCCCCCGCCCAGGCTTTCCCAAGCGCGATGTCCGCGTGGCGATCGAGGCTGATTCTGCGCTCGTATCGCTCGAAAGCCGCGCGCAGAACAATGCGCCAGCGACCGGTCGCTGCGTTCTGCTTTGCGCTGAGCTCCTCGACGTTCTCCATCAAGAGCGATCCGATTCTCCCGCCCGTGTTCTTGCGAGGGCCGCCTGCGGCGCCCGGCGCGAACTCCGACGCCAAGGCCTGTTCAGCCTCCTCCAACGAGCCGGTTGTCCTCCAGAGCCGTTTGCTTTGGTCCACGAAATAACTTATGCGCGCGCCCACGCGCGCGCCGTTTCCTCCTTGCAGTTCGAAGATCAACGCCGGTTGCGGCGCCGGCCAGAAAGACAAACGGACTGCGCGGTGCGCGTCATTGACGATCTGGGAAAAGAACATCGCGCTGCCGTATTCGAAATCCAATTCGGCGGAGGCGAAGGGTTGTTCCAGATGGCCGTTTCTTTTCGTTTCTTTTCGTCGCTGCTGGACAATCATCGGACGCAGGCAGCGACATCGCAAGGCGTATCGCTCGCGTCTTGCTGCTTTTTTTGCTTTAGCCACTGGGAACGCCACTGGGAGCGCCGGCATCTCTGCCGGCGTGTGGACTTTCACTTTTGTGCGCGAGGTGGACTCGCCGGCAGAGATGCCGGCGCTCCCAGTGGCGCTCCCAGTGGCGCTCCCAATGGCTCATGGCGTCTCTCCTGGGCGGATTGTTGTGAGGCGGACGTCTGGCTTTCCTTCCGGGCCTTCGCGCTGAACGCGCACATCTATCTCCCACGACTCGCCTTCCATTTTCTTGAGCGATACTGTCGCGGATGTTCCGGCTGGCCAAGTTTTATCTCCGGCGGGCTGGGGGTTATCTTGCGCCGGCATTGTTCCCTCAGTCAGCTGTGATACCGGCGTTGCGCGCCAGCGTTCGAGTTCGTCATGCGCGATCAGCGTCATGATGGCGCGATCCCGCGCGTTGGCCCGCATCACGCGCGAGTCGCCAATCACGCGCAAGGTGGCAACCACCGTCATCGTCAATACGGCGACGTAGATCAGCGTTTCTATCAGCGTCATACCGCGACGGCGGGCGGCGTAACGTCTTGCCAAAAACCTCTGAAAGAAACCGAATTTCATCTGATATGCGACCCTATTTCAAAGAGTGGGAGATACAATGAGATGACGATGCCACCGACGATCAAGCCCAATAAGATGATGATCACAGGCTCGATCAGGCGCGACATGCGTTCGCTGAGCAGCTCGAAATGTTCTTCGCAATAATCCGCGATTCCCTGGCAGACTTGCAGCGTTTCGCCGCGTTCTTCGGCCTGTTGGAACAGGTAGGCGGCCGTGGGCGGAAACACCAGCGCCATCTGCGGACCTGCGGCGGCGCCTTTTTCCACTTCATCCGCGATGATGAGCAGGTTATACCGCGTTCGATTGAGCCAGACCGCCAGGCTGGCCGCCCGCAACGACGCCGGCAATGGAGTTCCGCGAACGAGCATCAGGCCGAGGAAGCGCGCCAGGATCGCGCCGTCGCTCATGGACACGAGCGGAACAAAAAGGTCCAGCGCCTTCATGATCACCGGCGCCGTTCCGCGCCGCGAAGCCATCGCCAGACCGGCGACGATGGCGACGATGATGCCCACCAGCACAAATGAAGCCGTCCCATTGTACGAAAGCTTTACCAACAATTCCGTGGGGCCGGGGAGCCGATCCGCGCCCAATTGCGCGTACATGTCTTCGAATCTCGGAACGAGGTAGACAAGGAAGAACAATAAGATCAAGGAGGCGACGATCGCCACCACGGCGGGATAGAAAAGGGCGGTGAGCATGGCGGAGTGATGCCGCTTGATGCGCTGCGAATGCTCGAGGATGAATTTCAGCACGGCGCTCATGTCGCCCGAGACCTCGCCGCACTGGATCGCCGCGATGAGCTCGGGCGGCGGCGGGGGAACGGCCTGCGCGAGGGCTTGCGACAGCGGCAGGCCGCGTTCCAGGGCGGCGGCCAATCCCTCATACATCCCGCGCATCCGCGGCTGGTTCATCTGCGCCGCCAGATGCCGCAATCCGTGCGGCGCCGGAACGCCCGCCCGCGTGAAACTGGACAAGTCCCGGATCAGTTTTTGCATCTCGTCATGGGTCATGTTCCGGTACTCCTAGACAACGTGCTTCCCGATTTCAAACAAAGGCAGATACATGGCGATCACCAAAAGGCCGATGACGAGCGCCACACACAAATGACTGGCGATCTCCATGACGGCGCAGGCGCGCTGATAGGCGCTTTGCGCGTCCGTCTCGGCGTCATTGGCAATCGCCCGCAAACCTTCCACATATCGCTCCCGGCCATCGAGCAATTGCAGCTGATGATTCATCCCTGACGACAGCACCGAGCAGGCCTCGCACGCTTCTCCCACGCCATGACCCTGTTCGATCATCGCCGCCGCATCGCAGGCGCGCTTTTCGACGGCGCCGCCGCTGATCTCGCCGGCGCTTTGAACGGCTTGGGCCGGCTTGACGCCCGCATCGAGCGCCAGCGACAGCGCCGCCAGCCAGCGCGCTTCGCGGTCCGCGCGCGCCCAGCGCCGGATGATGGGGAGCCAGGCGAGGCCCGTCCGGTATAGGATCAGCGCCAGAATAATCACTGCAATCAGGAATATATGAAGCTCGTGCAAGAGCGCATAGCTGAACTTGACAAGGAATTCGGTAAGCGGCGGAAGGGAGGTAGCGCCTAGCTGGGCAAACATATCCTCAAATTTGGGAAGAATATAAGTAAGGATAAACAAGCTAATGACACCGGCAATGATGGCGAGCCAGAAAGGATAAAGCATATACTTCCAGAGCGACGCCAGGCGCTGGTCCGTTGTCTGATATTTCACAAGACGTTGAAGCGCCTCGGGCAAAAGCGACCATTCCTCTCCCGCGCGGACAATGGCGACTTCCTGAGGGTTGAATCCGCCGCACCTCTCCATCGCCTCGGACAAAGGCATTCCGAGTTCCACATATTTTTTCATCCGCCAAGCCTTGCGGGCGACCAGGTAGTTCGTGAGGAAGAAGCGCGTGGCCAGCGGATAGAGAAAGAGCGTTTCCGGGAACGTGCGCAAGGGCGAGGGCGTGCGAAAAGCCCGGATGCATAAATCGAGCGCGATGGGCAGTGGCGTGCGATGAGCCAGAGTCTTGGAGAGTTCGGAAAACAATATCAGCTTGGCGCGCCGCCGCGAACCAGGAAAGGCGAGCAACAGCAGCGAAAAGAGCACGAACGGAGGCCAGACAAAGAAGGCAAGGAGCCAAACGAGTGCGCACCCGCCACATCCCATGTGAGGCCCCAGGAACGCAAACGGGTCCCGCTCCCATATAGACGGCTTTTTTTCCGTTGGATTCATCTTGAGGCAGATCATGCCGGTAAAAAATCCATCCCCTTGCGCTAAATCCCCTTCATCCTGCCGCGCAAAGCGAGTTGCGACACGGCTGATAATCCAATCATCATCTCCCCATTTGCAATGCGAACACCTGATATCGTCTTCCATAAGGCCGAAGCGCGCAACTAAAATTTCATAAACCTCCCGATACGGGCGCATCCCAACTTATGGCCAGGCGCCAAGCCTCAT
>JAPLSP010000730.1 GCA_026398575.1 Candidatus Sumerlaeota bacterium | reverse complement strand
ACCCATCCTTACAACCTGGTCAGTTCGTGGCCTGGGGTACCCCCAGGCCACGAACTGACCAGCATCCTGACCGACAAGGAGCGGCATTAAAGCTACCTTAAAGAACCCGTTTTTTTCTCTTGACACTGGGGAGTACCTCATTGTATACGTAACCCCAAACATAGCATCAATATCAGAACAATACTGTAACCGATTTCCATTATTTATTGATGTTGCGGGAGGAGATGCAAGCAATCCGCATCTTCCCTCAAGCCACTGCTGTGAATAATCACCCTCGGCCGGCGTGTCATCAAAACTGCCCGGTGGTGGCCCGTAAGCCTGAATCTCGGCTTGTCTATCAGATGCAGTGCCTTCATATGCTAAAGGAGGGCCATAATGCTTATCAACGGCAACTCGGATACGCTGACTTAAGGATAAACCACCTGTTATGCTCACTGATATATCATATTCTTTTTTTCTATTTTCCTCGCAGCCTATAAGCTGAATTTTCCCTGGTCCACTCGGGTCTGGGCCATAAATTACCGACACAAGCATATCTTGCGCGGATTCCCATGGTCCACTGCCGGCAGCATCGTCACCGTCAAGGTTCCAAAAGTATTTATAATTGGAAGAAGCGTCCATAGAATTAACGTTAAAATTTATCTCTTTATTATATTCATATATTACATAGCGTTCTGATGGTTGCGTAATATCAAGTTTCATTACATCCACATTTATTTTATCTTGGATTCCACTTGGTTCATGTCGCAAACACAAATTCGATCTTCCGAGTTTATTCCCTTCAATAAAAACATCCATCGGCAACTGCGAAGACGAAAAGGTGATGCCAGCAAGAGGAACATTAATGATCAAATCTTTAGTTGGGCTTGTCCATAGCCTAATACTACTATTTTCGGAAACAAGCGTTAATGTTATAGTTCCTGGCACATCTTTAGGAAGAACGCTAATCGTAACGCGCATTAAATCATCCTCATGGTCGCATTTGCCTAGAAAATCATTATCCCATACCGGCTCACATTCTCGATGAAGATCGTCTTCGCTTGTTTGAGTGTAGGTTGTACCATTATCCCAATCATCATTTAGCGCAATCGGTGTGCCAGGCTCTTCTTCGGTTTCTTCAGTTGAATTAGCAGCTGCAAGGTCAACAATCATAGAGATAAGTGTTACTGTAGTCTCATAGTGTCCCTGAACAACGCTGCCCATATCGCCATACCAAAATACGTCGCAGCGGGGTATAATAAGGCAAATTTTTGGAATGGTGCAAGTTGCAGTAAGGATTGCCTCAGTTTCAACGGGCGTTGTTGTAATTCCGGCTATGGCGCCGCCGCAATCCTTTATACCCCAGTTTACCGAATGAGAGGAAACGGCCTCTCCCTCTTTGAGACCGGTTGGCACCGCAGGGAAATCAACTACCAAATATGATTCTACAATGACCCCTACGCGAACCATGTATTGATCATCCGTTGCGGTAATCTCGCCGTCTTGCTGCGGAGGCGTCTCCGGTGGCACATCTGATTGCCTGACGTTCTTAACGGACAAAGTACTGGCGGCGCCTTCGTGATTCGATGCGCGGGCTTTCTCATTAATTTTCACAGATTTTGCCATTACACCGACGGACAACGGAAGCGAAATCGCTGCTACCGCAAGAAGTAATACAGAAAGGATGCACCGCTTGCGCACAGCCCAGTTTTTCAGATTGAAATAGACTTTCTCTCCATCCTTGAGATTCATCTTTTGTCTGAGAAACATTCGCTATATCCTCCTCGAAATGGATATGGTTTAAGCACATATTCTTTGCCATGCCGGTTTTCCCATTCTTTAGCTGTATCATAAACATTCGGGCTAAAAGGGCGGTAATGACGCGTCCGTAATATCGCAGCACCTTTCTGCGTCGCCCACCAAAACATCTTCATGTCATCGCGAAACCGCACGCGGTCGGTTTCCTCCCAAACGCCTAGATACCATTTCATGGCACCGAGGAACGCAAGTGGAGTTTCCGGCATGGCCCCATCAGCCGCGCGATAAGCAAAACGGCGCGCTGGCAGAATTAGCGAAGCGATGCCTTGGCTCATTTGGGAGTTTTCAAATGCCTGCCAGAGACAAAAGGCGGAATAACATGAATTCGTAGTGGGGAGAGATTCTGGTAGAGGGGGCGCGAAATATGGAACCGATGCGGTACCATGAGTCAAGCCCTTAATGTCCCACTTGGGCCGGGGTCCGGTTAGAGGATCAAGGAAGCATCCGGAAACAATAGTATTGAGGCTCGTGCCTTTTTGGATGCGAACCCAATACTTGCAGGGGCCCGTCAGGACAAACTGCTTGTAAACGCCTCCCCAAAAGTCGCGCACACGAGCCTGGGCAATCGGTTCGCGCTGCGCCGTAATCGGCAATCCATTCAGGCGGAAAAACTTCTTGTATGTGTTTGGAGCGAGGGAACCATCTGGCGTTCGTAAATCGCTAGGCAAAAGCTTGCCGTTGCTCAAGAGCGGCCCTCTGGTCGAGCCATCTGGCATGGCTGGCGGGCTTGAATGTAGGTAGATTTCAATCCTGTAGTCACGATTGCGGTTTTCGCCTTTGTGCCCATCCTTATTATAGAAATATAGCGCAAAGCGGTTGACCTGAGCCCAGGCATCAATATAAATCCAGAGATCAGGGCCCTCATGTGTCCTTGGAAATGCTTCGCCATGGTCATCCCATTCCGCTTGGCGCCGTATCGCCTGATTCGGAACGTAGAGGCTTCTGGGATTATCTGTTGTGATCCAGTGGATCCAATGCCGCAAAGAGTCATTTTCGGTTGCATGAGGTCCCATGAATCCTGCTACCCATGAATGAAGATCTTTGCAGTCTAGCGCGAGTTTACTGAGAATCGCAACCTCGCTCGTTACCAGCGATTAATTAGATCGTTGAATGAGGCGGGGTTACAAGCGGTTTTCTAACATCTCTTTACGTATACATAAAACACAGTCAAACCACGCCCATATTTATCTAAGCAACTTAGCTATAAAAATATTGCTTTTAGTGGTCATTTTCAGCTTGACCTGCGGCCATACGTCGTTGGTATACATAAAACCAATGGCCAGCTTGGACCGCATCCGTAAGGGCAACCGATCGTATTGGCGCATCGTCGAGTCGCGGCGCGTCAACGGCAAGCCGCGCCCTGTGCCGGTCATGTATCTGGGGACGGCGGACGATCTGCTCAAGCGGCTGCTGGGGGCCGAAGGCGGACGCTTGCGGCTCCAGTCGTTTCAGCACGGGGACGTGGCCGCGCTCAAAGCGATGGCGAACCGGTTGGAACTGGTCTCCATCATTGACCGGCATGTGCGCAAGTCGCGCCATGCGCTGTCGGTCGGGACGACGCTGCTGTTGGCGGCGCTCAATCGGGCGGTGGAGCCGAGGAGCAAGCGGGCCTGGGCTTCGTGGGCCAAGGGCACGTCGCTGGCCCGGTTGTTCGACATCGATTGCTCGCGGCTGACCAGCCAATACTTCTGGGACCAGATGGATTTGATCTCGCTCGGGGCGATGGAGGCCATTGAAAATGAACTGACGATCCGGATCGTCAAGACCTTTGATGTCAAGCTGGACTTGCTGTTCTACGATACGACAAACTTCTTCACTTACATCGCTTCCACGAATACGCGGTCGACCCTGGCCAAGCTCGGCCACTCCAAACAACACCGCATGGATCTGCGTCTGTTCAGTCTGGCGCTCTTGGTTTCGCGCCACGGCCACCTGCCGTTGTGCTCGCGCGTCTATGAGGGCAACCGAGCCGACGCCGCGCAATTTCCCGACTCCCTGACCCTGGTGCGCCAGCGCCTGGAATCGCTCGTCAATAGCGTGGAGGACATCACGCTGGTCTACGACCGCGGAAACAACTCCAAGGCCAACCAGGCGCTCGTTGACACGGCGGGGCTGCATTACGTGGCGGCTCTGACGCCCAGCCAGCACCCCGATCTCCTGAATATTCCCACCGCCGACTATGCGCCGTTGGGCGAAGGTCCGCTGGAGGGAGTGCGCGTCCACCGCCTGAAGAAGATGGTCTGGGGTCAGGAGCGAACGCTGGTGCTGCTGATCAGTGAAACCTTGCGCGCCGGGCAGATTCGCGGCCTTGCTCAGCACCTCAATCAACGCGTGGCAAAACTCCAAGCATGGAAGGAGGCGCTGGCCAAGCCTCGAAGCGGAGCGCGCAGCCCGGCCAGCGCCCAGAAGACCATTCAGGCGCTGCTGAAGGGACAGCATATCGGGAAAATTCTGAAGATACGCTACCGTTCCCGCGCGCGCGGGAACAAGCGCCTTGACTGGAGCGTCGATGAAAAGGAGATCCAGCGGCTGCATGAGGAACAGTTCGGCAAGCAGATTCTGATGAGCGACCGACACGCTTGGACGACCGAAGAGATCATCCAGGCCTATCGCGGCCAGAGCCATGTTGAAAAAACCTTCCGGCAGATCAAGGACCTCGACCATCTGGCCGTCCGGCCCCAGTTTCACTGGACCGATCAGAAAGTCCGAGTCCACACCTTCCTCTGCCTGCTGGCTTACCTGCTGGCCCGGCTGGTCGAACTCGAAGCGCGCAAGGCGGGTTGGCGCGACGGATTGGACGCGCTGCTGAATGAACTGGCCGACATCCGACTTGCCATGGTCCTGCGTTGTGCCGGCCCCCAAGGCGGGCGTCCCCGATGCGAATGGCAACTGGAGGAGGCTGATCCTGAGATGAGAAGCATTTTCGGCAAACTTGTTCCCCACGCGCCGCCGTTTATGTATACAGCCGAAGGGGACGCGTAAGGTTGATATTGCGAAAGTTTAGGCTTGTTTTCGAACTGAGCTATAGTAAAGTCGCGCTAGATATTCTGCATGAGAAAGAGGCATAGGATTTTGCAGCGAAGCGACACGCAAGCACAGAGCATTAAGATCGGAGGGAGAAGGCAGCGCGGCTGACGCAGGAAAAGGAATTTGATACTGGCGATTGGCGTTTAGAAACTCCTTTGATTGCTGGCCGATCAGTTGCGCCTTGCGTATTGGGGTTTGTGAGTAATTCGACAGTGGATTTTGCGGCACTATTTTGGCTGCGAAGGCGCCGGATTTTCGGGCAAAATCCACAACAGCTTGTGAAGCTCGTACTAAGCCGCCTTGGTAACTCGCGATAAACGGACGACCATCGGGCATCGGCTGAATTGCGCCAATGTAGTTGTCGGTAAGATAGGATTTCTCATCGAGATTGGGAATTGGTTTTTTGCTCAGCGAGCTGACGACGCAAAAGCCTGCTCGGCGCGTACCCACCCAAATTTTTCCTTCGTCGTCTTCAGCAAGGCAAGTGATGTAGTCTTCCGGCAGCAACCTGTCCGTGATGCTCTTGGATGCCTCTTTCCATTCCTTGGGAGCGCCACCATAGAGGCCTTTGATCTTTGCGGCATAGTCTTTGCCGCGAAGATAGCGAAATCTATCGCCGCCATCTTCGCTCCATGCCAGGCCGCAGGTGGTTCCTACCCAGATCACGCCGTCACTCGCGACGAGGATTTGATTGATGAGGTTGGAGGGAAGGCCATCTCCTTCGGCGTCGAGCGGGAGCGAGCAGGTTTTGTCTTTGCCGAAGCGTTCGGGGGCGCGGACGTAGCGCCAGGATTTGTAGTCGTCTTTTGCGGAGGCGATGGCGAGGCCATGGCATTGCGTGCCGACGTAGAGATTGCCGTCCTTGTCGAAGGCGAGGCTGGAGCATTGGTCTTCGGGGAGGCATTCGATGAGGCAGGCGGTTTGGCGCGCGGTCAGGGATGAGGGATATTTATCGAGCGTCATGCATTCGGCGGCGCGGATGTAGTAGCGCCAGGCGCCCAGTTCATAGTTCCGAGTTCCGGGTTCCGAGTTGGGGCGCGCGGGTTGAGAGACAGGACTATTGGGGACAGAACTATTAGAGGCAGGATTATTGAGCGATGTATATCTTGCCAGGCCCAAACTGCTGGCGATCCAGATGTCGCCGGTGGTTGGGCAGACGGCGATGTCGAAGATGCGTTCGCCGAGGGGGCCGTCGAGGCGGTCGTAGGTGCGCCAGGATTCGCCGTTATAGACGCTGACGCCGTGATTGAGTGTGCCAACCCAGATACGGCCGAGTTTGTCGCAGGCGATGGCGTAGGCGTTGTCGTCGCCGAGGGCGGTGTCGCCCGGTTCGCGCATGACGGCGCCCATGGTGCTCGGTTCGGCTTTGCCGCCGGTTTTCACGCGGGTGAATTGCGTCCATTCTTTGCTGGCTGCGGCTTCAGGATCGAATCGGAATACGCCTTCGTCTTCGGTTCCGACCCACACGCATCCTTTATCATCGCGCGTCATGCAGACGATAAACTTGCCAACTTTCTTATAAACTTCGCGAAGCTTATCCTTGTCGTCATCCTTTGCCTTCTTGGCAGCGGAGTCCTTTGATGTTGCTTTGGGAGTGGAGTCCTTCGATGTCGTCTTTGGAGTGGATGCGCTCTTGGATGTCGCGGAATCGTTTTTTTTCGCCGCAGCTGGCGCTGATGCTTTAGGCTTGGTAGATTTATCAGCGGC
>JAPLSP010000093.1 GCA_026398575.1 Candidatus Sumerlaeota bacterium | reverse complement strand
GGCAGCAAGCAACCGCACTCCAAAAGCTGGCGCCGCCTGCAATCGCATAATATTCACCCTTACGCAAAAGATTGGCGCTGATTTAATGACTCAGGGAGATAAGGCACACTTCAATGGTTCGAGGTTCCCAATTCCCTGCCTTTGCCGTTCTTCAGCTCACGAACTGAACTCATAAGCCTCCGTGCATTGCGCGGACTTCTCAAAAGATGGGCGGTTTCCGATAATGAATCAAAATCTTTCAAAGAAATCAGAACCACGGAATCCGCGCGCTTGCGTTTGATGATAACCGGATCATGATCACGGCAGACGCGTTTAAGCGTATCCGCGAGATTATCGCTGACTTCGCTATACGTTATGGCATTCATAGTAACTGCAGACGGAAAACTGCGAGCCGTGATCCGAAAACCGAAAACTGAAAACTGGAAACCGAGAACCGAAAACTACACTTTGCCCATTCCCTTCAAGGCTTCCAGGCATTTCTTGACATCCCCAACAGGGTCCTTGCCGCCGCGCTCGTGTTCGACGATGTACCATTCGGTTTTGCCGACTGTTTCGCAGCACTCGAAGAATTCCTTCCACTTCACATCGCCCCCGCCGATGACGGCTTCCTTCGCGCCGCCGGATTCCTTGAGATGCACAGTAATGGCGCGGCCGGGATATTTCTTGATGAACGAAACCGGATCGCCTTTGCCCGATATGCAGTTGCCCGTGTCCACCTGCATGACGACTTCGGGCCTGGTGTTTCCGAAGAATGTGTCCCACGGCATTTCGCCTTCGAGCGGGGTAAATTCGACGCTGTGGTTGTGATAGCCGACCACCATCCCCTCGCCTTTGACCTTGTCGGAGATTTCGTTGAACTTCTTGGCCATGTCGAGCCAATTCTGTTTGGTGGTCATTTTGGGCAGGCTCGGGACAATCAGGAACTTGTTGCCGATGGTCTTGTTGAATTCGATCGTCTTCTTGAGCGCGTCGCCCTCCAGCGTGGGAAGCCCGGTATGCGTTCCGCAGCACTTCAGCCCCGCGCCGTCGAGCAGTTTCCGCAACCCCGCCGCATCGTTGGCATAAGCGTAATAACCGGCGAACTCAACGCCCTTGTAACCCATCTTGCCCACTTCCTCGATCACCTTGTCGCAAGCCTTTCCGTTGTCCTTGCTGCATTCGACGCGGACCGAATACAACTGCAGGGCGATGGGAATCTTCTTTTTCTCCGCTTCCTGCGCCAACGCCTTCAGCGATCCCATTCCCGTGGCCAACGCCGCCCCGGCTGCTCCCGCCACCGCCATGAATCCACGGCGCGATATCCCTTGCGATGTTTCATGATTCATTGAAGCGATCTCCTTGAAGATTGAGTATGTTTTTTTCCCCGCTCGTTGTGCCCTGCGGTCAGCCGCGTTCACGAAAGCGCGGCATAAGGCTTATTTTTTAGTTTTTCCGGCCTCGTCGTTGCAAGCCCCAATCCGCCAATCCCCGCCAATGACCTCAATATGACAGGAATAGCGAAGGTGCGGACCATCGCCCAGCCAGGTCATGTTTTCAAGATAAGGGCACGACAGGCAGAAGCCCTCCGGCGTTCTTTCATAAGCATACGGCTGCCCGACAAATGGATCCACACGCTCTTTGTCAAGATATCGCGGAACCAATTCCTTCAGGCTAGCCGGATAGCCGCCCTGCGCTTGCCGATATTTTTCGAGGGCAATCGCCATGTACAAGGTGTCATATCGTGCCCATTGCGCATAATTTACGGCCGTAGCCCGGATGGTTCCGGGCATGTTGATTTCTGGAAACAGGCAGACTTTCCACAAGCCAAATTCCACATGGCGAATGGCATCCCAATCCAGCGGACGACACACGCGCCAACGCCATTTCGCCATCAGCGCCTCCAGCGCTTCCAGCGCGCGCATATCCTCTCTGTAATACAGGAAATAGTTATACGCAGCATCCAGGCCAATTCGGCGAATCGAAATGCCGATCATGCATGCAATCAGGCTATCATTGCTTTCGGCGAGCAGGCATCCTGTGTTCCAGATTGTCTCAATATCGCGCAGAGCTTCATTGGAGCGGCCATAAACAACATGTTCGAGAGCGCGCAGATTCAGCACGCGAGCGATTTCGCGGAAATATGAATGAAGCGCATTTTGCATCAACGATTGCGAAGTTTCCTGAAAGCGACAATAATCCGCCTGGCGGGCCCGCTCCAAAGCAGCAAGGTTCTCGGCATAGCCCTTGAATAATTTCTCAAGCTCCTTCGGCTCGATGGCTTCAATTCTTGCCTTCAGAATCGCGGGAGTTGTAGTTTCCTGATAACAGTCCAGAGTCAATGGGATCGTCACGCCAAGATAAATAAATGACCTTTGATTAGCGCTGGGCGCGGATTGGCCCGCGCGACCGTATGAACCGCTTTTTTGCGTGGGAAGATTGGACGTCGGGGCAGCCCCCAACTTGATTATCGCAGACTTTCCCCTGGTAAAATATGGCTTCCAATCATCAAACGCGTTTCGCAATGCCGGATTCACCGCCTGCCTTTCGGGCCCATATTTCATTGTCATATCCACTCTGCATTCCAGGTACTGATAAACCAGCATGACCGCGAAAAGCGCCGACACCCCCAGCAGAGCCGCATGCCCCAACAGGGCTGTCCCAAAGGAAGAGGCGTGTGTTTCAATTCTTGTTCCCCGCTTTGTAAGTGGAAAACCGAGCAGAGACTCCAGCGCTCTGCGTTGCAGGGGAAGAAGGATGAGAAGAAAGACGAAGAGAAGTATCAGGATGCCATTGGGCGGCAGCCACGACTCCTTGATTGGCGCCGGATATCCCTGCCTTGCCCACCAGCGAACCCCTAGCGTCGCCGCTCGCATCATGCAAATGCCTGCGGCGCCGCCGGCGGCAAATTGCCAGTACCTGAATTTTTTCCTTACGCAATAGAACGCGGTGAGAATAGGAATGAGGAATTGCAGCAATACCGGAATCAAGATGACATAGAGAGGTATCCCCCAAAGCGGCGCGCCCAAAGAAAGAAAGGGATAGTCCGCGCGGCCGTTCTCAATATCGGCATACTTGGGCCAGACAAAGATGCTGCAATATGCCGCATAAGAGCCTGCGATTAATGCGATGGAGCAGATCAGGAATAGAGTCCGATTCCAGATGCATCGCGAAAAGAGGAGAAACGGAGCGGTTGCAAGGACAAGAATTGGGAAAGCCCCATGCAAAAACATCTCCAAGATCGTATATGTAAAAGGCCAGCCAAATAGCTCCTTCAGTATTCTGGCAATGGGCATATCCCCAGGGGAGCTTGTTGGATCCTCCCCCATCAGTTCCAGGAATTTTGTTATGCTTGTCTTCTCAGGAATAATCAAAAAAGCACAGGCCAGGATAATGTAGAAAGCGGCAAACTCGGCCAAGTGGAGGTGAATCCGCACAAACCATGCAATGAGCGTGCGCTGGAATAGCCACGCATTCCATCGTTCTAAAAATAGATCCAACGTTCGCTTTGGGGATGAGCGCTGATGAGTGGGCAAAGGCGGCGGCTGAGAGGATGCGGATGGTAGAGGCGCCGTTGGCAGCGAGGCTATCGGCGAAGGCGTCGCCGGTGAAATCGAATCTTGAGTGGAACTATTTCCGCAAGGCGCATGCGATATTTCGTTTCCCGGCGGACTTCGCCGTTCTTCCGGCATGCGCTGATGATCAGGCTCCGTCGCCATTTTCAGGCTCTTTGTTTTGCTTTTGGCTTGGCGCGCGCAATCCTTTATTCGTTTTGGATACTGTCTGCCAGGACTGTGACTTGATTATTGAGCACTTCCATGAAGCCGCCTTTGATTTGGTATGTTTTCGTTTCTCCGGCGGTTTCGACGCTCAAGGCGCCTTCGCCCAGCGTCGTCAGCAGCGCCGCGTGATGGGCCAGCACGCCCAAGTAGCCGTCCTCGCCTGGCGCGATGATGGATATCACGTCGCCGCTGAAAACAGCGCGATCCAAAACGAATACCTGCAAGCGGAATTTATCAGACATGGAGATTCTCGGTTTTCGGTTTTCGGTTGTCGGTTTTCGGTTGTCGGTTTTCGGTTTTCGGTTTTCAGTTTTCGGTTTTCGGTTTTCGGTTTTCAGTTTTCGGTTTTCGGTTTTCGGTTTTCAGTTCCCAAACCACTATCTACACACGCCCATGCCTAAACGATCTTCATTATCTTCTACCGCCGGGCTTCTCGGTTTTACATTTCTCATTTCTCATTTCTCATTTTACATTGCTTTCTTTCTAGCTTTCGCCTTTTTTCAGCCGTTCCGCGGCTTCATAAACTTCATCGAGCGTTCCCACCATCCAGAAGGCCTGTTCCGGCAGCTCGTCGCACTGGCCGTCGCAGATCGCCTTGAAGCCCTTGATGGTGTCGGCGACTTTCACATATTTCCCGGCACGACCCGTGAAGATTTCGGCCACGTGGAAAGGCTGCGACAGGAAGCGCTGAATGCGCCGCGCGCGCGCCACGGTCGTCTTGTCCTCATCCGAAAGCTCGTCCATGCCCAGGATCGCGATGATGTCCTGCAGGTCCTTGTTGCGCTGCAGGATGTCCTGAACGCGCCGCGCGATACGATAATGCTCTTCGCCCACCAGCAGCGGATCGAGCAGACGCGACGTGGAGTCGAGCGGATCCACCGCCGGATAAATGCCCATCTCCACAATCTGTCGCGACAGAACCGTCGTCGCGTCGAGATGCGAGAACGTCGTCGCCGGCGCCGGATCGGTCAGGTCGTCGGCGGGAACGTAAATGGCCTGCACCGAGGTGATCGAACCCTTCTTCGTCGAGGTGATGCGCTCCTGGAGCGCGCCCATGTCGGTGGCCAGCGTCGGCTGATAGCCCACGGCACTCGGCATGCGTCCCAGCAGGGCGGAAACCTCGGACCCGGCCTGCGTGAAGCGGAAGATGTTGTCTATGAAGAGCAGCACGTCCTGCCCCATCTCGTCGCGGAAATATTCGGCCATCGTCAAGGCTGACAGCGCGACGCGCATACGGGCGCCTGGCGGTTCATTCATCTGTCCGAAGACCAGCGCGGCGCGCGATTTGCCGGGGTCCTTCTCATTCACGACGCCGGATTGATTCATCTCGAGCCACAGGTCGTTGCCTTCGCGCGTGCGCTCGCCGACGCCGGCGAAGACCGAGTATCCGCCGTGTTCGCGCGCGATGCTGGCGATCAGTTCCATGATGATAACCGTCTTGCCGACGCCCGCGCCGCCAAAGAGGCCGATCTTGCCGCCTTTGGCGTAGGGCGCGAGCAGGTCAATGACCTTGATGCCGGTTTCGAGAATATTCGTCGGCGGCACTTGGTCTTCATAGGCCGGTGCCGGACGGTGAATGGACCAGCGCATTTCCGGATGCGAGAGTTTGCCGCGTCCGTCCAGCGATTCTCCGAGCAGATTGAAGATATGCCCCAAGGTTTGCTCGCCAACGGGAACCATGATCGTATTGCCGGTATCCACCGCCGGCATGCCGCGCACGAGGCCGTCCGTCGAATGCATGCAGACGCAGCGGACGATGTTGTCGCCGATATGCTGCATGACTTCGGCCACGACGTGCAGCTCGCGCGCCGGATCGTCAATCGTGATCGCATTCAGAATTTGGGGCAGATGGTCCGAGTCGAATTCGAGGTCCACCGTCGGACCAATCACCTGCCGGATGTAACCGATGTTGTCTGCCATAGTCTATGCCCTATCATTATAGTAGATTCGCGCTATCTTTTTGAGGCGTTTTGAAGATATCCACGAGCGAATTCCAAGTCAAATAGCCCAATAGCCTGAGTATGTTTGCCAGGGGTTTCACCCTTTGCCCCAAGGAGCGCCAGAACCGCATAGAACATCGCATAATAATGCCTGTTGACGGAATCCCGGCAAAGCCCGGCTTCATAGGCAAGCTGTCCCGCCTTCAATGCATCCCGCGCCTGCTCCAAACGGTATGTTACCAACGCTTGGGTGTCCTCTTCCATTAGGCCGTAATTCCTTCTGAAAGGATTGTCCGAACCAGCGATGACGCGGAGCACGGGCCGTTCTTGAATTCCTCTGTCGAGTAGGTGACGGTCGAGATCACAACATCATTCTCGAACCCTACCTCCCAGGCCGTTCTCATGATCTCGCGGTCCTTGTTTTCATCGAGGTTATCAATGACAATACAAACATCAAAATCAGAATACTTTGTGGACGTCTCATGAACTCGGCTGCCGAACGCCCATATACGGGCGTCAGGAAAGCGGCGCCGCAGTTCTTCAGAAAGAGAAGTCAGAATTTTACGGTCATTCGATTTCATGTTTGAATACTAAGAACTCACTCGCAGGTTAAGACGCGTATTGTATTCCTCACATGCAAACTCCAAAGACAAAGGGGGACGCCGATCCCATTTGCGGCGCCGGCATGCTTCGACAAGCCGATCTACCAAAGGACGACATTCGCTTTGATATTTCAGCTTTTGATATTCATCATCTTCATTTACGTCCTTGCCCTCGAGAAAATGAAGCCAAGTTTCAATGTTCCGCTTGGGAATAATAAAAGCCACCTTTTCATTTTCACGCCTGAATTCAACTTTAGCTTCGCCACATGCCAATTCAAAACCTCTAATCCGGTCCGGCGCGCTGGCGCGAGGATCGGCGTCCGCCATGACAATCAGACAACTATTAACATGAGAACCAAAACTATGCAACGCCTGCAACTCTTTGACAAATGTCTTCCTGACATTTTGCTCGCCTGCCCCACCGCCCTTGGGCGCCATTTCAACGCGAAGATTCCGAACATCGAAATCCGATTGCTTGCCCAAAAAGCGCTGCGCAAAAGACCCCTGCTGACGATCCTCGCATATCAGCACCACCTGAACCCGACGCCGGCTCATTTGTTCCATCCTCGCTCGATCACTTCTGAAGGTTTGAGGCCTTCCACAGTGAGGCTATTTCCAATCTCCTTGATTCTTGTTGGAAGGTTGGATTCCCGCTCAAAGTAAATGCCGGATTCTACAGCCAGGTAGTTAACCAATTCCGGATGATGGGAAATGATAACGGCTTGCGTAATTTCATCACCACAAGCATCCGCCAAAGCTAAGAGCCAAGGCTGTATCTCCTGAAGCGCAAGAAAATTTTCAGGCTCATCCAGCAACAAAATGGCATCTGAGTTCTTGAGGCAATATAGAAGCGTATACAGTGCCATCAAGGTTCTCTGGCCGTCCGATAATTGATCGAAGTCATAGTAACACAGGCTTTGCTCGTTGTTTTCTATCTGAAAACCTGCTTGCAGCAAATAGCTCTTGCCAGCCGCTTGCAAGCGAAAGGAATGAAATCCCGGCAGAATCTTTCGCAACGCCACGGTCAAGTCGAATACTTGAGGTTGGCGCTCGTGCGAAAGGTAACGGTACCAGGAGGCAAAATTACGCATATCAATCATTGGCCGAGCAGCTGTCTCGCGCGTTTCTGTTGAAATGAGCGACGGGACAATGCGGCATATATAAATATCGCTGATATATTTCTTGAATGCCGTCAAGTTCTTATTATCAGGGCGGGGTTGAATGCTGCCAATTCCAGACAACGAGCAGTCAAAAGGGTATTCTGGACCTGCGGAAAAGCCATCCCGATAAAGCCTTGCTATCCCCTCCTCAAATTTGAATAGCGCACGGTTATCAAGTAGTAGCATTTCCCTTTTTATGTGTCTGAGTTTTCTTTCCCTATCATGTTCAACAATGAGCTCGTAAAGAAATAATCCTTCCGGTGTCTTCATCTCTAACACGAATGCCTGCAACGGCGTAGTTTGCCATGAAGTCAGATCATTTTCAGTGAAATACTGATCAACCTTGCCCTCTCCCAATATAAATTTCTGCAAAAGATAAAGACAATCGAATACAGAGGATTTTCCCGTTCCATTTTCTCCCAATAGAAGGCACAGCGGCTGCAGGTGGAGGTCGAAATTCACCAGACTCCGAAAATTATCAATATATACACGAGTCAACATAGGCCGCCACTATCCCTTCAACGCCTCGGCGCCGCCGACGATTTCGAGGATTTCCTTTGTGATCGCCGCCTGGCGCGCCTTGTTGGCCCGCAGCGTCAGCGAACTGATCATTTCCTGGCAGTTTTCCGTCGCGCTGTTCATGGCGATCCGCCGGGCGTTGTGTTCGGACGTCATCGCTTCGATCATCGCGCTGAAAATCTTCGTCTCAACGTAGCGCGGGATCAATTGCTCAAACACACGCGCCGCGTTTGGCTCGAAAATATAGCCAATCTCCCGGTGATAGACCGCATCTTCTTCACCGGCCACGTCTTCGGCCGACAGTGGCAGGAATTGCGTCGCCACCGGCTTATAAGCGACCGCCGAGACGTAGCTGTTATAAATCAAAACAATGCGGTCCGTCTGTTTGCTCACGAAGCGCTCGATCAACCGTTCGCAGATCGAATGCGCGACATCGGACTTGACGTTGCCGCCCAGGCTGATTTCGGAGCCGACAAGATGATAATCGCGTTTGGTGAGGTAGTCACGCGCGCGCTTGCCCACGGTGAAAACATCCACGCGCGCCTTGCCGCCATTTTCCGCGATATAGTTTTCCGCCAGCCGCAG
>JAPLSP010000682.1 GCA_026398575.1 Candidatus Sumerlaeota bacterium | reverse complement strand
CTTACTCCAAAAGCTGGCGCCGCTCCTGAGCGCAATGCTTTTGTCCCTTCATCAAAAAAATGTCGCCACTGTTGTCGCAGTTTTGTGGCTTGCGATTCTTGTCCAGTTTGCAGCGGGCGCGGAACCCGGCGGCTCGTTCATCTATCGCGCGCCGCGCGGCGTGGAATATGAAATCACCCCCGATGGCTTGAGTTCGATCCGCGTGGGCGCGCGGCAACTGACCGCGGGCAGCTGGTCGGCCTTCAATGCCGAAGATTGGTTCAAGGCCGGAACGGGCGCGGTCAAAGCCGGCAAGACCGACCGCAAGGAATTCAAGCAAACCAGCCCCAACAGCGCGCGAGTGATCCATGTCAAAGGCGATCTGCTCTGCATCTTCGATTATGCATTCGAAGGCGAAGACGTCACGATCAGCGCGCGGATCGAGAACAACCACGCCGATGCGCCCCTCGCTGTCGTTGGCTTTTCCGGCCTGACGTTCACCTTCGACCGCGCGCCCGACGGGGTGATGAATGAGCAGCACATTTCATATTTTCAAGCGCATGGCATCAGGCTGTGCCACCCGAGCGATTTCGCGAAGATCGGCGGAAGTTACGCGCGCGGCGACGCGGCGGGCGTGGGCGTTTCGCCGTGGCGCACGGGCCTCGCGCGGACGTTGATCCTCTGGGACTATACCGACTGGAATCAAGGCAAGCGTGAGAAACTGCCGTCGCGCAAGTTGCTCTACTTCGTGGCCGATCCGATTCCGCCACGCGGCGTGAAAACCTTCGACATGAAGTTGCGCGTCAGTCCCGACGTGGATTGGAAACATTTGCTCGAACCTTACCGCGAACATTTCCAGAAGACGTTCGGCTCCGTGCGCTATAAGGCCGACTACCGCTGGATCGTGACCGACTACCTCAATCACAGCCAGCGGGTGGTTTCGGCGACGAACCCTTACGGCTTTCATCCCGGCCACCGGCGCATAGATACCGCCGAGGGCGCGAAGGCTTTTTGCGACACGATTATTCCCGCGCTGGCGCAATATGGCGGCCAGGGCGTCATCGTCTGGGGCCAGGGCGGCGACGATCCGCGCGGCGCGATGTACCGCCCGGACTTCGACGTGCTGCCGCCGGAAGTGGAGCGCCATTGGCCCGCCATCGCGCAACGCTTCAAGGAAGCCGGCATGAAGCTCGGCGTCGCCGCGCGACCGCGCGATATGGCCGTGCGGATGGATTGGAAGCAAGACCGGGTCATCTCAATCAATCCCGACGACGCCGGGCATCGCGATATGTTATGGCGGCGCTTTGAAAACATGCAGAAGAAAGGCTGCACACTGTTCTACCTCGACAGTTTCGGAAATTCATTCGAGGACGTGAAGCTCATGCAATTCCTGCGCGAAAAATTGGGGCCCGACGTCCTCACTTTTTGCGAACAACAGTGCGACGCGATCCTGCCGTTCAGCGGCGGCTATTCCGAAACAACGCTCCACGCCGAGCCGAAAGACCAACCTCCGCACTACCGGCTTTGGAGCGGCGTCAAGGAATGGGAAATCTATCAATGGCTGGCGCCGGGCGCGCAGATGGCCGGGCGGATGAACGAGACAAAAGGGAAGGCGCCAAGCGGATTCGAGCTTGCGGGGCGATGGTTCTTCCGCAATCGCATCACGCCCCTCTTGCCGGTTTCCGATTTCAAACAGGCGCCAATCACCGAATACAAAAAATGGCAGGATGAATTCCTGACGGACGCGGCGCATTGGAAACAAAAGTAGCGGAGACAAATTCAAACGCATCCCAGCCCCCCAAGCCTTTGAAAGGAATCGCTAAAATTATTTTGTCACACATTATTTTGTCACACCAAACGCAATCTTATCGCCCAACGCCCCAACAACGGATCGCCTCAATGAATACAATCATAGATCGAATCATCAGCGCGTTGATGCTATCCTTGGTTTGCATCGCGTCTCCCCGCGTTTCTGCCGATACGTTCACCTACCAGAATCCCATCATGACCATGGAGCCGATCCGCGATCCGCAGATCGTGAAGTCCGGCGAGACCTGGTATCTGACGGGCTGCTACGGCCCGTTCGACAGCATCGAAGAAAGCACCGGCGTAAAGGTGTGGTCCTCGAAGGATATGCTCAATTGGAAATGTGAGGGATTCGTCTTCACCCCCTCGCCTCAAGACTGGTGCCAGAGGCGATTTCGCGCGCCGGAGCTCTTCATCAAAGACGGCAAATACTATCTGCTGTTCATCTCTCCGGATGAACGCTACCCGAAGAAGCCGCCCTCCGTCGGTCTCGCATCCGCAAACAACATTCTTGGGCCCTATAAGTCAGTCACCGAAAAAGAGCCGATGATCCGCTTCACAACGGATGCGACGTTGTTTCGCGACGACGATGGCAAGACATGGATTTTCATCAGCGGCCCACGCTGCGGACAGGTTGACCTCGATAAAGGAGTCATCTCCAGCCCGCTCAAACAGTGCTTCAAAAGCGATCAGGACTGGTGGGAGGATGAGATCGAAAGCCTGTCGGTCATCAAGAACGACGGGCTCTATTATTGTTTCTATTCATCCTCCGCGCGCGGTTGCGAGGTGGGCTTCGCGGCGGCGCCGGAGGTGGGCGGCCCCTGGCAGCAGTACCGGCGCAATCCCATTTATGGCGCGCAGGACAAAGGCGTCTGCCGGAAAAATGAAAAGCTCTATACCCAGCCGCGCATGATCCCGTTCATCAAAGCGGGCAACGGCTCGGCGTTCAAAGGACCGGACGGACGTTTCTGGTATTGCTGCCACGGCGTTCTGCCCGCCGATATCAGCGATCCGCGGCTCGTGATGGATCCGATGGACTTCGACGAGAAGGGCGTGCCGCATATCAATCTGAGATGGACGCCGCAGAAGGTCAAATGGTGAGAGCATGGAGCGGACCATGATGGCGATTTACGATTTACGATTTACGATTGACGATTTGCGATTCGTGATTTACGATTTGCGATTCGCATTCATCCATCCTCAAAAAATCGCGGGCGTCCTATGCGCCGCGCTCCTGATTTGCGTATCGGCGGCCGGCGCGCGCGCCCAAACATCCAAGAGCGTGGCTTATGACCGTCTGCCTGCCGCCCGCGAAGGAAAATATCCGGTCCACATTCCCAAGTACGAAGGCGTGGAGCAACTGCTGCTGCTATCGAGCCGCTGGGTGATTGTGGCGACGACGGACCTGGCAGAGGTGGTCGCCAAGATCAATGAACTCTCTCACGGCGAGTTGCTCAAAAACGTGGACGCCTGGGAGGCGAGCGAAAAAGCCGGCAAGCCCAACTGGACCGCCTATAAGGCCATGCCCAAGATTCGCGATCAATACATGACGCAGGCGCGCGAGGCGGTCGGTGAGCGCAAAATGGACTCGCCGGAATTTTTTGCGATCGCCAGCGGCGACGATCCCGCCTATCGTTCCGCCGCTTCGCCATTGCGCGCGACGCGCGTCCTTGTGTCGCTGGGCAAGGGACAGGTTCGCGGCGGCCCGAGCATCCACTACGCGCACTACTGCTACCTTGAAATGCCGCAGCCGCTGCAAACGGGAAAGACCTACACGATCTCCCTCAAGAACGGCAAGAAGGTCACGTTCCTCTTTGACGAAATGCGGACCGTCTCGCGCGCCATCAAGGTCAATCAGGTGGGCTATCTCCCTTCCGCCGGACAAAAGCGCGCTTACCTGGGCGCCTGTCTCTATGAGTTCCGCCCAATGGATTTTTCCTACGCAAAACAATTCAGTATCATCTCCGCCGCCACCGGTCAGGCCGTCTATATCGGCGAGATCAAGTTGCGCGAAAAGAATCCGCTCTTCGCCGTGCCGCCGGGCAAGAACGATGATCCGGCCAAGCGCCCGCCGATCTGCGGCGAGGACGTTTATGAGATGGACCTGTCGCCGCTCAAAGACGTTGGCGAGTTCTTCATCAGCATCCCCGGGGTGGGGAGGAGCTGGACGTTCCGCCACGGCAAGGACGTCTATGGCGAAGCCTTCTACGTCGCCTGCCGCGGGCTTTTTCACCAGCGATGCGGCGTCGCGCTCGAAGCGCCATACACCGCCTGGACGCGCCCCCGCTGCCACACCGCCCCGGTCTATGAATGCCAGAATATTCAGTTCGGCGTCGGCGCCTTCAAAGTTCCCAAGGAATTCGAGCGCTTCGACGTGGTCGGCGCCTCGACGGACGCGACCCGGAAGACCGAGAACGTCGTGGGCGGCTGGCACGACGCCGCCGATTGGGACCGCAACCTCATGCACTACGCGGACGTGTTCGATCTGCTGACCGCCTACGAACTGGCGCCGCGCAAATTCACGGACGGACAGCTCAACATCCCCGAATCCGGAAACGGGATTCCGGATATATTGGATGAGGCGGAGTTTGGGCTGCGCGTCTGGAAGACGAGCATGGACGCGCGCGGCGGAGTCTCGGGCGCCGTCGAGACGTGGACGCATCCAAAGATAGACGCCGACATTAAATACGCCTTCGCGCTTCGCACCCGCTGGTGTTCGTTGGTGTTCGCGTCCGCCGCTGCGCAATACGCTCTCCTCGTGAAATCATTCAGTCCGGAAAAAGCGGCGGATTATGCGTCTGCGGCTCAAAAGGCTTTTGCCTTCGGAAACGATCCGCGCAATTCACTCGGCAAAATTGACATTCCGGCGGCTAAAGACCGCGGCAGAGGCGCGAAATATTCCATCGCCTGGGAAGAGCAGGACGGCATGATCGTGCCCTATCTGCTTCAGGCCAAACTGCGGATGTTTCTTCTGACCAAAGATAAAAGCTATCTGGAAGGCGTAGCGGACTTGGCCCCAAAAATGCCGCCGCTCTTTCAATGGCCGATGACTTACAGCGACTATAGCGTCTGGATGCCCTACAGCATCGTCAAGGGCGCAGACCGCGATCTGCCGCAAGAGCTGGTGGATTCCTGGCGCAAAAATTATTGCGCGGCGGCGGACGCCTTGTGCGAAAGCAGCGAACCGCAGCCCTATCGCCAAACCTGGCCGCGCTACAAGGATTTCCATGCCGGCTGGGGCGCGCTTGTAATGACCAACTACAGCCGCGCGCTGCTGGCAGCTTACGCGCTGACGGACGAGAAGAAATATCGCGACGCCGCGATCCTGAACGCCGACTTCATGCTGGGCGCCAATCCGATGGGGATGTCGTTGACCAGCGGCTTGGGCTATGTCTATCCCGTCAACTTCCAGCATGCCATTAGCGAGAACGATGGAATCGCCGATCCCGTGCCAGGGATAACCGTTTACGGTCTGACGGGCGGGCCGATCTACGCCGATTTCCGCAACACTGTCTGGCAGTCGCCCGCCGCGGATGGAAAAGCGAAAGTGGACTTCATCAAGCCCGCCAATAAGGAAGTCCCCTTCTTCAGGCGGTGGATGTGTCACCCAATGCTTAACACCGGGCAATGCGAATTCACCATTCACGAGACAATGGCTTCCACGATCTTTACCTGCGCGATGCTGATGGACGACGGATGGACGCCAGGCAATGATTTGAAGCGCCGCAATCCCCGGCGCGAGGAGCTGCTCTTCGGCTATTGGTATCTCCCGTAGATTGAAGATTTATGAACTGGACTGAAGACCGCATATCTCCGCTTGTTGTTTTTGTGGCCGCCGGATGTCTGGCCCTGCTGGTGGCTTTTGGATATTCAACGGTTCGCATGAGTGCGGTCCTGGAGTTCCCCTACCAAATGGATCCCGAAGAGGGATTCATCCTGAATCAGGCCATGCGATTGAATCGTGGAGAAACGATTTATCCTTCGCTCAAAGAGCCTCCATTTATCGCAGGGACCTATGCCCCCTTGTATCCCTTTCTGACGCTGCGCGGCCCAGCCCTGGCGCGCAAAGCTCTGGCGGCCCTCTTGCCCTTTGCGCGGTCCGACCGGTCCGACCAGTCCGACGCGTCCGACCGGTCTGACGCGTCCGACCGCTCTATGTTTCGCGCCCGGCTGCCGGCGATTATTTCCGAGTTGGCTTGCGGCGTCCTAATTGCTATCGGTGTTTTCGCCATGGGACGGCGGCAAATCGTGGCGGCGCTTTTCGCGGGTTTCCTTTTCTTTGCCAGCTGCGACGTTTATAACTGGACCGGATTCGCGCGCGTGGATTTCATGGCGCTGGCGTTCAACCTGGCGGGCTTGCTGCTGATCGGGCGTGCCGTGCGGGCGTTGGATAATGAGGTCATGGCGCAGGCTCTTCAGACGATGAGCATGGCTCAATTCGTCGCGGCCACTCGATCTTTGGGCTCTGCTCAATCCGCGAATTCCGTGCCGGGAAAACGATCAGCCCTCTTTGCGGTATTGGGCGCCGGCGTATGCTTCACCCTTGCTCTTTTCACCAAACAATCCCAGATCATGGCGCCGCTGGCGGGATGTTTATTTCTGATGTGGCGGCGGCGGCGATGGGGCGTGATCTTTGCGCTGGCGCTGGCCGCAAGCGTTCTTGCGATTGCCGGACTCCTGCATCTGTTGACGGGCGGACAATATCTCCGCCATACGGTTTCTTTTAATCGCAATATTTTTTATTGGCCGCAGCTGCGCCTCTATGCCGCGCATTTGTGGCGATTTGGATTCCTGATCTGGCTGGCGCTCGCGTCCTTCGGTTTGGCCGGAATCGTCCAGTTCATCGCGCATCGCCGCGCACAGGCTGGCAATCGTCAATCGTCAATCGTCAATCGTCAATCATGTAAGGGACAAGACTGGTCGCTCTTTTTCCTGATTCCCTGTCTTCTATCGCTGGTTGGATTCGCCAAAGCGGGGGTCTCGTATAACTATATGATTGACCCGTGGGCGGCCATCTGCCTTTATCTCGGCGCGCGCATGGGCTGGCGGCTGTCTCCGGAAAATAATTTTTTGGATTGCGAAGAACGGATGGCCGGGGGCGGAGGGTGGAGCGCGCAGATGGCCACTGCGCTGGGCGCTACAGCGATTCTGCTTTGCATGGCGTATTCGTTCTTTATCCTGACGCCGTTTGCTCCGGGCGGGAGGCTGTTTGTATGGATTCCGCCGAGAGCCGAGTGGGCGCTGGATGCGCCGATTCCGCCGCGCTTCACGGCCACGGCCTCAAATCCGGGGCCGAAGGACGTGGCGATGGGGCAGGCGGTGGAAGAAGAGATCAAGAAGGTGATCAGCGCGGGAGGATCGTTCCTGACGGAATTGCCGATCTTCGAGATTCGCGCGGGCAAGCCGGTGACGTGGCAGCCGTTCATCATGGCGCAGCTGGCGCGCGAAGGGAAATGGAGCGATGCCCCGATGGTGGAACGATTCGCCGGCAAGCGTTGGGATTTGCTGGTGACGGGGCGGCGGATTGAAAAAGAGGATTATTATGCGAACTATACGGCGGGGATGCTGGAGGCGATCAGGAACAACTATCGCTTCAGCGGGGCGATTGAGGGATCGCGGATCTTTAATTATGAGTTGTATGCTCCGGATAGGTGAGGGGCGCGGCTGAAGCCGGAATTGAGAGCGCAAGCAAAGGATGGGGATTTTCGGAAACTGACTCCAACCTGAAGGTTGGAGGGAAACACCATCTAAAGATGGAACTCCGAACGTGGAACTGTGAACTCGGAACTATGAACTCGGAACTGTGAACTAACGCATGGTTGGATTTGAGATTCCTATTTCCCGCTATTGGCGGGATTTCGATTTGACGCTGATGGCGCTGACGCTGGCGCTGGCGGCTTATGGGCTTGTGACGCTCTTCGGCGCGACGATTCCGGTTCCCGCTCACGCCGGCTTCGCCAAAAAGCAGGTTGTGTGGATTTGCGCCGGCTTGGGGCTGGTCCTTGTCCTTCTGTTCCTCAAAAGCGAATCGCTCGAAAAAGGCTTGCTGATTTTTTATCTCGCCGCGCTGGCGGCCTTGCTTTTTCTTTTGATTCATCATCAGCACCGGATCAAGGGCGCGAGCAGCTGGATTCCGATCGGCCCGCTGCACTTGCAGCCGTCGGAGCCCGCCAAGATCGCCGTGGCGCTGCTGGTCGCGCGGGTGTTATCGCGCCATACGCCCTTGCGGGGCAAGAACCTGAAGCCCGGCCTGCTCAAGGCGGGCGCCGTGATTTTCTTTCCCTTTGCCCTGGTGGCCGCGCAGCCGGATCTGGGCACGGCGGCGATCCTCATGTTCGTGATTCTTGCCATGTTCTGGGCTGCAAATATACAGCGCCGCCTGATGACCGCCATCCTGTTGTGGGGAATCCTGGCTTCCCTCGTCGTTTATCCGCACCTTAAGCCTTACCAGAAAGCGAGAATCGTTTCATTCTTGAATCCGGAGGCCGACGTGCGCAAGGCCGGCTACCAAATCTTTCAGGCGCGCATCGCCCAGGGGTCCGGGCGCATTTTCGGCAAAGGCTTCGGCGGCGGGACGCAGACGGAATATCGCTTCTTGCCGGAGTATCACAACGATTTTATTTTTTCGAGCCTGGGCGAGCAATTCGGCCTCGTGGGCGCCGCCGCGGCCATTGCGCTTTTTTGCGCGTTCATCGCCCGCGCTTATGCGCTGGCGCATCGCGCGCACGATATGTTCGGCGCATACGCGATCGTGGGATTGACGTCCATCATCGCTGCGCATGTCTTCCTGAATATGGGCATGTCGCTCGGGTTGCTGCCGGTCATGGGGCTGCCCTTGCCGTTCTTCAGCTACGGCGGCTCCTTCATGCTGACCACCTTCACGATTGTGGGCCTGGTGCTGAGCCTTCGGATGCGGCGGCATAAGTTTTAAGCAGCTCGGGCTCGAAATCCAGAAGATCGCCCAGCCGCAGCCACCCCTCCTTGCGCTGGCGGAACTCGGCGACCGTCTCGGCTTCGCGCGCCAGCTGCGGCGACAGGCGCGCGTAGCGCTCGATGAAGCGGCTCTGCATATCCCAGCGCGGCATTTCCAGTCCCATCGCGCGCGCCTTCTTGAATTTTTCGACAAAGGCAGTGAGCCGGTCCGATTCCGGATTTTCCCCCAGAGCCGCGAATTCCTGCAGCAGCCGGCGCTTGAATTCCATGGTCAGCGGCTCGAGATCGAGCGCGATGTCCCAGCGCTTGGCTTCCGCGATCGCCTTGGCCAGCGGCGAAGCGTCGTTGCGCGCAAGGAAGGCCTCCAGCGCCTCGTGGGTCGCCGCGTCGAGCATCGCGCGCGCCAACGCCTGGAAAACCAGCGGCAACGGCGCCTGTGATTCGCGCATGAGGGTCATGAGCGGGCGGTGCAGGTCATAAGCGCTTTTCAAGGCCGACTGCATCTCGTGCACCGATTCGCGCACGAGGGCGCCGAGCGTGCGGCGGCGCGCTTCGACGAATAGGTCGGGCAGGCGGTATTTGGAGCCCGGAAAGGCGTGTTCCATGCGGCGGATCACCTCGGCCAGCGAACCGCTGGAGAAAGCCTCCACCAGGCCGGGTTTGATCTTGGCGTAGTCGCGGGACGGGGCGCCGGCCGCGACGCCGCACTCAACGTCGCGCCCGCCGAAGAACAAAACGGCGAAGGAAACGGTCTCCTGCGCCAGCGTGGCTCGTTCGCGCACGCGCACACGGCCCACGACCAGAACGTTGCCGCCGTCTTCATAGCGCTCAAAGTCCTCCGGAAAAGCGTCGTAGGCGATCAAGGCGGGATCCGAAACGCCGGGGTCCATCGCGCGCACAATGGCGTAATGCGCCACGACGCGATTAAAGCTGACGGAGGACGACTGGGCGAATCGCGCATACGCTGAGCGGCCATTGCCGATCGCCTCGATATTGCTGGGCGCCGTCGCCAGCTGGGTCAGGAACTCGTCTTCCCATTTGAAGCCCAGTTCGGCGCCCAGCTGGATTACCCGGGCCGCATAGCGCAGATTCTGAATCGGCTCGATGCCGGATATCTCGTCAAAGAACCAGCCGCAGCTGGTGAACATCAGCATGGTCTGGCGTTGCATTTCCAGCAGGATCAGGCAGCGCGTGACTTCGTCGTCGCGCATAGCCGCGATGCGACTCCGCTGGCGGACGAATGCGGCGCCGGGCTCTTCCGCGCTTGGCGAGGCGCCGCCGGCGCCTGCGCTCGCAATGGTCCCTGCGGAGTCGGCGGCGGAAGCCCGGGCGAGGATCACGCTGATATACTCATTGCGCGCGCGCCAGGGATCTTCGAACCATTCCTTCGCCTCGCTTTCGAACGTCTCGGCGGCGCGATCCCGCAGCCAGTCCAGCGCGGCGCGCAAAGGGCCGCGCCACCGCTGATGCCAGCTCGGATGGCCTCCCGTGCAGCACCCGCAATTGCCGCGCCAACGCTCCACGCCGTGAACGCAGGACCAACTGGAGTTTTCGATGATCTGAACCTCGGCCGTCGGGGGATGCCGCGCCAGATATTGCCCGTAGTTGGTCATTTCTCCGAGTCCGCGCTCCCGGATTTTCTCGATCACGTATGCCAGCGCCATCTCGCCGAAGCGATGATGATGGCCGAACGATTCGCCATCATTCGCCGTGTGAACCAGCTGCGGCCAGGTTCGTTTGGGGTTGAACGCTTCGCGCAGGCGGCCCAGGTAGAACTCGCCGTTGTTCAGCAGTTTTTCAAAAGCAATCGAATTCGAGATGGGGCCGTCGTAAAAGAAGATGGCGATCTTGCGTCCGCCCGGCAGGTTCGCATGATACGCGCGCGAAGGGTCCACTGAGCCGTTCGTGACGTCCTGCCAGGGCTTGCCGTCTTCGCGGACCTGGCGCGCCTGGGAGGGCGAAAGAAGGATGAAGCGGATGCCGTTGGCGGCCAGTTCCGCAAGCGTGTCCGCGTTCGCGGCCGTTTCGGGAAGCCACATTCCCTCCGGATCGCGTCCGAAGCGGTGGCGGAAATCCTCCATGCCCCAGATAATTTGCGTGCGGCGGTCGCGCTCGTTTGCCAGGGGAAGGACGGCGTGATTGTAGCCTTGGGCCATGGCGTTGCCGTGTCCTTCGCGCCGCTCGAGGCTGAGGCGGTCGGCCTCGAGAATGCTGGCGTACGTTTTCGGGTCGGCGCGTTCGAGCCAGGTCAGCAGCGTCGGGCCGAAGTTGAAGGAGATGTGTTCATAGTTGTTGGTGACGCCGCGGATGCGTCCCCGGTCCGAGAGCAGCCGCGCCTGCGAATTGGGCGCGTAGCATTCGGCGTTGATGCGTTCGTTCCAGTCATGGAACGGCGAGGCGGAATCCTGCGTTTCAATGGTGTCGAGCCATGGATTCTCGCGCGGAGGTTGATAAAAATGGCCATGAATGCAGATGTAGCGCGGGAGCTGGGTCAAGACGCGTCTCCATGAGGAAGTTTGGGTCGTGGGGACAATAACGGCTCAATGAATTCGATGAACAAGGGCAGCTCCTGAGTTGTGATGTTCCACACGGTCTCCAAGTCAACAATATCGTATCCGTGAATGAGAACGTCACGTAAACCCGCCCATTGCCGCCATTGTAAGGCGGGATAGCGATCTCGGAATGGTTGTGATAAGCGCTTGACGGCCTCGCCAAGGAGCAGAAGTTGATGCAAGACAATGGATTGGACTTTCCAATCAGCTGAAAAATCCTGCAATGAACAACTTCCCATGCCTTCGATGGCTCTTCGGGCGGCTAACGCTATATCGAGCAGCGTGGCGTCGTCGTCATGCAGCATAAACCTGTTCCGCGCTTTCCAGGATGGCGCGGCGGCGAATCCAATTGGGACTCGCTTCAACGGCGCGGCGCGTCAAAAGGTCCACTTTGCGGCCAAAAATCGTCTCTAATTCCAATTTCATCTCCACCAGGTCCAACAGACTCCAGTGCGATTCCGGTTCGAAGCTCACCAATACGTCCACGTCGCTCTCAGGAGAAAAATCTTTGCGCAATACTGAGCCAAAAAGCGAAAACTCAGCAATGCGCCACTTATGGCAAAACTTGTCAATCTGATTCTTATCTATTGCTATTCTCAGCATTAATGCTTTCCTAGGTTTCCAGACTCATACCGCGATTCCTTCGCGTGAGCAATGCCTGCTCTTTTGATTTCATCGCATCGCCTCCGACAGCCCCTTGTAGTAATCCTTGATCATCTCTTCATAGCCTTCGGGCAATTGGTCGCGCAGGCCGGTGGCGATGTCCTGGTTGAAGCGCTGCGGCAGCTTCCCGCGTTTCTCGCGGTTGGCTTCGATCTGCTTGTTGACCAGCTTCTGGTTGTCGTGAATGTTCGTGATCACCTGTTCATTGATGCGCGGCAGCTCGTTATAGCGCTTCTCGACGATCGCCGCTTCCATCACGTTGAGTTTTTCGATGGCTTTGCCCATTTGCCCGGCGGGAAGATTTTGCGTCGTCAGCATCTTCTCGATGTTTGTCGCCTTCATCTTCAGGTCCGCCTGCTTGTCCATCAGGCGCTTTTGCGTGCCATCCATCGGCGCGGCGTGCGGGCTGGTCAGGCCACGCGCGCCATAGCCGCTTTCCTTGCCGCCGCCCGTGGCGCCGCCCGTCGGGTCCGTGCTGAAGTCCTCGACCTTGCCGTTCTCGTACGATTCCTCGCCCAGGCGCGTCGGCGTCTTGCGGCCGCCTTTGCCGTAGGCCTGCTTCTCGACGAATTCGACGTTGGAATTGCCCGACCGGCCTTCGCACGCGCGACCCGTCATTTCGTTGTTGTTCGGCATCACATTGCCGGTCTTACCCTGCGCGCTGAAGTTGCTGATCGGTCCGTCGGCCGTCCCCCAGCCGGCGCCCTTGTCAATCGAATCGGCCATGCTGGATGTGACGTCTTCGATGTCGTCGTTCATATCCTCTTCGCTCTCGAGCAGATCGCCGATCAGGTCCTCCAGTTCCTTGGGCAGTTCGGCCAGCGGCGGCTCAAAGGGCTTGTCCATTTCCTCCATGTTCCACTTGATCGCGTCCTTCTGGTCTTCGAGCCATTTCTCGAGGTTGGCCTGCAGCTCTTTGGCCAGTTCGGCCGCCGCGCCGTCCTCGACGGGAACGAATATTTCTTTTTTCTTATCCTGCAGTTCCTTGGGGCGCAGCTCGATTTCGGCGTAGATTTCGACGATTTCCTCCGCCTGCGCCGTGTCCACGGGTTTGACTTCCGACATGCGCGTCAAATCCGAGAAGACGTTGCGCATGAACTGCGTCCAGTCTTCTTTGGCCGCGGCGATCTCATTGAGCTTGTCCACTTCGTCCTTGGTCAGGTCCTCTGGCTTCTTCTTGGCCAGCTCGCGCGCGGCGTCTATCATCTTCTTGTCGAACTCGGCGAACTTGTCCAGCTTTTCGATCACGCCCTCGACGTATCGTTTCGCTTTTTCCTCGTCCACTTTTTCCCCGGGCTTGATTTCAAGCCGGTCCTTCTTTTCCTTGTCGTCGTTCTCCTTGACGCCGGGCGCTTCTTTTTTCTCTTCGAGCAATTTCTCGAGGGCGGCGATGATCTTGTCCTGCAGCTTCACGGCCTCCTTGAGCGACTCGTCTATCTTGGAGATGTCGGTGAACTTGCCGGCTTCGGAGACGATCGTAATGGCTTGCGCCATGGGGTCTTTGATCAGGCCGTCGAGCGTGGTTTTGACGGTCGCCAGTTCGGCGTCTTTCTCCGGAATGGATTCGGCGATGCGTTTGGCCTCTTCGCGGATCAGGTCCTGCTGCTGTTCGATGCGCGGCAGAGTAGATTTGGCGCGGCCTTCCGTCAGCTTGTTCTCCGCGCCGCGGCTGACCAGACGGTCCGTCCGCAGCCGCGCGTCGCGCTGTTCGGCCAGCAGGGCGGCCAAGCGCTGAAAGACGGTGGCGGCGTCGGATTTGCCCTCGGGCTGCTGCACGCCGCCCGGCGCCACAACATGAATCGTCACCGGTTCGGATTCCGACAGGCTGCCGCCGCCGGCCGGATTGGTATCGCGGGCGAATATCTGCACAACGAGGTCGGTCTCGGCTTTGTAGCCTTTAAGGTCCAGATCGAAGCCGTTCTGGATGCGCCGGGTTCCCCGCGAAGGTTTGTCGCTATAAACGTTCTTGCCCTCGCCCGTCGCATTCGACTCGCGCAGAGTTCCATATACCTGCGCAATGCCGTAGTCATCCGTGCAGCTGAACAGAATGCTGATCTTGCTGCCGACTTCCACCTGGGCCTCTCCGGCGGGCGAGCTGACGGCGATGCGCGGCGCTTCGTCGGGCAGAACGATGATGCCATGCGCGGGCGCCGGCTCGTTGGTGAAGCTCTCTTCGTCCGTCAGATGGATGCGATATGAGTCATTTTGGCGCAGCACCAGCGAAGTTTGCAGGCGTTCGCCGATGATCTTGCGTTCGGCGCCACCGGGATCCTTGACAACGGTGGTATAAGCCTCGTGCCTGAGCGTGGGCGTCGTGCCTCCAGACAAGTCCAAACTCATGTTTTTGAGGGGCTTATTCGTGATCGCCGTCACCGTGACGGTCGTCCCGACCAGCCCCTGGATGACGCCGTCGGAATTTTCAACCTTGACGATATCCTGCCCCGTATAAGCGGGGTATTCATAGATCAGCTGAGTCAATTCTACGCGGGGTTTGTCCACAACCGTTACGCGGCGCCGGGTGGAAATGAAGTCATCGGCTTTGACGCGGAACGAGAAATTTTGCTGCACGTCGGCGATTCGGTGCATAAATCGCTCGCCGTCAAACCGCATCGGCGTTGATTGAGGGCGATCATTGCCGGCCAATTCGATCAAGGCTTCCTTGGGCGAACGGTAACCGGAGGCCAGATCGGCCTTGATATCCAGCGCATCGCCTTTCCCCAGCCGCAGGTCCCGGTCCGGATAGACATTCAGGAATGTCAGCGATACGGGCGGAATATCCTGATTGGGGAAGAGGATGCGGCGGGCGGCGTTGCTGAAATAGTCATAGAAGAGAATGGGGTAGAGCGCCGTGACGCCGATCAGGCCGGCCATGACCAGCAGCGCGCGCAACAGGCGTTTGAGGCGGATGGCGTCTCCGAAGCTCATGCGCGATGAAAATTGCGCGGCGTCTTCGATGATCCGCGTGATGATGCCCGTGGTCCGCTCATTCGGCTCATAGCGGCCCAATTGCAGCGCATTGATCAGGCGATTCTCCAGCTCCGGATAGCACTCCTCGATGCGCCGCGCCACGCGTTCGTCCGTCCACGTTTTCAGAGCCATACGCGCGCGCCAGATAAACAGAGTCAAAGCCCCGATCCCCAGCGCTCCCAGCAAGACCATTCGGACCGCATTCGGAAGATGGAACAAGTTATCCACAATCAGGGCAATGGGCGTTATGGCCAGAAGCATCAGAGCCGAATAAACAAAGGCGTCCACAAAAATCACCACTTTGGCGCTGCGACGCACTTGACCCAGGCGCCGGCGCAGCCAGCGGTATTCGCGCGGGATAATCTGCTGCCCAATCGTGGCTGTGAGTGCCATGCTGGCTCACCTCGCTGGATAGTAATGCTTTTCTAATAGAACTAGGATTTTTTCAAACTCCGTTAGAAAAAATTTGCGCATTGCCGCGCCAGATAATTAGATGGTTTGTTCATGGCGCCCGTGCCTGTTGCTAAAAACCCGTCATGATCCGCCCGATCCGCCCGATCCGTGTTCTATCATAAAAAATCAGATTGAGATAGAACACGGATGGGGCGGATCGGGCGGATTAACACGGATTTTTCCATAGCTTGCGCGAACGACAACATGTTGTCGTTCATTTTTTGGTAATGGGATAGCTTTAGATAATACAAAAATCCCCATTGCTTGAAAAGCTTCTCTTGCCAAGCAAGGAGATTATGGGCGCGGGCGGGCTTGGGGGCAAACGAAATCGCAAAAATTTCTGGCACAAATATTGCCTTCCAAATGACTTGACTCCCCTCGCGGGATTGCCCCGAAATATCGCCGTCAGATCAAGAGGAGGAAAAATCCAATGCTCGCTATTTCCCGCCATTTCACAAAAACCAGGGCGCTGATCGCCTGTAACGTAATTCTGATGGGGATTGTATTTGCTCAATTTTGCATTCCCCAATATGCCCCCCGTGGCGCGAGCCCGGCGGATTTGGCCGATCGGGCGTTGGCGCTGGCCGCTCCCGGCGTTCAGGCGCAAACCACCCTGGCGGCGTCTCCCGCAGGCGGCGTCTTGCAGAGCCTGGCGCCCGCCGCTCAAAAAATCAGTCCGTCCATCGTCAGCGTGGGCGCCGTGCGCCTGGTGCGCGAACGCGCCTGGATGCGCGATTTCTTTTCACCGTTTTATATGCCGTACAGCATCGAACGGAAAGCAAAAATCCCTTATCTCGGTTCCGGCATCATCATCGGCAAAGATGGTCTGGTATTGACGAACCAGCACGTTGTGGAAGAGGCCGAGGACCTTTTCGTCACGCTCAACGACGGGCGCGAGCTGAATGCCAAACTCCTCGACGCCGACAAGGTGCTGGACGTGGCGGTTTTGAAGATTGCCCTGTCTGATTGTCAGGTGGCGGAGATCGGAGATTCGGACAAACTCCTGACGTGCGACTGGGTTCTGGCCGTCGGCAATCCGTTCGGCAATCTGATCGGCGATCCGCATCCAACCGTCACGCACGGCGTGATCAGCGCGCTCAAGCGTTCCTTCTCGCCCGAGCAGGGGCGCACGCGGGTGTATCCGAATATGATCCAGACCGATGCGGCGATCAACCCGGGCAACAGCGGCGGCGCGCTGGTGGATGCGATGGGGCGCGTCGTGGGGATCAACACCTTCATCTTTTCGGCCAGCGGCGGCGGCTCGAACGGCATCGGCTTCGCCATCCCGATCAACCGCGCGATGCGCGTCGTGCGCGAGATTCAGAAATTCGGACATATCCGCAATCTGTATGCGGATTTCGAGGTCGTGGATTTGTCGCGCGATCTGGTCCGTCAGCTGGGGCTGAAATCCGGGCATGGCGCCTACGTGCGCGGCATTGAGAAAAATGGGCCATCCGCGCGCGCCGGACTTCATGCGGGCGATCTGATTCTGGCAGTGGACGGCCAGGCGTGCGAATCGGCGGAAAGCTTCTGGATGCTCTACGCCGCCCACTACGTCGGCGATAAATCCAACATGACGGTCCTGCGCAACGGAAAAACCTTCAACATCGAATACATGATTTCCGAAGGGAAATGAGGCTCGCCAGGACGAAAGCCAAGTATCGCATTGACCAGCTTCCCTGATGTTGTTAGCCTTCAATCACTGACACGAATGCTTGCTTGCGCGATACCGCGAAAAGGAGAAATCTCCCATGAAATCTGCAAAAACCACACTCCAAAAACCTAAAGCATCCCGCAAAGCATTCGCGCAACAGGAAATGGTTGAGCTGACATACTTGGCCGATGGCCAAGGCTGGAGTTTGGACATTTGAGTGCGTTAGATTGCTATTGACATACCCACATCGGTTCCAGATAGTCTTCCTGCCTTCACACGAAAGGAGGACTCTGTCATGAGCAATAACAGCAACAACGCCAAGCGAGATGAAAGCACAATCACTAATGCAGTATTGGATGCGCTTGTCATCGCGCATGAAGCCCAAGCCAAGGCGCTCAAGCGTCTGCGCTCGCGGTCATCCGAATGCAAGCCCCGCAAAAGAGTAGGTATGTCGCAACTGGACCTAGTTGAAGACATACTTGCAAAATCCGGAACTCCTTTACACATCTCGGAAATTCTGCGCCGGATTGAACGCGAGCATGGCGCGCGCCTTGAGCGCGAGTCGGTGGTTTCATCTCTCGCGAAAAAGGTCGTCCGCAATGAGCGCTTCCTGCGAACCGCGAAGAACACCTTCGCGCTCAAAGGAGGCCGCTCATGAGCCTTCTTCGCAATTATCGCTCGCTGCTTGCCGACGGATGGGGACGGGCGTTCCGCCAGAAGCGAACCGCGGCTTGCCTGCCTTTGCCCAAATGGAGAAAACACGCCCGGCGTCCTTCGATTCTGGACTTGTGTCTCTGATCCGCTGGGAATTAGAGACTCTACCTGCAAACGAAACGCGAGATTGCGAGTGTCTGCGCGCTAATCTTCGAGAAAACTTGGTGAAATATGCCTATACATAGGCTTGCGATTGTCCAAACTCCAGATCCCTCCGGGATGACCCCGAAAGTTGGCAATTCGATATTGGAAGTCCACTGGCTTATAATCCATTTATTTTCCCACCCGGAGGCAGCCGTCCATGATTGAAGGAATGCAGATTCTTGGCGAAAACCTGAATGCGACGCGCAAGCTGATCAAAAGCAGCAAAAAACTGGTCGAACATGAAGGGCGATGGTGTTATCAATATATTGACCTGCAAGGCGCGACGGCTTATCTCGATGTCGCCGACGCCATGGCGGCGGCCATCGCCCGAGACGCGCGGCTGATCCCTTATATCGCCGAAGGCATCAAGCAGCGCGACGCGCGCTGGGCGCAGGCGACCGCCGTGGCGCAAATCAAGGCCGGCGCCGACTTTCTGGATTTGTGCGTGGATGAGTGCACGACCGATCCCAAGGCGCGCGGGGAGCATTTGCGCTGGCTGATAGAGACGGTGGCGCCTGTGGCCGGCCAGACGGCATTGACCGTGGATTCTTCGGATTCCAGCCTCATCCGGCAGGGGTTGGAGTTGATTGCTTCTCTGGGCAAGCGCTCGATGGTCAATTCGATCAACTTGGAGCCTGGCCGCCGCAGTCTGATACCGGACGTGGCCAAATACGGCGCGCTTGTAGTCGCGAACGCCTCGGGTGAAAAAGGCCTGCCGGGCAATACCGAGGAGCGCGTCGCCAATCTCAACAAACTCCAGGACCTCATGGAGCAGGCCGGCATCCCGATGGGGAATCGTTATCTGGACCCCCTGGTGCTGCCTATCGGGACCGATCCCCAAAATGGCAATTACTTCTTCCTGGCCAACAAGGCCATCCGCGAGCAATATCCGGACGTTCATCTGATTGGCGGGTTGAGCAATGTCTCCTTCGGTTTGCCGAATCGCGCGATTCTGAACAATGCCATGATGTATCTGGCGAAGAAATACGGCGCCGACGCTGCGATCGTTGATCCGCTTCAGATCACGCGTTTCCTGACGGAGGATCCGGCGTTCGAATACGCCGTCAATGCCCTGGAAGGGCGCGACGCTTATTGCGCGGAATTCACAGCGTTTTGCCGGTCATAGGAATTATGCCATTATCCTGCGCCGAACGACAACTTGTTGTCGTTCATTGTCATCCGTGTCATCCGGGAAATCCGTGGTTGAAACTTAACCACGGATTTCCCGGATAACGCGGATGCCGCGCCGCGAAGCGGCATCTGGAGTTTGGACATTTTTCCCCGAAGGGGAACTACAATCATAGCCGTGGGTGAAGCGAAGCGAACCCACGGTAGAGGCAAGTGAATCATCGGTCCCCGAAGGGGGCCAACGCCGTCGCAAGAGCAATCCTTTACGTAGCCGATTCGAAACGCGTGAGCGAAATGCAGCAGGCCGTTCGATCCGTGTTGGCCCCCGCCAGGGACCTCCTTTCGCACTCATCGTTTCCGCGGGTTCGCTTCGCTTCACCCACGGCTATGATAGTTTCCCCCTTCGGGGGATGCAAATGTCCAAACACCTGGCGCCGCGAAGTGGCATATTTTTACAGACGGAGTTTGAGAAAATCCTGGACGCAATACTTCACCCACAAACAAAAATTAGCGTCGAATTTATGACTCTGATCACAAAGGGTCCATCGTCATGAAATCATTTTTAGGGGCCGCTTTCATTTTTCTGGCGCTTGCTATCTGCCCGCGGGCTGCGGATCAAAAGCCGGCCAGGGCGGGAGGCGCCAAGCCTGCTCCGGCCGCCTCGGGCGCGCTGCCGATGCCGGGCGGACCGGGCGCTCCGATCGCGGCGTCGCAAGCGGCCACAAAGGCGGCCCCTGTGGACTCCTCGCCTCAGCATATCCAGGAACTCATCAGTCAATTCCCTGGTGAAGAGATGGGTGAACGCGTCCGGGCGCTGCATGCCGAAACGGAACTTATCCGGATCGGGAAGCCCGCCGTTCCCGCGTTGATTGAAGCGACTAAAAGCAAGGATAGCTGGACACGCGTCTGGGCGGGGGGCGCGCTGGGCGAGATCGGCGATCCGCGCGGCAAGCCGGCTTTGCTTGCCCTTGCGGACGATCCATTCCCCACGATGCGTTGCGTCGCCGCGTGGCACTTGCGGCGATGGATCAAAGACACGGACGTGGAAAAAAAGATATCCGCGCTTTTGGATGACCCGAACAAGGAAGCGCGCGAGTGGGCATTCAAGGCGATGGATGGCGCCAAATCGCCGCAACTGCCTGCGCGCATGAAAGAAATAGCCCGATCCTCCGACACGCTCAAGCGCGCCGAAGCGCTCATTGCGCTGCGGACGCTGATTCCCAAAGCCGAATACCTGGCCTTGTTGAAGAAGTATGTGGCGGAAGACAGCGACCCCGCCGTCCACAAACAGGCATTCGATCTCTTGCAGCAGGAGGCGCCCGAAGCCGAGCTGACGCAGATTCTGGTCGCCGAGGCGGAGCAGGGCAAGGACACCGAGACACGCCGCGACGTGGTAGCCAAGCTCAAACAGCGCCTATCTCCCGAGGCATATAGCAAACTGATGCTGGGCCGCCTGGAAAAGGACAGTGATTATAAAATCCGCATTATGGCCCTTCAGGACCTTTACAAGCAAAAAGAAATGAAGAACAGCATCATTCCCATTTTGATCGGATGGTTTGAGAAACAGCCTGAGGAGTGGAGCGCTTCGCAAAAAGACCAAGTTTTGAAGATCGCTGGAAAAATGCTGGATATGCTCACCGGGCAACCCTTTTCCAGCAACCCACCGCCTCGAGATGAAACCCCCGCCCAAACGGCTGCTCGCTGGAATGAATGGTGGAAAAAGCAGCCAAAATAAAAGCAAATTTCGGAGTTTTGATCCGAAAAATGCGCATTGGGCGCCGTTGATTTTTCATTCTTTGACGCATCGGCGGCTTTTTCCGCTTGAGCCAGACGGCAGGCTCGGGAGAAACTAACAATCTTTGCATTTATTTGCCGATTTGAGTTCCAGGGGTGGGGATGGACTATCAGAAAACATTAGCAGGCGAGATCCAATATAGCGGTATCGGAGTTCATTCCGGCGCGCGCGTTGCCGTGCGGCTGCTCCCCAAGCCGCCGGATTCGGGCGTTGTCTTTGTTCGCAAGGACATGGCGGGGGAACCTGAAATCGCCGCGGTGGTGGAACACATCGCGCCCGAAACGATGATGCGGCAGACGACCTTGTGCGATCCCAAACGCCCGGACGTCCAAGTGGCCACCGTCGAGCATCTGCTGGCGGGTTTGCACGGTTTTGGCGTGGATAATTGCCGCGTTGAAATTGAAGGGCCGGAGGCGCCGTTTCAGGACGGCAGCGCCCAGGAGCTTTCCGAAGCGATTGCCGCCATGGGGACGGTCGAGCAGTCGGCGCCCCGCCGGTACTTCCAGGTTTCGACGCCCGTGGCCTACGGCAATGGCGACGTGGAACTCGTGGCCGCGCCCGCCGATAACTTGCGGTTGACGTTTTTCCTGGACTATTCGGGGACGATGATCGGCCGTCAGGCGCTGTCGCTTGTGATCACGCCGGAATGTTTCCGCACCGAGATTGCTCCGGCGCGCACCTTCTGCCTCAGACAGGAAATTGACTTTCTGCGGCAAAAGGGCTTGATCAAGGGTGGAACGCCGGATATGGCGTTGATCGTGGACGGCGACCGGTTGGTCAATCCGGGACAGACGCTGCGCTTCGAGGATGAATTCGTCCGGCACAAGATCCTGGATCTGCTGGGCGATCTTTATCTGCTGGGTCGCCCGATCAAGGGCCACATCATTGCGGTCAAGAGCGGTCATGCGTCCCATGCCCAATTTGTGGCGCTCCTCAAACGCCAGGGCGGGGCGCCCGGCTGAGCGATGAAGATTACGATGGCATCAATACATGCCAAGAAAGATAAGGTTAATGCGGATGGGAATGGCGCCAGCTTTTGGAGTAAGGCGGCTTGCCGCCTTCTTTTTTGCGCCAGGGCCGTTGAATCGCTAAAAAGAAGGCGGCAAGCCACCTTACTCCAAAAGCTGGCGCTTGCTTCAATCGCATTACATTAGCTTCAGGTAAATAGAGGCAGTGAATTTCATATAGGCAGGCGAGGAAAGGAATCAAGAGTGACAGAAGCATCTGTGAAGGCCCCGAAAACGAGCGCGGACATTGAAACAATTCTCCGGCTCCTGCCGCACCGATTTCCCATGCTGATGATAGACAGAGTGCTGGATGTTGAAACCGGCAAGCGCGGTGTCGCGATCAAAAACGTGACCGCCAATGAACCGCATTTCCAGGGGCATTTCCCGGGCAATCCGGTCATGCCCGGTGTGCTGCTGATCGAGGCTCTGGCCCAGTTCGGCGGCATCGTTGTCACCGGCGTAGATACGCCTCCGCGCGTCGGCTTTTTGGCGGGAATCAATGAAGCCAAGTTCCGCCGCATGGTGCGGCCGGGAGACCAGCTGCGCCTGGAGGTCGAAGTCCTGTCGTCCCGGCGATTGTTCAACAAGATCAAGGGCGTGGCTACCGTGGACGGCGAGGTCGTGGCGGAAGCCGAGATTTTGTTTGTGTTCGAATCCTGAAGATTTTTTTCCGCGAGTCTTGATTTCATGGGCGCGACCGTTCATCCGTTGGCTTATGTGGACCCCGGCGCCGAGATCGGGGAGGGCGCCCAGATTGGGCCTTTCGCCGTCGTCGAAGCCGGCGTGCGCCTGGGGGCGGGATGCCGCATCGGCGCCCATGCGACCATCGCTTCGGGCACGATCATGGGGCGCGACAACGTGGTTTATCCCGGCGCCTTCGTCGGCAGCGACTCGCAAGACATCAAATTCAAAGGCGAGCAAACCTGGCTGGAAATGGGCGACCGCAACGTCGTCCGGGAAGCGGTCACGCTCAATCGCGCCACGGGACAGGGCATGCGCACCCGCATCGGCAGCGACAATATCTTCATGGCCTATTCGCACGTGGCGCACAACTGCACGATCGGCGATCACGCGATCATGGCCAATGCCGCGACGCTGGCCGGATGGGTGACGATCGAGGATTATGCCATCATCGGGGGGCTGGCGGGCGTGCATCAGTTCTGCCGGATCGGCTGTCACGCGATCATCGGCGGCAAAAGCAAAATCACGCAGGACATTCCACCGTTCATGCTGGCCGACGGCCATCCGGCGCGGCCCTATGGATTGAATGTCCGCGGCCTGCGGCGGCGGAAATTTTCAGAGGCGACGATTCGTTCGCTGCGGCGCGCGTATCGGATCCTTTATCAATCGAATCTGCTTTTGCGCGATGCTTTGGCTGCGCTGAGGCGGGATTTTGCGGGCGTTCCCGAAGTCCTGCTGCTTGCGGATTTTATCGCCTCCTCCAAGCGCGGCATCATCCGTCCCCGCCGCCGGTCGTGAAAGGCCGGTTTATTCATGTCCGCTCTTTCGAATAGCCTGGGCGATATCGGCTCGCCGGCCCGCAAGTTTCTTCTCTTCGTCAGCATCAATGTCATCAGCTGGCAATGCCTGGTCGGCCCGGCGCAGGTGATCTTCGCCCGGCAAATCGGCATGCCGCCTTCCTGGATTGGATGGTTGCAGTCCTTCACGCCGCTGTGTGGTGTTTTGATCCTCTTCACCGTGCCGATGGTCGAGCGCCTGGGACCCAAGCGGCTGCTTTTATGGACATGGTTTGGGCGCTCGTCGGCCGCCGCCGTTATTTTTCTGGCGCCGGCGGCAGTAGCGCTGTGGGGCCCGCGAGGGGCATGGTACGTTCTGATCCTGGCAGCGTTTGGGTTTTGCCTGGTTCGCGGGCTGGGGATGGGCGGCTGGTTTCCTTGGCTGCATGAAAACGTCCCGGGCAGCCGGCGCGGCCTTTATTTCAGCCTCGAAACGATCATCTCGAACGTCGGCAGCATCCTCTGGGCGTTTGCCGTGGGGGCGTATCTGCATGATGGCGCCACGCTCGAGAAATTTCTCTGGATTTATGGCTTCGGCATTCTGGCCGGCTTCATGTGTTTGTGGCTGATTTGGAAAATTCCTGGCGGGCGCCAGGCCCATTTGCCGGCGAGAACTTTGAAGAGCAGCGCCGCGTATCTGCGCGCTTTACGAGACAAGCCCTTTGCGATCTATTGCGTGAAGAGCTCGGCGGGGCTGGTGTGCCTTTCATTTCTCGGCGCCGCCAATATTCTGTATCTGAAAGAAGAGATCAAGATGCCGCCGGATTTGATCATGTATGCCTCGGCGGCGGGGAGCCTGGCGATTGCCTTGACGATTCGATCCTGGGGGCATTTCGCGGATCGCAACGGCGGGCCACGGTCCATGTTCCTGACGCTGACGGGGCATTCGCTAGCGGCGATAGGATGGCTGACGCTGATTCCCGGAACGCTGTGGAGCCAGTGGGCGGTCTGGCCGGTCTTTGTCTTGGGCTGCGTGTTCTCCGCCGCATTTTGCATGGCGCTCAACCGCGAGATGCTGTGTCTGATTCGCGAAGAGAATCGCGTCGCCTATTCCAATCTATTTGTGATCATGAATTCCCTGGCGGCAGGAGTGACGCCGATCTTTGTGGGATGGATGATTGACGCCTGGGGTTTGCGCGGATTTCAACTTTGCTTTGCGCTGGCGGTTGGTTGCGGACTTGTTTGCGCGGTGTGGTGCCGCATGTCGCCGCGCGAATTGCGCCAACACGTCGCGTATTCCGGCGCAATGATCCTGACTCAAACCCCGTTGCGCACCCTCGCGCGGATTTTTTGGGTGACGATCGGGTTGGATGACGACGAAACGCGGAAGTGAGGACTCAATTTCCAATTTCCAATTTCCAATATCCAACCGAGAAGGACCGATTCCCAATATCCAGTATCCAACATTCAATATCCAATGTCCAACGTTCAATGTCCAATGTCCAACAAGGAAAAGCCAAAGCACAACGAGAAATATCCATTTCTTGTAACCCTTTAGCGATGCGCCGTAGGCCGCTCGATCCGAGAGCGGCCAGACGTAAATGCTTT
>JAPLSP010000584.1 GCA_026398575.1 Candidatus Sumerlaeota bacterium | reverse complement strand
CCCGCCGCGCGAATCAATAATAACCGCGTGAAGAGTTTCTTCAAAATCAGGCGTAATGCTTCACATCAACGCCAGATCAAGCTTTTGTGATTTTTAGGGTTTCGATTTCCTTGGGCGGATCGGCTTTGCCGATTTCGCTTTGGATGGTTTTTACAGCATCCTGATAAGTGAAAATGTCATCATCAGGATTCGGCAGGGCCAAGATTCCGGCGGCGTCCAGCGTGCGCGCCACGAGCTCAGCGGCGGCGTAATCGGATAATCTCTTGCGGGATATTTCGCGGAATGTTTCGGATATGACGAAGAGGATATTCATCGCAGACGGCGCGCCCTTTGGGCGTCCACGCTTGCGGGATACTCCATACCAAAAGTCGAAACGTCTTTTAGCAGAGTCAAGAGAATGACTCCTTGTGATACTCCTGCGCGCCATGCCGTTCCGCTCGCGAAATTCGCGGTTGCGATAAAGCATCCGCGTAAGATCGGCTGTTTGCTCACTCCGATAGTTAACCAAGACTCCGTGTTCGTCAAACTCAAACGGAAATCCGTGTTCGTCAAGAGAAACTTGAATTTTTTCCTCCAGGCTTTGAAGCGTCTCGATTGTCCGCTCCTCTTTTTCAAGCAGACGTTTCAAGGCTGGGTGTTTGGTTGTGCGCTCGTGATAGACTTCGCGCCGCTGATAGTGCCAACAGAGCCAGACCAGGGCGTCAATAGCCGCGCATGTCAATCGGGCGCCAAGGAGTTTTTCTATCTCACCGCGCCGTGCCATGATTCCAGTGCGTAATGGTTCTTGTTCCTTACGTGCGTTCTCGGCCAATCGCGCTTGGCGTTGTTCAAACGTTTCTTGTTTCATGGTCCACCCCCTGCGAATGGATTCCTGATTGTGAGGATTGGGGGCAGCTGGTCAGGTTCCAGCCCGGCGGGTTTATAAAGTCCACCGTTGCCCCCATGCTCAATTCATTTATGCGCCAGCGGCCTCAGTCTTGGCCTTCTTCGTCGTCGCGGGCGTCACCTCGACGATCTCCGCGCCGTCCCCCATCATCAATTCAGACATGGCGCGCCCCACCATCTCGCTGGCGGCCTGTACCGGATCGCTGTAAAGATGCGAGTATCGCTCGCTTGTACTGAGCCGCTTATGACCCAGCAAACCCGCAACCAATGGCAAACCGACGCCCTCCCCAACGGCCACGGATGCGACCGCGTGCCTCAAGTCATGCAGGCGGGCGTCCGTCACCTCGGCCATCCTGCAAATGTTCGTCCAGCTCTTGCGAATCTCATTGAGCGGCTTCCCTGTCGGTCCAGGAAAAAGATAATCGCCGTCGTGCGGGATGCTTTGCAGGATTTCGCAGGCGGCCTCATTGAGCACGACGGAACGCGCGCCGGTTTTGCTGTCCTTCAGCATCAAGCGCTTGCCGGGCAGGTTCACTTCAGCCCAAGACAAATGCAAGACTTCACGAAGGCGGCAGCCGGTAAAGGCCAGCATCCTGATCGCCGGAACGACGCCACGGGGGAGCAATTGCTTTTGCTCGCAATCCATCAGCGCCTTGCCGATCTTCGCCAGTTCTTCCGGAGATAGAAATCGCTCGCGACGGCCTTCCTTGTATCGCTCAGCCGCCTGCGCTGGATTCGGCCCGGTCATCAGCCCCCACTTGATCGCCGCCTGGAACATGCTCACGAGCAGCCCGCGCGTGCGGTTCGCCTGAATTGGTACTGCGCTCAGCCCGCTCAGCAGCCGCTCAATGTCCTGAGCCGTGATACTGTCCAGCCGCCGTTTTGCCAGCTTTGAGATATAGCGATTCCAGCGGGAGAGGTCATTGACAAGAGACTTGGGCTTCTTGCGCGCCTCTGAGTATTTGCGGTACTCCAGCCAGAATTCCGCCAGCGTCATGCCCTTGCGCTTTTGCTTCTTGGCTCCGGATGGATCGGCGCCCCGTCGGACTTCGGCTAAAACATCCTGGGCGTGTTGACGCGCTTTATCCGGCGTCGTTTCGCCGATGCGCCCAAGTTTATACCATCGCTGCTGTCCGTGCGCATTGCGATACATGACCATGAACGTCTTGACGCCAGACGGCATGACTCGCAAAACCATTGCCGGGAGCTCTTCATCAAAAACTATAATCGGCTTCTCGCTGGGTTTGAGGCTATCCACGGCGCGCTTGGTGAGTTTCATCCGCATGATTATCGCCCCCCTTTTGGATGCTTGTTTGAATGACCACAAGCCCTTCTGTCTTGTTTACATGATAACTCCCTGTAAACATCAAAAAGACAAAAAGAGGCTAATCAGGGTTAGCCCTTATGTCAAGCGATAAATCAGAACCCTTATAAAATAATGCTAAAGGCTAGCTGATACCTTCGTGTAAACAAAGAGGCTAAAGGCTAAAATCTGCCTCCGGAGCAGAAGGTCGCAGGTTCAAATCCTGCTGGTCGCGCCATCAAGAAAACTCGTTCATCTTTTTGTCGAACCGTATAAGCCAACCGTGATGAGTCAAGATTGGTCTCTCATGAATAAGGTTTGCGCAATAGCTCATTATCGCACAATGGCATTCTGGCTTGTCTTCATGGCGCTGGCTGCGGCATTGGCGCGGGCGGGGGATGATCCAACCAGTCCGCCGCAGGTCATTCGCCGCATTGATTGGACGCGGTTTGCAGCGCCTGCAAGCCCCGGCCCCAACCAGGAGCAATGCGGCAGGATTCTGCTGAACACTGCGCGTTGGTGCGCGGCATGGATTTCCCAAACCTACAAGCTTGATGAGCGAAGCGACCGATATATAATCTCCAATGCAAACAACGAGCGCGCCATCCGTCCGCCGGCCAGCGTAGCCTACGGACTGGCGGTGACGCTGAAGACAGGGCTGTTCGATGAAAAGGCCGTTGGCGTCAGCCGCGAGGAGCTGATCCGCCGCACCACGCGCCTGATCAAGGGCCTCGCGGCGATCCACAAGGCCAATCCCGGCGGGCAATGGGGCGATCACTGGCAGTCCTCAGTCTGGGCCGGACTGTTGGCCAATGCCGCATGGCTGATGTGGGACGATCTGGACGCCGAAACCCGCCGGATGGTCGTGGCCATGACGGTCCATGAGGCGGACCGCCACATCGCGCCCGGATACAAGGTTCCCTACTGGAACGGCAAGGGCGGCGACACGAAGGCCGAGGAAAACGCCTGGGAGACGATGATCCTGCAGATGGCCGTGGCGATGGCGCCTACGCATCCGCACGCGCGGGCGTGGCGCGAGGTTTGCTGCGAATTGCTGGTCAGCGCCTTTGCGCGGGAGTCGGACCTGACGCGTGCAGATATCACGCTGGATGGAAAGACGCCGCGTGAGTGGCTCAAGGGCTACAATATCCGCGAAGACGGAATCCTGCTCAACCACAACATCATCCACAATGACTATATGACATGTATCAGCCTGAGCCTGCGCGGACTGCTGGTCTGCTCGCTGGCGGGCATATCCGCGCCGCAGTCCTTTGACTTCAACTGCGACGTTGTTTATGGGGCCTTCCAAAAAGTCAAGTTCGCCGCGCCTCCTTACCAGGCCCCCGGCGGCACGATGTATATCCCCGGCAAGGCGGAGCAATATTATCCCCAGGGCACGGATTGGAGCCGTTTTCGATTCGATATTTATTACGGGGCGGACGCCTATGCCGACATCCTTGGACTGGACAAGGGTTTGGAGCGCAGAGCGCGGGAGTGGATGGCGCCACGCGCCACGCGGATGCTAGCGATGCAGTCGCGCTTCAGCGACGGGCAGATGCTGACGATGCAGTCGCGCTTCAGCGACGGGCAGATGCTGACGATGCAGTCGCGCTTCAGCGACGGGCGGATGCTGGCGATGCAGTCGCGCTTCAGCGACGGGCGGATGCTGACGATGCAGTCGCGCTTCAGCGACGGGCAGATGTATGGACCGGGTGAATTC